>JBBSLT010000158.1:0-5628 GCA_038233555.1 Acidimicrobiales bacterium
CCCGAAGTGTCACCCGTGCCGGTGAGGCCCAGGGACAGCCCGGCGGGCTCAGAGCCGCTCTCGCTCACGCCGATGTCGGTGCTGGTGAGGCCGTCGGCGGGGCCGCCGACGGCGGCGAAGGCCCCCTCGTAGGAGAGGAACTGGCGAACCGCACCGGAGGGGTCGACCAAGGCGAGGCCGTCGGGCGCACCGTTCTGCAACCCGGCGATCGGGACCGACGAGGTGCCGAAGCCGGCCTGCTGATCGGTCAGCGTGGCCGACAACGCCACCGTGGCGTAGGGCGCCCCGCCGTTGCCGTTGTAGGCGACGATCGACCAGCCGTTGAGGTCGGTCCCCGCCGTTCCGGCCACCTCGACCGCCTCGCCGGTGTCGGCGCCGCCGTTGTCGTAGTGGATCTCGTTCACGAAGACCGTGCCGGTGGCGGGGCTCTCCGCCCCCGCCGGTGCCGCCACCAGGGGAAGCACCCCCATCGCCAGTGTCGCTGCCAGTGCTGCGAAGGGAGGCCGCCGCCGGTTCATCAAGGTGTCTCCTCATGCCTGGGAAAGGTCGAGGCGAACCTAGGAGGGGCAGGTGAACCGCCCGTGACCAACCCGGAACATCGCGATGGCCGGCGCCTGACCATTGGCGGAAGAGGCCCCCCGAGGCGCCCTCGTCGTGGACGACCAGCTCCTGGGCACCGTCGTGCGCGGTGATGCCCTTCCCGACCACCTGGCGACCGGCCAGGAGATCTACACGACCGGGTACTGGTACGTGCGCCTCTGCCAGGCGGCGCTGCGGGTGGCTGATCGCCCTGGCGTGCGCTCGGCTCCCTTCGGCGCCCTACCACCGAGCCGGCGGGCCCAGGCCCTAGCCGCGCTGGTGGTGTTGCCCGACGAGATCGGGCTGCCCAGCCTGCGCCAACTGGGCCCGGCCATCGCCGGCCTCCGGGGTCGACACCAGCTCAACATCCTCGGCCGGAGGCGCTGGCCGCGGCCGTGCACATCAAGGCCACGGTTGTCCTCTCGGCCAGGTCACCGCGCCTCGAGGAGGCTCTGGTGGCTGAGGGCTGTGGGGTCGATACCGGCCGCTGCTGACGCTTGGGGCCGACCTGGACGCCTCAGCGGCGTTCGGCGTCGACGACGGCGGTGGCGGCCACGTCGGCCGTAGCTCGCCCACCGGGGACGGCGCCGGAGAAGATGTGCTCGACTTGGGCCGTGATGGTGACCTCGACCATGTTCCCCTCCACCGTGGCCACCGCCACCACGCCGTCGAGGTGGTCGAGACCACTGCGTTCGACCGACTCCTGCGCCACCTGTTGCACCCGTACCGGCTCCAGGCGGAAGGACCCTTCGCCGTAGTAGACGTCGACGTCGACCGCGGCCACGGCGTCGTTGGCGGCGGCCACGGCGGCGTTGGCCAGCTGGCGCTGGGCCAGGAACACGGCGGCGCTGTCGACGGCCAGGGCGCCCAGCACCAAGAAGATGAGCACGGCCGCCGGCATGAGCACCAGCGCGCTTCCCCGATCGCTCGGGGAGAGGTCGTCAGCCACGGCAGTCGGGTACCGGACCCGAGGACAGGGCCAGCCCGTCGCGGTAGGGGTCGACCACCTCGCTGTGGCGTCCGGTGGCGGTGATGACGCTGCCACCGAATCCACCGATCCAGGGCAGTTGGAAGGTGGGGACCTCGTAGGTCACCACGAAGGTGACCCGGGCGCATCGGCGGAGTTCGGTCGGGCCCTCGGTGGCCATGGTCCAGGGGCCGGGGTCGGCCTTGTGCCCGTCGATGGCGTCGGCCGCGGCCTGTTCGGCCTGAGCCAGGGCCACGCCGGTCCCCGGGCCGTCGGACTCCACAAAGGCTCGAGCCGCTTCGCGGGCTGCCGCCGAGGCCACCAGCTTGGCGTCGATGACCCCCCACACGTTGACGAGAAGCGCCGTGCCGACCACGAACACCAAGAAGCCGAAGGGCAACACCTCGAACCCACCCACGAAACCCTGCTCGTCTTGAAGTCGACCACGGCCACGCCGGGGAGTCGGTGACGGGAAGGCAAGGGTCACCTGAACCGCTCCATACGCACGGAGATGGTGCGGTCGATGTGCTGGAAGGGGAAGCGCACACCCGCCAGCAGGTCGGTGGGGTGAGTGGCCACGACCCGCAGGGCGACGACGTCGGCCTCACCGTCGCTGTCGGTATCGGGGTAGCTCCAGGAGAGCTGGAGGCGCCCGCCGTCGCCGTAGCTGCCGAGGAGCTCGAGGACCTGGCGTTCGGCTTCGGCCTCGCTCACCGCCGCTCCGGCGCCGCCCGCCCGTAGCCGGGCCGCGTCGAAGGCGGCGGCGGTCACCACTGAGGTGCCGTAGAGATTTAGGACCAGGTGGACGGCGAAGAGCAGCAGGACGAGGAAGACGGTGACCCCGACGATGGAGCCGATCAGGCCCGTGCCCGCCTCCGAACTACTGGATCTGCTCGACGTTGTCTTGGATGCGTTCACCGGCATCGTTGAACACCGTCTGGAACAGCGCCCACATGGCCGCACCGATGAGGGCCATGATCAGAACGGCGATCGCCGTGGAGATCACCCCCTCGCCGGCTTGGCTGACCAGTCGGCCACGACAGCGCGCCCACAGGAGCTGGCATGCCAGCCATGTCTCTTCGTTGGGGGTCATGAGGTTCTCTCTCCTTGCTCGAGGCGTCACGGCCGACGCCGGCTGGGACGGGACTAGTCGATGCCATGGGAACCTTCACCCGCCGAAGCGCTGGAGCGCCCCCACGAAGGGAACGCCCATGAAGATGACCCCGGGAACGAGGGTGGCTACCGTCACCGGGATCCAGACCTGTTGATTGCGGCGCTCGGCCGCCTCGATGAGCTCTCGGTGCACGTCGCGGCGGATGGCCCGGGCTTCTTCGGCCAGCAGGCGCCCGAGGTCGCTGGTCTCACGGTTCAGGGCCAAGACGGCCACCAGCCGATCGAGGGCGGCCACGTTGGCTACCGCCGCCCACTCCCGAAGGGCCTCCGCCTCCGACAGGCCCTGACGAAGCCGAGCGCACACCCGGCGAAGATCAGCTCCGCAGACCCCCGAGCTTCGCCGGGCCAGGCGGTCGAGGGCCGACGTGAGGGAGTACCCGGCAGACAGGAGCAGGGCCAGCTGCTCGGTCACGATCGGTAGCTCCAGGAATAGCCGCCGCTGCCAGCGCTGCGACGCCATCGCCACCCGTTGCTCTTGGACCAGGAAGCTCAGCGCGGGGCCGGCGAAGATCAGGAGCAGCGCCACCGGTGCTGACGGCCCCAGGGCGACCGTCACGAGGGCTGCGGCACCGAAGCCGGCCACGCTGGTCCCGAGCTGGCGAACTCGCATGTCATTGACGCTGATAGGCGAGTGGATCCGGGCCAGGCGCAACGAGAGCTGCTCGCTGACCCCGGCGAAGCGGGCCAGGCGCTCTCCCACCGCCTGGGACAGCGGTCCGACAGCTTGAGCAAAGGATTCCACCGAGAACACGCCGGCCCGGGCGGGTCGCCCCATGCCACCAGGCGCATAGGGCCTGAGCCGCTCCACCAATGGGCGCCGGGCGAACCAGCGCAGCTCGGACAAGACCAGTGTGGCTCCGGCCCAGAGCGTCAGGCCGATGACCAGGAAGCTTCTATTCATCGCCCGGCGCTTCCGTCCCGAGGGGCCACGGCGGCCAAGACCCGCTCCTCTAGCGGCAGACGCATGATCCGGCCCGCCCACACCCAACAGGCCGCCATCAGGGCCAGCGCCACCAGCACCATCAGCTGACCGGCCACCCCCTGATAGGCCGCTCGCCCCTCGCCGATGCTCAACCCCACCAAGGCCATGCCGAGGGGCACCACGATCACGAAGCGGCGAGCGAAGCGAGCACCGGCCTGATGGGCCAGCGCATCCTTGCGGCCCTGCTGATCCATGACCCGGTCATCGACGAGGGCGGTGAGGCAGCGGTCGATCTCCGATCCCCCGATGTCGTTGGCGACCAAGAGCGTCTCGCACACGGCGTCAGCGGTGGGGTCGGCCAGCTGGGTCTTGAGCACAGCCAGGCTGCGCTCGAAGTCCGTGGAGATGAGCCATTCGCGCCGGCCCGCCTCGAACGCCGGACGCAGCTCGGGAGGGGCATGGCGACCCACGTCGAAGAGGGCCTGGGGGATCGAGCGTCCGAGCGCGGTGGTCTTGATCCGCAGCTCCTCGATGAGCTTCGGCCACGCCTCGGCCGCCTCCACCCGCCGTCGCTCCCGACGCGTGCGGGCGGCGGCGAGAGGAAGCGTGGCCATGAACAGGCCTCCGGTCAGCGGCGGAAGCAGACCGCCGAAGAGCGCCCACGCCAGTGCCGCTCCCAACCCGAACAGGCCGGCGAAGACGGCCGCGGCCTCGACCGGACGGACATGGTCGAGGCCGGTGCGGATGAGGAATGCAACAGCCAGGTGCGCCCCTCTCTCCCGAGACATGGCAGTCTGGCCCGGACCAAGACCTCGCCATCCAAGGACGAGCGCGGTGTAGAGCAGAAAGGTGCCGTAGGCGGCGGCGAGAGCGAGGAGCAGGCCCGTCATGCGCTTGCCTGGCTCGCGGGCGTCGCCCGCACCGGCCGACCTCGGGGTCGTCGGGGCGAGGGTCGGGTCGAGGGGACGGTCGCCGACGGTGGCGGCGATCCGGCGCCCGCCTCCAGGAGCGAACGTAGGTCGGCACCCGCCTCGTCGAAGGCCCGGACGCAGCGGGTGGGCAAGACGCCCGTCCAGCGCAATGGGGCGTCCCAACGTTCGCGGGAGAACAGTTCGGTAACCGTGAAGGCGGTGCCGTCGGGACCAGTCTGGAGATCCTCGACCATCACGATCTCGGTGACTTGGGGTCGACCCCGCACCCGGGCACAGTGGACCACGACGTCGACGGCCTCGCTCACCAAGCTGTTCAGCGCAGCCATCGGCAACTCCGATGAGGTGTCGGCCAGCTGGCACACGAAGCGCAGTCGGGTCAGCGCCTGGCGAGCCGACCCGGCATGGATGGTCGTGTATCCCTTGACCCCCGACGACAGGGTGAGGAGCAGGGGAAGAGCCTCCCGGTCGCGGACCTCGCCCACGATGGCGACGTCGGGCGCCATGCGTAGGAAGCCCGACACCAGGCGGCGCAGGTCGACGGCGGTGCGCTCGGCCCGGGCTGGCCGGGTCTGCATGCTGGCGACGTTGGGCAGTGGAAGATCGGCTTCGAAGACCTCCTCGGCGATCACCACCCGAAGTGACGGGTCGAGCTCGGCGGCGCAACAGGAGAGCATCGTCGTCTTGCCCGACCCCGGCGCCCCGGCAAAGACGATGGAAAGCCGAGCCCGCACCGCGGCCCGCAGTAGCTCGGCGGCGGCAGGGTCGAGCATGTCGCGCTCGACTAGCTCGTCGAGGCTGCGGATGGCGATCCCGGTGAACTTCCTGATGTTGACCAGGATGTGGCCGTCGCGCCCCACATCGCCGTGCACGATGTGCAGCCGGGCCCCGTTGTCGAGCTGGGCGTCTTGAAGCCCTTCGGCCGGATCGAGCTTGCGGTGCGACCCGGCGGCCTCGTCGAGGATCTTGGTGAGGGTGCGTACGACATGGTCGTCGTCGTGGAACACTTCGTCGTGGTAGCCGGACACGCCAAGGTGGCGCTTGACGAAGATCGAGTC
>JBBSLT010000159.1:0-5548 GCA_038233555.1 Acidimicrobiales bacterium
CCTGGATCAACCGCTACAACCAGCTGCGGCTGCACTCAAGCCTCGGCTACGTCTCACCCATCGAGTGGGAGAACAACTACCGTCGACCCCAGGCCGACCTGGCCGCGTAACCAACGTGACCGGTCAGCGGGGGGATCCTCACTCTTCGTCGATCGGCGACTACGACCGGACCTTGAGTTGTTGTTGGCCAAGCCGGGCGGCGTTGATGTCGGGCTGTGGTGGACCCTTGCCAACGAGACAGATGTCTGTGCAGCACGCGAGACCGCAGCCGCCTTGGGGTGGAGCCCGAACTGGATCAGGCAGGTGTTGAGGCACACTGCGCCGGTGTTGTGCTTGTGGCTCGACAAGAGCCTCACGGAGCTGACCGACGGTGACTTCGACGCCGCTATTGCCGAGGCCGGCCGGGCGAACGTCGCCGCTTCGACGACTGACCGGTTCGGGATTAGGACCGCGGCACTGCGCCAGATCTGCTTCCAACAGGGCCACGTCGACCGACCTCCTCGTGATCCTCGCCCCGCGGCGCGGACCTCGGTCGATCACGCTGCAGACATCGCTCAGCCGGTGATCCGGCGCGATGTCGTCCGTTACGCACAGCACATCACGACCACGCTTCGGCCCACGACCGGCAAGGGCCGGATCAAGGCCATCAGGGTTCTCTGCGACTGGCTTGCCGACCAGCACCCGGAACTCACCCGGCTCGATCAGCTCGACCGCACCCGTCACATCGAGCCGTTCCTGGTTTGGGCAAGGACCCGACCGTGGCGGGGAGCGAACGGGGCCGCCAAGACCGTCGGGCTGACCGTGTTCCACCAAGACGTCATCGAACTGCGCGTATTCTTCGACGACATCGCGGAATGGGGATGGCCAACCGCACCACAGCGACGGCTCATCTTCCTTGCAGACATTCCCCGCCTGCCCGAAGCGATGCCGCGGGCACTGGCCCCCGATGTCGACCGCAACGTGATGGCCGCCGTCGCCCGACTGGATGACCGATTCGCTCGCGTCGGCATTGGGCTGCTCCGAGCGACCGGGATGCGCGTCGGCGAGCTGCTAGACCTCGAGCTCGACTGCATCGTCGACTTCGACAGCCGCGGTACATGGCTACGCGTTCCCCTCGGCAAGCTCGGCACCGAACGCATGGTTCCACTCGACCCCGAGACCATCGAATTGTTCGATGAGTGGACAAGTCACCGAGGACCTCACCGTTCGCTGCCCCACCCCCGAGACGGGCACCTGGCCGACTTCGTGTTCTGTGAACGCGGCCGCCGCCTCGGCAAGCATCGCCTCAGCCAGGGTCTGCACGCCGCCGTCGCCAATGCCTGCCTCACCGACCGGGCTGGTCGGCCCTTGCACGTGACCCTCCACCAGCTCAGACACACTTTCGGAACCAGTCTCGTCAACGCTGGCATGAACCTGCCAGCGCTCATGGCCCTACTCGGCCATTATGCGGGTGATCGTGTCAAGAGGAAGCAGGTGTTCCCTCAGGAGGCCTCCTCGTCGAGGCGATCGAGGAGGCCGTCGAAGATCTTCTGGCGGCCCACCTGGCCCTTGTCAGCGGCGTCGTCACGTTGCCGCTGGAGCGTGGGCTTGAACTCCACCGTGGTGACGAAGAAGGTGCACGACTCACAGATCGACTCGAAGTGACAGTCGAGTTCGACGGGCCGGGCGCAGTAGCCGTTGCCGAGCATGCGCTGGTGCATCTCCTTGCGCAACTTGGTCATCTCGGCTCCTTCGGCGTTGGCCGGCAGTGCTCGAGACTGGCCATAGAGCGCCTCCACCTTGTCGGAGACGGCGAAGTACTCATCGGCCACCCTCCGATTGGCGATGCGGGCATAGACCATCGTCATGCGCATCGAGCGGTGCCCCAACAATGCGGCTATGGCCTCAAGGGACATGCCGCGGTTGATGGCCTGTGTTGCCAGCGTGTGCCTGAGACGGTGAGGAGACACGCCCTCGAGTCCGGCGGCTGCGGCCACCTTGGCCACGGCGTGGTCGACCCGCGAGGCGGTGATGCGACGTCCCCGCTCGAAGAACAAGAACTTGGACCGCAGCGCCGTCGGCCGCTGGGCGATCCAGTCGTCGAGGAGTTCCTTGAGTTGGGGATGCAGCGGGATGTAGCGGTCGTTGTGGAGCTTGCCGACCGGCACGTGGAGCCAATACGACGAGCCGATCTGCACGACGGCGTCAACGGCCAGGTCGATCAGCTCGCCTTTGCGCATCCCGGTGCGGGCCAGGAGCTCAACCGCCAGGCGGACGAAGGGATCGGGGTCGGCCCGGGCGGCCACGAGCAGCTTGGCCGCAGCGGCATCGTCGAGAAACCGCGGAAGAGGCTGGTCCAGGATCGGAGAATCGCCGGAGAAGACCAGCACCGACGCCGGGACGTCGTCGCCTCCCCACTCCCCGAGGCGCTCGAAGCAGGTCCGCAGGGCGCTCACATGGCCGGCGATGGACACCTTGGACAACTTGCCACCGTGGCGGGAGGAGCCGACGGTCATCCTGTTGGACAGGTGGCTCTTGTAGGCCTCGATGTGGGCCCGGCGGATGTCGGCGACGCTGGTCACCTCGGGAGCCTGATGGCTGAGGAAGCAGGCGAACTCCCGGAGCACCGCCTCGATGCCCACCACCGTCGACGGACGCAGCGACACCGCGACCTGGTCCAGATAGCCGAGCAGAGTGCCCGCCAGCTGTGGAGCGACTCCTGCCCATTGGACCGAGCGTTCCGCCGCCTTGTCGCGGCCCGACTTGGTGGGGGATCGTCGGTGATCCCCAGATGGAACAGGGTCGCCTCAATCCCGAAGACATCCTTGGTCACCACCGCAGCGGCGCGCTGGGCCTCGCCTCGGGCGTGGCGCAACGACGCCTCGATGAGTGCCTGGCGACCGGCACCGAGTTGGGCCGGAGTGATTTGGTCCGGATTCACCTGGTGCATGACGGCTATCTTCACCAGGGTCGACCACTGCAGCTGCACCGCTTTGGGGGCGAAGCCGAGCTCAGTGGCCACGTCGCAGAATCGAGAGAAGAACCCCTCGTGGTGGCGACTGGCCATGTCACCCACGTTCAGGCGGGCGGCCACCAGGTACTCGGCGGTGGCAGCCAAGCGGCCCGTCACCATCAGCCAGCCGACGACCCGGCGGTTCTTGTGGGGCTGGGCGCACGCTCGGCCAGGCTCAGCTCGCCCCAGCCGGCGACGCCGACGCGGGCGAAGAACATCCGGGCCACCGAGATGGTGGGCCGCCCGGCGAACATTCCCGCCTCCTGCATCGAAGTCCGATACGTGCCGACAAGGTCTTCGTCGTCCTCCGATGGGACTGCCGACGGGGAGCTCACCGTGTCGCTGCCTGGGCCTCGATGGCCTCGGCTGCTCGCAGGTACTCCCCGGCAAGCCAGTCGTTTGCCAGGTGCAGATAGATCCGGGTGGACTCGATGGAGGCGTGCCCAGCCTGGGCCTGGATGGCCTCCAGCGCCATGCCGGCCTCGCGAAGACGGGTGAAGCAGGTGTGGCGCAACTGATGGCACGTCGCCTGGGCCAGGCCGGCCCGGCCCCTCGCGCCCTGCATGATCTGGTCCACGCCGGCGGCCGAGAGCGGCCGGCCCCGGCGTGGCCCCTTGAGCACCACGAAGACGCGGTCGGTCGCCGAGGTTCGGGGCCGCTCCCGGTCGAGGTAGCGACCAACAGTGGTGAAGAAGCGCACGGAGACGGGGATGATCCGCTGCCGGCCCCCTTTGCCCTCGGCGATGAACAGGCGCCGCTCCCCGGCCTTGATGTCGCCCAACCGCAGGCCGAGCACCTCGCAGCGACGCAGCCCGCCCAGCACCATGGCCTCGACCATGGCCCGGTCCCGCTCCGTTCGCAGGGCTCCGACCAAGGCATCGACCTGAACGGGGTCGAGCACCCGAGGCATGGTCTGCGGGACGCGGATCAGCGCAACGCCTCCCTTGCCCCGTCGGGCTCCCGGGCGCCGAGCGTGCAGGCTTCCGGGCACCGGGTTGGCAACCACGCCAACGTCGCCCCGAGCTGCCAGATACGCGAACAAGCCGCGGACGCTGGAGAGTCGTCGCGCGATGGTGCGAGCGGACAGGCCCGCCTCACCATCTTCCAGTCGCACGACCTTGCTGCCACGGCGGGGCGTTCGCTGAGCAGCCAAGAAGGAGAAGACGTCTGCGGTGGTTACCTCAGCCGGCTCCTTGTCGACAACACCGAAGAAGATCTTCAGATCCGACGCGACGGCCAACCACGTATTGGTTGCGGCCCGGGCGCCGACGAAGGCGAGGTAGTCGTCCAGCAGCGGATGGCCGAGCTTGATGGCCTCGAGCTGGTCGCCGTGGTGAAACCGGACGAGGCACGGCGTGAAGGTCAACGGAGTTCCTTTCGCGGTGAGTCGACATGCTGACCGCCGTCCTCGCCGGGGTGGTGGATCACCCGTGTATCAAACATGTCACTCCCGAGATGACGCTGCGCTACGCGAAGCTCTCCTCGCCGACCATCCGTGATGCCTACAACACCGCCATGACCAAGGTGAAAGGACGTCGGCTGCTCTTCGTCATCCCCGCCGGGTCCAGCACCGCGATTCCAGCCAAGGTCGACTGGCTGCACAGCGAGATGCTCAAGACACGGGTCGCCCACGGGTTCTGCTCACGAGACCCGATCGCCGGTGCCTGCGGTTACGCCAACATCTGCGAACAATGCGACAACTTCGTGCCCGACCCTGAGCGAGCCGACACTCTCTCCGCACAACTCGCGGATGTCACCGAGCTGCGTGACGACGCCCGAGCCCGGGGCTGGACCGATGAAACCGCCCGCCACGAACGAGTCGCAACCGCCTTGGAGCGGCATCTGCGCCGCATCGATCGGAGACCAACAAATGACTGACCACTTGACCCCGAGCCCCAGGGCCGGTCAATGGCCATGAAGTGCGTCCGGCATCGCTGCCACACCGTCCCGCTCAGCACCGCGGCGATGGCCCCCTTGAGACCCTCGTGGGCGTCGGAGACGACCAGGGCCACGTCGCTGAGCCCCCGGGCCACCAACGAGCGTAGGAACGCCGTCCAGCCGGCCCCGTCCTCGGTGGTGAAGATGTCGAGGCCGAGCACCTCCCGGTGACCATCGGCGCTGACGCCGGTGGCGATGACCACGGCCACGTTGACCACTCGCCCGCCCTCGCGCACGCGTTGCGTCATGGCGTCAAGGGCCACGTAGGTGTAGGGCCCGGCGTCAAGGGGCCGGTCCCGGAAGTCGGCCACCACGGTGTCGAGGCTCTTGGCCATCTCCGAGACGGCCGATCTGGAGATCCCCTCGATGCCCATGGCCTTGACCACGTCGTCGACACGGCGGGTCGAGACGCCCTCCACGTAGCACTGGGCCACCACCGCCACCAGGGCCCGCTCGGCCCGCCGGCGGGGAGCCAGCAGCCACTCGGGCAGGTAGGTGTCATGGCGCAGCTTGGGGATGGCGAGGTCCATGGACCCGGCCCGGGTGTCAAAGGCCCGGGTCCGGTAGCCGTTGCGGGAGTTGACCCGCTCGGGGGATCGCTCGCCGTAGCCGGCGCCG
>JBBSLT010000160.1:0-5541 GCA_038233555.1 Acidimicrobiales bacterium
AGCGCTTGGGTGGCCATCCATCTACGCGGCCTACCTGGGGATGCTGCCTCCGAGGAGGCGGCGGGCGGGCAGCCCATTCCCACACTTGGCCTTGCTCCGGGTGGGGTTTGCCGAGCCGCCGGGGTCACCCCCGACGCTGGTGCGCTCTTACCGCACCGTTTCACCCTTGCCTGTGCCCGACCCGGTCGCCCGGGCCAGACCATCGGCGGTCTGTTCTCTGTGGCACTTTCCTGCGGGTCACCCCGACTGGCGTCTCGCCAGCACCCTGCCCTGTGGAGCCCCGACCTTCCTCGACACGGTCAGCGGACCGCCGTGCCGCGGCCACCCAGCCGACTCACCGTCGCTCCTAGTATGCCCCGGCGGGCGACTCACACCAGCGGAGAGGCGTGGCCGAGGTGGATCGACAAGGGTGGGACCACCGCTATGACGGCGAGGAGCTGATCTTCACCGCCGATCCGTCACGGTTCCTCGGGCCCGAGCTGGCCGGTCTCACGCCTGGTAGGGCCCTCGATCTGGGCAGCGGTGAGGGGCGCAACGCCCTGTGGTTGGCCGAGCAGGGGTGGGCCGTGACCGGCCTTGACTTCTCGAGTGTCGGCATCGCCAAGGCTGTTCGGCTGGCTCGCCAGCGCGGCCTGGCCGTCGACTGGGTGGTGGCCGATCTGCGGTCGTTCCAACCGCCCGCCTCCAGCTTCGATCTGGTGATCCAATTCTTCGTCCACTTCCCGGCCCCTGAACGTCGTGCGCTACTGCGTCGGGCTGTCGATGCGCTGCGCCCGGGCGGGGTGATCCTCGTCGTCGGCTACCACGTCGACCATCTCGACGAAGGCTCCGGCGGAGGGCCCCAGGACCCAGCTCTGCTCTTCCACCTCGAAGGATTGGTCTCCGATCTCCCCGAGTTGTGCTTCGACCGAGTCGATCGTCTCCGTGTTCCTTCCACGATGACGGAGGACGGGACACAGCTTTACGCCGTCAACGTCATCGTCCGGGCACGTAAGTAAGATCTATGAACAGATCCAAGAGTGGAAGGCACCGGAGGCTAAAGGTCGAAGATGGGAAGCAACGAGCAGGAGGCACCATGAAGCACAGAGGCAGCATTGCTGTCGGCATCGGTCTGGCCTTGGCCACATCGGCATGTGGATCGGACGGCGGTGATCTGACCTCGGCGGCACCCGATGTGCTGGTCACCGACGACGCCACCGTGAGCCGCACCCATGAGGCGCCGTACCTCATGATCGACGGTGACGATCCTGACACGGTCTACCTCTCGGAGTCTGAGCTGCAGAGCGGTGACTGCCGGCTCTACGTGTCCACCAACCGGGGCGGGACGTGGGCGGCGGTGGAGGAGACGGTGGACTCCCCGGTGGAGACCGAGAAGCCGCCGGGTGCCGATCAGTCGCCCGAGGTGGCGCCCCACACCGACTGCACCCTTGGCAACGGTTCGCAGAACATCCGCACCGAGCTCGATCAGGCGCCCGACGGCACGCTGTACTACCTCTTCGCCGCCAACAACGCCGATCTGACGATACGGTCCCGGTCGGTGCTGCTCGGCCGTTCGAGCGATGGCGGCGCCTCGTGGGAGACCACCCTCGTCGACGACGGGACCGAATCGGCTCCCGGCGAGATCGAGATCAACTTCCAGGCCCATATGGCCATCGATCCGGACAACCCCGAGCTGATCTACGTCATGTGGCGGCGCTCCCAAGGCGGTGAGGACCCCCGGCCCCCAACCCGGCCCTTCATGGCCGTGTCCGAGGACGGAGGCGTAACCTTTGGCGAGCCGTTCGAGATGCTCGACCTCAACCCCGGCTTCGACGGGCCCCGCCCGGTCGTGGTCGACGATCAGCTCTTCGCCTTCTACCGCGAGTCGGCCCCGTCGACCGAGGACGACGAGCCGCCCGAAGAGACCCAACTGTTCGTGACCCGGTCGAGCGATCAGGGCCAGACCTGGGATGAGCCCACCCTCATCGCCTCGGCACTTGACGCCAGCGAACCCATCCCTCTCTACGACCGTGACGCCGGGATGTTCCACGTCGTGTACCACGACAACCGCAACGGCGACCTCGACGTGTGGTACACCCGCTCGACTGACGGCTCGGAGTGGTCCGAGGCGGTGCGTCTCAACGACGACCTGCTCGAGAACAACATCGGGCAGTACTACCCTCAGATCTCCCAGAGCCCAAGCGGGCGGCTGGATGTGGCCTGGTACGACTATCGCGACGATCTGGGCCCGCCCCCCGCGCCCGACGAGCCCGGGGAGCCGCTGGGGCTGGGTAGCAACCTGGGGACCCTGCAGAGCGTCTATTTCGTCAGCTCCGACGACGGTGGGGAGACCTGGAGCGACAACGTCAGGGTCAACGACGTGCCCATCGACCGGAGCATCGGGACCTGGAACGGGCAGTTCTTCGTCGTGGTACCGGTGTCGGTCACGTCGTGGGATGATCGTGCCCTGGTGTCGTGGTCGGATACCCGAAACGGCACCAGCGCCACCGGCACCCAGGACATCTACACCGGAGCCATTACTGCGGGCGACGATGGCGACGACTCCATGGTGGCCGAGGTGTTGGCCGTGCTGGCGGCGGCGTTGGTGGGCGCCGGCCTTACCTTGCTGGTGGTGGCGGCGGTGCTTCGCTCCCGCAAGCGTTCATCCGCCGGAGCTACGGCCACCTGAGCGACGGCTCCAGCGGTCACGGTCCGGGGACGACCCGGGCCGTGGCCCGCCGGCCTGCCAGCTTTACCACCTCGATGGCGTGGGGCAGCTGATCCTTGACGTCGTTGTCGTGGGTGACCACCAACACCTGGCGGAACCGGCCCTTCAGGCGCTCTAGGGCCCGTAGCATGCGGTCTTTGCGGTCGGAGTCGAGGGGGCCGAATACCTCGTCGAGCACCAGCAGGCCGATCTGGCCCCCGGACTGGAAGCAGAGATGCTCGCTGATGGCCACTCGCAGGGCCAGGCTGGCGAGGTCGGACTCCGAGCCCGAGAAGCGGTCGAGGCCGTAGGCCACGCCTTGGTCGCTGATCTCGATGCCGTAGGTGTCGGGGTCGACCTGGAGCTCGTCGTACTCGGAATCGGTGAGCTCGGCGAACAGCGACGCAGCCTGGCGGGACAGGCGCGGCCCTACCGCCCCCACCAGCTGATTGCGGAAGTCGCCCAAGAGCTCGGCCAGGCGGCCGAGGTGGCGGGCCTCGTCCTCGAGCGACGCCAGGCGGCCGTGCTGCTCCTGGGCTGCGGTCAGGCTCTGGCGGGACGCCTCGGCTTGGGCCTCGGCCCGAGCGGCGGCCAGCTCAGCCCGCCGTGACACCTGGTCGGCGTCGTCTTGGGCTGATTCGGCCAATTCGAAGGCCCGGCGGGCGTCAGCCAGATCGTCACCGGCGTATCCGAGAGAGCGGACCTTGTCCCGCAGGGTCACCAGTCGACCGGAGAGGCTTTCGTCGTCGTGGCGGAGCTCGTCTAGCTCGGCTCGCGCCCTCGGAGCCCGGACGAGTTGGCCGAGGAGGCGTTGGTGCTCGGCCCGAGCCCGGCGGCGGCGCTCGGCCTCGGCGGCCAGCGTGGCGGCTTCACCCACGACCGCGGGGGGACCGAGCCGGCGCCGGGCGTCGTCGAGGCCTCGCTGTGCTGCGGCCAACGCCGCTTGGCCCTGCTCCCAAACGGCTCGGGCCCGGCGGGCCCGCACCGTGGCCGCCGAGGCCTCCCTCGCCGCCGCCTCGGCCCCGTTCGCCGCTTCTTCCTGGGTGGCGTGGGCCGCAGTCAACTCAGCCAGCCGAGCGTCGGCATCGGCCAGATCTTGCTGGCGGTGGCCGCGGACCGCCTGGAACGCCGGCCCCAGGCCCTGGCCGCACAGGGGACAGTCGCCTTCGTCGGACAGCGCTGAAGCGTCGTTGCAGGCGGCGGCGGCCCGAGCGCGATGGCGGCGGACCTCGTCGAGCAGCGCCTGGTGGGCACGTTGTGCGCCCCGGGTCTCGGCGGCGGTGCGCTGGGCGTCTTCGTAGGCCTTCTCGTCGACGGAAGGCTCGTCGACGGAAGGCTCGTCGCCGCCGGCAGCGACGGCCGCTGCCAGCGCCTGCTCGGCGCGCTCGACCTCCACGACGGAACGCATCCGGGCCTCGACCTCGTCCAGGCCCTCGGCGTCGACCCCTTGGGCCTGGGCCCGGACTTCGGCGTCGGCCAGGCCGGCCAGCTCCAGGGTGAGCTCGGCCATCCTGGCGGAGATGGCGTCGTGCTGGCGCCGCACTTCGCGCCCCTCGGTGACTAGTGACTCATGCTCAGCGGCCCGCACCACCAGCTCCTCATGGGCCCGCCTCGCCTGGCTGAGCTGGCGCCGGCGTTCACCCAGCTCGGTGCTCGAGCGAAGCGCCGCCGCACGCGCCGTAGAGGCGGCAAGATCGTGGTGTGCGGCGGCCTCGGCCAAGGGCTCCAGCTCGGGAAGGAGGCCGCGTAGCCGCCCGAGGTCGGCGTAGGCCACCCGCGCTTCGCTGCGGGCCCGATCCCGTGCCCCATCGAGCGGGGTGATGCCGAGCAGCTTGAGCACGAGGTCGCGCCGCTTGGCTGGGGTGGCGCTGGTGAAGGCGGCGAGCTGCTTCTGCTCGGCGAAGACCGAGGCCCGAAAGGCGGTGTCGTCGAGGCCGAGGACGGAGCGGAGATAGCGGGACGTGTCGCGAGCGCCGTCGGCCACTTGGAGCCCGTCGACGTGGACCTGCGCCCGCACGGTGTGGTTGATCCCGCTGATGGTCCGGCGGACCAGGTAGAGGTGGCTCTCGTGCTCGATCTCGACCTCGACCAAGGCCTCGGCCTGCACGCCCGAGGTGCGCACCAGGTCGTTGGATGTGCGCGACGACCCCCACAGGGCCCAGGGGATGGCCTCGACCAGGGAGCTCTTGCCGGCACCGTTGGCGCCGTAGACGCCGACCAGGCCGGGCGGCACCTCGAAATCCAGCTCGTCGGCGAAGACCCGGTAGTTGCGCAGGCGGAGACGGGTGATGCGCATCGCCCGCTACCCCGCCTCCTCCACCGCTCGCACCAGGTATTCGTGGCCGAGGCGGCGGATGCGGGGCTGGTCGAAGCCGGCGAGGTCTTGGTCTTCGACGTAGCCGTCCCAGCGGGCCGGCATCGACGCCAGCTCGGCGAGATCGTCGACCGGGGTGGCGGCGTCGATGAAGCTGGGTTCGAGCTTGAGGTGCAGCGCGGCCGACGCCGCATCCTGGACGGCGGCTAGGTCGAGCAGGCGGTAGGCCTCGGGGTCGACCCCGTCGAGGTAGAGGCGGGCTACTGCTCCCTCGGGTACCGCTTCTGCCCGGGCCATGACCTGGGCCGCCACCTCGCCCGGGGACAGGCCGAGGGCGTCGACGCTGCGCAGGGTGAGGAGCGGCCGTTGCCCGCCGAGCGCCACGTGGCGAGCCGCGCCTGTGTCGGTGTCGAGCACCATGACCCCCTTGGCCCGGCCAGGATCGTCGGCGAAGGTGAAGGTGTCGGTCGACCCGGCGTACCAGACGCCGGGCCGGACTCGGGTGTGGACGTGGTAGTGGCCGAGCAGCACGAAGTCGGCC
>JBBSLT010000161.1:0-5523 GCA_038233555.1 Acidimicrobiales bacterium
ACGCTCGCCCGCGCCGGCCACACCATCGAACAGGTCTTCATGGGCGACGGTGACGATGGCAAAGGAGAGTTCGCCATCGAGGTCTCCTACGAGGGCAGCGTGGCGCTCGACGAGCGCATCCTGGCTGACGGCTCGGTCCTCGACGAGCAGTTCGGCGGCATCGGCGGCTGGATCGCCTCCACGTTGGTGCGCCTGGGCGACCTCAGCTTCGAGTTCCTCCCCCCCGAGGACGACCGGTAGGGCTCATCGCTTGGGATCTGCGACAGGTTGCTACAATCGTAGCCATGCCATCTGTGGCCTCTCGTGAATTACGAAATAGCACCCGGCAGGTCCTCGACAGGATCATGGGCGGTGAGACGCTGACCGTCACCGTGAACGGTCGTCCGGTTGCCCTCCTGTCCCCCGCCCGCCACCGCCCGGCATGGATCAGTCGAGCCGAGTTCGTGCGCAGGGTCGTCGACCATCAGGCCGACCCTGCCCTGCGGCGCGAGCTTCGTGACCTGGCTCCCGGCTCCACCGACGACCTGCCCCTCTGACGGCTTCGGTGGCATCTCGTGGTCTGGCCGACACCACCGTCTTCATCGCCCGTGAGTCCGGTCGGCCTCTTGCCGTGGATGCGCTCCCCGAGGAGCTGAGCGTGTCGATCATCACCATCGGCGAGCTACGAGCCGGGGTTCTGGCCACCGACGACCTCGATGCTCGGGAACGACGGTTGGCCACCCTGACCCACGCCCTGGCCATGGAACCAGTGCCCATCGACGACGAAACTGCCCAGGCCTGGGCCAAGCTCCGGGTCGTACTGCGGAACAACGGGCAACGGATGCCCCTCAACGATTCATGGATCGCCGCCACCGCCTGGTCCCGGCGTCTGCCTGTGGTCACCCAGGATCACGACTACGTCGAGATCCCCGGTCTCGACGTCATCAAGGTCTGACCTTTCAATCGCAGGAGACTCGCCATCTCAAGCATGCTCATCCCATGAGCGGAGCGACCAGGTCGGCCAGCGAGGTCTCGGGACGAGCGCCCACGTGGCTGATCACCTCCGCCGCCGCCATCGCCCCCAGCCGGCCACAGATGGCGGGGTCGAGGCCGCGGACGAGGCCGTGGAGGAAGCCGGCGGCGTAGAGGTCGCCGGCGCCGGTGGTGTCAACCACCTGGGCCGCCGGCAGCGCCTCGACGTCGTGGCGCTGCCCGTGGGCGACCACCGTTGAGCCGGCTGCGCCCCGGGTCATCACCACCAGCGGGCAGCATCGCTCGACCTCGGTCAACGCCGCCTCGGGGTCGTCGGTCCCGCTCAGCAGGCAGAGCTCGTCCTCGTTGGCGAAGAGGATATCGGCTCCGAATTCGACCAGCCGGAGGAACTCATCGCGGAACCGCTCGACGCAGAACGAGTCGGAGAGCGACACCGCCACCCGCCGGCCGGCCCCGTGGGCCACGGCTGTCGCCTTCTCGAAGGCCTCCCGGGCCGGGGCCCGGTCGAACAGGTAACCCTCCAGGTAGGTGACCTGCGCCCCGGCAACCAGCTCGTCATCCACGTCGTCGGGCCTCAGCTCGCTGGCCGCCCCCAACAGGGTGCTCATGGTGCGCTGAGCGTCGGAGGTGACCACGATGAGGGAGCGACCGGTGGGGCTGGTGACCGAGCCGGCGGGAGGCGGGTCGAAGCCGACGCCGGCGGCCCGCAGGTCGTGGGTGAAGACCTCGCCGAGCTGGTCGCCGGCCACCCGTCCGATGAAGGCTGATCGGGTCCCCAGTGAGGCCAACCCGGCCATGGTGTTGGCCGCCGAGCCGCCCGAGACCTCCACTGCCGGTCCCATGGCCCGGTACAGCCGCTCGGCCCCTTCGGCGTCGACCAGCGCCATCGACCCCTTGACCAAGCCGTGGTCGGCCAGGAAGGCGTCGTCGGCCGAGGCGATGACGTCCACCAGGGCATTACCGATCCCGACCACGTCGCATCCAGTCTCCATGGGCCCGAAGGTACTGCCGGTAGCATCCCGAGGTGGACGACGCCAGCACCGACGCCTTCCGCCTGCCCCGCAGCGTGGTGCCCCGGCGCTACCAGTTGCACATCGAGCCCGACCTGGCCACCGTCAGCTTCTACGGCACCGCCACCATCGCCGTCGACATCGTCGAGGCTGTGCACGAGATCGTCTGCAACGCCGCCGACCTCGAGATCGACGGGGCCTGGGTGGTCGGTCTCGACGGCACCCGCATCGAGGCCGAGCCCCGCCTCGACCCGGACGCCGAGCGCCTGACCCTGGCCCTGGTCTCTACCGCCTGCCCGGGTGCCTGGACCTTGCACGTCGGATTTCGGGGCATCCTCAACGACAAGCTGGCCGGCTTCTACCGCAGCGTCTACACCGACGGCGACGGTGTCGAGCAGGTGATCGCCACCACCCAGATGGAGGCCACCGACGCCCGCCGGGTCTTCCCGTGCTGGGACGAGCCCGACCGTAAGGCCGTGTTCTCCGTGACCTTGGTGGTAGCCGAAGGCCTGTTGGCGGTGAGCAACGGCGGCGTGGTGAGCGAGACCCCCACCGATGACGGGCGGGTGGCGGTTCGCTTCGCCGACACCGTTCCCATGAGCACCTACCTGGTGGCCCTGGTGGTGGGCCCCCTGGAGGCGACCGAGCCCGTCGACGTCGACGGCGTGGCGCTGCGGGTGGTCCATGTCCCCGGCAAGGCCCATCTCGCCCCCTTCGCCCTGGAGGTGGGGGCGTTCTGCCTGCGGTACTTCGCCGACTACTACGCCATCGCCTACCCCGGCGACAAGTGCGACCTCATCGCCCTGCCCGACTTCGCCTTCGGCGCCATGGAGAACCTGGGCGCCATCACCTTCCGGGAGCAGGTGCTTCTGGTCGATCCCGAGGCCGTCGCCCAGGCCGAGTTGCAGCGAGTGGCCGACGTGGTGGCCCACGAGCTGGCTCACATGTGGTTCGGCGACCTGGTGACCATGAAGTGGTGGAACGGCCTGTGGCTCAACGAGGCCTTCGCCACGTTCATGGAGGTGGCCGCAGTCGACGCCTTCCGCCCCGAGTGGCGGCGCTGGGACTCCTTTACCACCGAGCGGGCCGCCGCCTTCGCCGTCGACTCCCTCGCCAGTACCCGCCCCGTCGAGTACCCCGTGCGCTCGCCGGAGGAGGCCGGGGGCATGTTCGACGTCCTCACCTACCAGAAGGGGGCGTCGGTCCTGCGCATGCTCGAGCAGTACCTGGGCACCGAAGGGTTCCGCTCCGGCATCCGCGGCTACCTCGCAGCCCACGCCTACGCCAACGCCGAGACCACCGACCTGTGGGACGCCATCGAGGAGGCCACCGGCGAACCGGTGCGGCGCATCATGGACGCCTGGATCTTCCAAGGGGGCTATCCCTTGATCGGGGTCGAGGAGGGCGATGGGAACACGGTGCGCCTCGGCCAGCGCCGCTTCGCCTACGCCGGGGCCTCCGGTGACGCCTCGGGGGCGGCCACCTGGCCGGTGCCGGCGCTGGTGCGCTCGGGCGAGGCCCCGCCGCAGCGGGTGCTGGTGGAGGACGAACCGGTGGTGCAGCCCAGCGCCGGGTCGCCGGTGGTGGTCAACGCCGGCGGTCACGGCTTCTACCGGGTGCGGTACGCGCCGGAGCTGCTGGCCTCGCTGCGCCAGTCGCTCGACCGTCTGGTGCCAGTGGAGCGGGCCCTGCTGGTCGACGACGCCTGGGCCGCCGTCCTGGCCGGCGACACTCCGGCCTCCACCTTCCTGGAGCTGGCCGGGGGCTTCGACGGCGAACGCACCCCCACGGTGTGGGCCACGCTCACCGCCGCAGTGGGGGTCCTCGACCATGTCCTCGACGGCCAACCCCGGGCCCTGCTCCAGGGCTGGGTACGCCGCCTCAGCGCCCCGGGGCTGGCCGAGGTGGGTTGGGAGGCCGCCGCCTCCGACAGCGAGCTCATCCGCCAGACCAGAGGCCAGCTCATCACCGCCGACGGCGTCCTCGGCAACGACACTGAGGTCCAGACTCGGGCCCGCTCTGTACACGACGCCGTGCTCGCCGGCTCGGCTCCGGTCGATCCCGACGTAGCCGCGGCGGTGCTGGCGGTGGTGGCCTCGACCGGCACAGCCGACGACTACGCCTCGGTCCTGGAGCGCTCCCGGACCTCGCCCTCACCCCAGGAGTCTCTGCGCTACCTCTACGCCCTGGTGCGCTTCCCCGACCCCGCCCTGGCCGAGCGCACGCTGGCCATGACCCTCACCGACGACATCCGCTCCCAGAACGCCCCCTTCGTCATCGGGCGACTGCTGGCCAACCGCTACGTGGGGGCGCTGGCCTGGGCCTTCGTGGAGGATCACTGGGATGCCATCAACGCCCGCTTCCCCGACAACACCATCTCTACCATGCTCAGTGGCATCACGGCGCTGTCCAGGCCCGAGCTGGCCGAGCAGGTGGAAGCCTTCCTCGATGACCACCCCGTGCCCCAAGGCGCGCTGACTGTAACCCAGTACCGCGAGCGCCTCCGGGTGAACGTGGCTCTCCGGGCCCGGGAGGCCGGACCCGTGGCCAGGTGGTTAGGCAACTGGTCCGCTTGAGCGCCTCCGACGCCGGGCCCTCGGTGTTCGCCGTGGAGGACACCGCCGTGCAGGTGACCTGGGGCGACCTGCCGGCGGGGCCGGTGCGGGTGTGCGCCGGGGAGGCCTCGGTCGAAGTGTCCCACGGGGGCGGCCCCGGCGCCGTCGTGGTCGACGGGCTGGCCCCCGACACCGAGGTGGACGTGACGGTGGAGCCCGGCGCCGGCCCACCCCAGGCCGTCGCCACGGTGCGCACGCTGGCGCCGCCTCCGGGGGCAGAGCTGTTCCGCCTGGCCACCGTCAACGACATCCACCTGGGCGACCCCCACTTCGGGCGCTTCCCCAAGGTGGCCCACCCGAGCGACGGCGAAGTCCCGCCCCCCGAGCGCTGCCTGGCCGGCGCCGTGTCGGAGCTGGCGGCGTGGGGGGCGCAGCTCATCCTGGCCAAGGGCGACATCACCGACCACGGCAGCACCCACGAGTGGAAGACTGCCGCCGCCCTGCTGAGCGGGCCCGGCCTGCCGGTCGAGGTCATCCCCGGCAACCATGACGTGGTCGAAGGCGCCATCGACCCCACCGACGTCCTGGCCGGCGCCGGCATCAGCTTCAGCTCGGGGGCGCCGTCGATGCTCGAGCTGCCCGGCGTCCGCTTGGTGCTGGCCGACACCACCGTGGCCGGGCACAACTCCGGCACCATCGCCGCCAGCACCACCGAGGTGGCCCGCCTGGCCGCCGAGGCCGACGGTCCGGCGCTGGTGGCCATGCATCACCATCCTCAGCGTCACCAGCTCATGACCCATCCGCCCCGGGGCATCCCCGGCACCGAGGCCGTCCCCTTCCTCGATGCCCTGGCCGCCGCCAACCCCGCCACCCTGGTCATCACCGGCCACAGCCACCGCCACCGGGCGCATCGCTGGGGGCCGTTGGTGGTGGCCGAGGTGGGCTCGCCCCAGGACTTTCCCGGCACCTGGGCCGGCTACGTCATC
>JBBSLT010000162.1:0-5449 GCA_038233555.1 Acidimicrobiales bacterium
CTCCGCCAGTCGAGCACGGCGAAGCCCACGGCGGTGGTGGTGATGACCGCCACCGCCGCCTGGTAGGCCAGCGCGGGCACCGTGCGTCGTCCTGCACGCAAGGCGGCGGCGATGGCGAGGGGGCCGAGGAGGAGACCGGCGGCGCCGGCGGCGATATGCACGGTCATCAGGATGGTGTGGGTCACGGGTCACCTTCCATTGTGGACGGACAAGAGCCACGATAACATGCCACAGTGGACTGTCAAGAGCAGAGGCCGTCACGGCCGTTGAATGCCACCGCTGCCTCCTTGTTGGGCTTCCTCCACGCCGGCCCGGCCACAGGCTGGGACCTGGTGGCCACCGCCGAGCTGGTCATCGGCGACTTCTGGAGCCTGACCCGCAGCCAGGTGTATCGGGAGCTGGCGGCCATGGCCGAGTGGGGGTTGGTCGAGGCCGGCGATGTCGGTCCCCGGGATCGCCGCCCCTACCGGGTCACCGCCGCCGGGCGAGAGGCGTTTGCCGCCTGGCTCGACCAGGAACCCGGTCCCGAGCAGATCCGTTACCCCTTGCTGCTCACCATGGCCTTCGGCCAGCATCTTGGCCCCGGTCGCCTCTCCGCCTTCGTCGCTGCCCACCGGGAGGTGCACGTCGCTCGCCTGGCGCGCTACGAGGCTCTTCGGGCCGAGGCCGGCGAGGGCTTCGATGCCTACGCCGGCGCCACCCTCGACTTCGGCGTCCGCTACGAGCGCATGGTCCTCGACTGGTTCGACCACCTGGCGGACGAGGTGGGCGGAGTCGCAGGTGAGCCCGAAGGCCGCCGGGTGTAGCCGGCTAGGGCGAGCAGTCCGGCGAAGACGACGGGCAGGACGGCGGCGTGCACCACCAACCACAGGGCGAGGGTGGCCTGGCTGATCTCGGCGCCACCGAGGATGACGAAGCGCACGTCGTCGCTGAAGGCTGCGTCCAGCATGCCCTGGTAGTTGGTCCCGACGGTCACCGCCCACAGGGCCAGCTGGTCCCAGGGCAGCAGCGTGCCGGTGTAGGCCAGGGTGAGGGTGGTGACCAGGAGGGCGGTGGCCGAGCGCCACCGCCGAGAGGCCACCACGCCCACCACCAGGAAGGCCACGACGAGGGGAACGAGCACAACGGTCGCCATCTGGTGAACCAGCCGGGGCCAGTCGGTGCCGATGTCAGCGTCGGTCACATCGGACCAGGCCTGGGCGGCGTTAGGTCGGTAGTTGAACGTGAGCCACACGCCGGTGACGGCCAGGACGGCGGACACCACCACGACGGTTCCGAGCAGCAGGCGCAGGGCGCGGGCGAGAGGGTTCACCGGCGCAGTCTCGCATCCTTCTGGGGCCACCTAGCTTGAACGAACTGGCGTTCGTTACAGTGAACCAATGGTGCTGGCCGGAGCGGTGGACACCGATGCGCTGCGGCGGGTGGGGGAGTGGGCCCGCCCCGTCGCCCTGGCCGGCGAGCAGCTCCTCGCTGTCCCCGACCCCCTCCGGGACCTCCTTCCCGAGGGAGGGCTGCGCCGGGGGTCGACTGTCACCGTCGAGGGGGGACCGGGCGCCACCTCGCTGGCTCTGGCCCTGGGCGCCGCCGCCTCGGTCGCCGGGTCGTGGGTGGCGGGGGTGAACCTCCCCTCACTCGGTCTGCTGGCGGCGGCCGAGCTGGGAGTGGCCCTGGAGCGGGTGGTGATGGTGGGCGGGGTGGATCCGAGGACCTGGCCGGCGGTGGTTGCCGCCCTCCTCGATGCCGTCGACCTGGTCTGGGTCGGCCTGCCCCCCCGGATACGCCCCGGCGACGCCCGCCGCCTGGCGGCCCGGGCCCGAGAACGGGGTTCGGTCCTGGTGACGCTCGACCCGTGGTCCCCCCGCCCCGTCGGGTCTGCGGGCTCCGGCACAGCGAGCTGGCCGGTGGGGGCCGACGTCCGCTTGCGACTGGTGGCCTGGCCCGCCTGGGTCGGTTTCGCCGGGAGCGGGGCCGGACGCCTGGAGGCTCGCCGGGTGGAGGTGGTCGCCGGAGGCCGGGGAGCGTCGGCCCGGGAGCGTCGATTGGATCTGTGGCTGCCCGGCCCCGACGGCCGGGTGGCCCCGTGCTCTCCCCGTTCTTTGTCGCCTGAACAGTCCCTGGGACGGTCAATGCGACAAAGAACGGGGAGAGGAAGCGGGGGGACGGGGAAGCGGGGGGCGGAGGAGTGACCGCCACCCGGGGCAAGGCACCGGTGCGCACGCTGGTGGCGTGGTGCCCGGACTGGCCGGTGGTGGCGGCCGGGCGGGCGGGCGGGGCAGCGGTGGCGGTGATGGGGACCGAGCCGGGGATGCGGGGTCGGGTGCTGGCCTGCTCGGAGCCGGCCCGAGCCCAGGGCGTGCGCCGGGGCATGCGCCGGCGGGAGGCCGAGGGCCGCTGTCCGGGACTCGACGTGCTGGCCGCCGACCCCGACGGCGAGGCTCGGGCCTTCGAGGCGGTGGTCGCCGCTGTGGCGTCGCTCACCCCCCGGGTCGAGGTGTTGCGGCCGGGCAGCGTGGCCCTGCCCACCCGGGGCCCGTCCCGCTACTTCGGCGGTGATCAGGCCCTGGTCGATCGGGCTAGCGCCCTGGCCGACGCCGCCTTGGAGGGCCGGGCCCGGTGCCGGGTGGGCGTGGCCGACGGGCTCTTCGCCGCCATCCTGGCCGCCCGGCGGGGCGTGGTGGTCGAGCCCGGGGCCAGCGCCGCGTTCCTGGCTCCTTTGGCCGTCGCCGTCCTGGCCCACGCCGACCCGCCGGCCGGGTCCCCCGAGCTCATCGATCTCTTCCGGCGCCTGGGATTGCGCTGCCTGGGTGACGTGGCGGCCGTGCCCTCGGCCACCCTGGCCGGTCGTTTCGGCCCCCTCGGGGCCCGAGTCTCCCGGTTGTGCCGAGGTCTCGACGACCGGCCCCCCCGGCCCCAGGTTCCGCCCCCCGACCTCACCGTGGCGGCCGAGGTCGACCCCCCAGCCACCCAGGTGGAGACGGCCGCCTTCGTCGCCCGCCGCCTGGCCACCGAGTTGGGTGAGCACCTGGCGGTTCGGGGCCTGGCCTGTGCCCGGGTGTGCATCGAAGCCGAGACCGAGCACGGCGAGACCCTGGCTCGACGGTGGCGCACCGAGGGCCTGGTCCTGGCCTCGGCCCTGGGGGATCGAGTCCGCTGGCAGCTCGACGGGTGGTGCCACCGTTCGCCCGGTCAGCGCCCGAGCGGGGGGATCACCCTGCTTCGCCTGGTGCCCGAAGAGGTCACCGCCGACCGGGGTCGCCAGCTCGGCTTTTGGGGAGAGGCCAGCGCCGCCGATGAGCGGGCGGCTCGGGGCATCGCCCGGCTCCAGGGCCTGCTCGGCCCTGAGGCGGTGACCGTCCCTCAACGACGAGGGGGGCGCTCACCGGGCGAGCAGGTGGTCCTGGTGGCAGCCCATACGGCCGGGAACGGCGAGGATCAAGCCGGCGAGTTCGTCCTCGCTCCCTGGCCTGGGCGCCTGCCGGTACCGGCCCCCAGCCTGGTGCATGCCGTCGCATGGTCGGCTGAGGTCGTCTCGGCCGGCGGCGAGGAGGTGGACGTCAGCGCCCAGGGCCTGGTCAGCGCCGGCCCCGACCGGGTATCGCTGGCCGGCGGGCCCTGGTGCCAGGTGCGGTCCTGGGCCGGGCCCTGGCCCATGGACGAACGGTGGTGGGATCCCGCCACCCACCGCCGCCGGGCCTGCATCCAAGTCGTCACCGCCGGGGGCGAGGCTCACCTCCTCGCCCTGTCGGGTGGCCGTTGGGTCCTGGAGGCCACGTACGACTGACCATGGTGGCCCACGCCCTTGAGCCCTACGACGTGACAGCGTGGCCGCCGCCCGATTCTACGAGGAGCGGGCCACCTCAAGGAGGTTGATGACGGCGGGGCGGGCCTGGTCGGCGCTGGTCAGGGGCTCCGGAAAGGCCACCCGGGCCTGGCGGGGTCCGGCCGGCGTGGCCACCTGCAAGGTCAGCCCGTAGCGGTCGGCACCGACCATGGTGGCCTCGGTGGCGTCGTCGAGGCCGGCCAGCACCCGGGCCAAGGTGAGGTTGGCCTCGGCGTGGTCGGCGTTCATGTGGTCCACGATGTCGGCCGCCGAAGTGGCCAGCGGGTCGATCTCGGCGGCGGCGTAGCGCTCGCCCCCCACCCAGCTCATGTGGCCGAAGCCCCCGACGAATCGACAGCGCTCCACGTCGAGGCGCCAGAACCCGAAGTCGGTGAAGTCGGCGTAGTAGGCGGCGTAGGGGTGGGCTTCGAGGTAGCGGGTGCGGCGCTCGCCCGGCTCGTCGAGGAGGCGAAGGCGACCGAGGAGGGTCATGCGGGCGGTGCTCAAGGGATCGGATCGCTCGCCCGCTTCCCTGGCCACCAGGATGCTGGCCCGGTCGTCGCCCCGGGCGTTGACCGTGTGCTCGGCCATCTCCGACACCAACAGGACGGGAGCGCCGGTGTCGTCGGCGGCGTAGGAGACGGCGCTGCCGTAGGGGTAGCCCTGGGCGGTGAGGGTGCACAGGGTGGCTCGGTTCTGGCTGGCGGCCAGGGTGCGGGCCAGTTCGGCGTCGGAGGGGAACGACGAGGGGTCGCCGGCGATGGGCGGAGCTGCCTCGCCGCCACCGTGTTCGTTCGGGCGGGTCATCGGTGGCGAGGGTACCGGAGGCCGCGCGCACCAGACCAGCCGTGCCACCATGAGCCGAGTGACGGGGAGCGAGGGGTACGAGTCCGACGACCGACCGGGGCGCATCGAGCGCCTGGGGGAGCTGCTGCGGGAGGTGCGCCGCCGCCTGGAGGACTACCAGGAGCTGGCGGAACCCGCCCCCGCCCAGCGCGACGCCTGGGACGCCGATCTGTACTTCTACGACGACGCCCTGGTCTCGGTGGCCGACCTGCTCGACATCGGCGTGCGGCCGGCGTGGCGCGATGACCTCACCCCCGAGGGCCGCACCGAGATCGAGGCCGCCGTCACCGCCGCCGGCCTCGACCTGACGGCGGTGCCGCCGGACTGACCCCCCCCTCTCTCGCCACCTCCAACAGCTCCGGCGGGGGCCGGGGATACGGGGCCCGGCTGACCATGGGCCGGCCGTCGGGGTCGGTCACCACCAGCTGCAACGGCGGCCCCTGTTGAGTGCTACGAGGTCTTGATGGCGCCCTTGACCTGTGCGGCCATCTCGGGAGAGACTTCGGTCACTCCGTGCTCGTCGCGGGCGTGGTCCGTCACCTTCGTCATCAACTCGTCCTCGGAGCCGGCTTCGAGCTTGGTGGTGCAACCGTCGACTACGTCGCCGCAGGCCAGGGAGTGGGTCATGAGAAGTCCTTTCGTGGGGGTCCTCCGTACTGTAGGGGACCTCGGCCTCAGCTGGTATCGGGGGTCGGAGCATCGATCCTGGCCAGGGTGGCGACGCCCACATCGCCCAGCCGCACCCCGGCCTCGACGCTGGCCCGCATCACCCCAACGTCGCCC
>JBBSLT010000163.1:0-5438 GCA_038233555.1 Acidimicrobiales bacterium
CGGGCGAGAGGAGGATCCGAACAGTGGTTAGCGTCAGGCACAGGAACTTCAGCGCCGGTCAGCTCTCATCGTCCTCGCCTTCGTCGGTGCTGTTGGGATCTCGGAGCGGGCGTAGGCCTCCGGGCAGGTCGGGCAGGAGGAAGCTGTAGCGGCCGAGCACGTTGAGGTGCTTGCGGGTCAGAGGACTCAGGCGAACGACGTCCACTTCGAGGATCGGATGGCCCTGGGCTCGGAGCTGGTCGAGGGCGGCGTTCATGTACCGGGTGGTGAAGAGCGTGACGGCGTTCAGGACCAGGCCGAGGGCGCCGATCTGGTCTTCTTGGCCTTCTCGGTAGCGCTGGCGCAGCTCGCCTCGTTGCCCGTGGAAGATGCGCCGGGCCAGGGCGTGGCGGGACTCTTGGATGCTGAGCTGGTTGCTGATCTGGCGTCGGTAGGCCTCGTCGTCGAGCACGGCCAGCATGTGCTCGGTTTTCGCGATGCGCCCGTAGGTGGCCACGGCCTCGCCCAAGGCGGTGGGCTTGCCGTCGCGCTGGAGGACTCTCAGGGTGTCGTAGGCTCGGACCGCCCCGGTGTGCAGTGAGCCGGCCAGGCGGGTCATGTCCGCCCAGTGCCGTTCCACCTTGCCCAGGTCGATCCGGCCTCTGGCCAGGGAGTTGAGGGGCCCGTAATCGGCTCGGGGGTTGATCCGCCAGAACTTCTGGTCGGGCATGTCGGCCAGGCGGGGGGCGAACTGGCGGCCGAGCAGGCGGAGGAGTCCGAAGACGATATCGGAGTAGGAGGCGGTGTCGGTCATGATCACCTGGGGTGGTACCCCGCCGTCTTGATCGTGCATGGCGTCGATCAGGACCAGGGAGTCGCGCAGGGTGCCGGCCACGAACACGCCGCTGATGCCGGCCACCTGGTCGTTGACCATGTTGAACCAGGTGCCACCTCGGCCGGTGCCAAAGTAGCGGGGATTGGGGCCGGCGTTGATGGTCTGGACGGGGACCACGAAGCGCATCCCGTCGGCCGATGCGACAAGGCCACCTCCCCACTCCTGGGCCAGGGGGATGGTGGCCTGGTAGTCGATCAGGGCGGCGTTGGCAGCCTTGATCGTCTCGGCCCGCACGTAGTTCTGATCCACATGGGAGAGCCGGTCCCGGGTCAAGGCGGCGACGCTGGCCTTGGTCACCGGGGCCAACCCGATGTTGCAGGCTTCGGCCACGAGGACCGCAGCCACGCTCACCCCGAGGTCCTCCAGCCGGGCTCTGGCGCCCGAGAGGTGGATGAAGGCACCCAGGAAGCCGGTCCACGAGGCCACCTCCAAGAGCACCTCGGGCAGGTCGACCCGGGGAAGCATCGCTGTAACCATCCGGCGCAGCTCGACAAGCGACGCCGGTTCCGGGACCGCTGTGAGCGGGGCCAGGTGCAGCTCTCCGGCGGCGTCGAAGGACACCGCGGTGTTGGCCGGCAGCCGCTCGGCCACCGCTCGATAGGACCGATCGAGGGTGGTGGCCAACTCGGCCAGGTGTCCGTCGGGGTTCTCGGGCAGCCCAAGGCTGGCGAGGGTCGAATCCTTGGCTTTCGCCCAGGCGGCGCCGTCCAGGAGCTTGGCCCGAGGATCGGCCCAGCGGTTGGAGGCGGGAGCAAAGACGTCCCGTCGCCGCAGGGCCCGGTGCAGCGATTCGAGCACACAGAACGTGTAGGCGCGACGGTCGATGGACCCTGGCTCCAGGTCAGGGGCGGCATAGACCAGGCGACGCCAGGACCCGGTGACGACCTCGGCCACGATCTCGTCGTCACGGACCTTCTGGCGACCGGCCAGCTCGGGCAGGCGGCGCAACGCCTCCAAGACCGGCCGGCCATCGGGGGCGGCATCGAAGGCGACTACCTCGCCGAGCAGGGGCACGAAGGGACGGACGACGGCGTAGCGCTTGGTCAGCTCGGCCCGCCATGCCTCGTCGTCATCGGAGTCCGGGGCCGGCGTCAACTCCTCCACCGCCGCCATGGCCGCAGCCAGCTCAGCTCTGGAGACCACGGCCTCGATCTGGCCCCACACTTCGACCAGGCTCACCACCTGGCCGTCCTCGTCGGCCTGAGGGGAACCGAAAAGGACCTGCACGGCGACCGCCAGGCGGGCCGACGCCTTGGCCAGGCGGGGCAGGGATCGCAGTTTCTCCTTGGCTGTGGCGCGCTCGGCCCGGGCCAGCAACTTGGTGGCCATCAACACGTCCAGCAAGTCCAGGGCATCGTCGATCGCGCTCAGCTGCAACTGGTGGACGGTGGCCAACAGGGTGGCCACCCGTCGAGTCGAGCCCAGGTCGCTGAGAGCGGCCGCCTTGCCCGCCATCCCGTAACGGGCCAGGGCCGACAGGCGTCGGGCCGGCAAACCGGTGGTGTCCACTTCGTTCAACCCGAGCCCGTGGACCCGGGATGCGCGCTCCAGGGCGGTGACCATCTCGCGGCCCGACGCCCGGGCCGGTCCCCGGCGCAGCTGCTCCAGACGGGACAGCCGCCCGGGGGTGGTGTCAGTGGCCAGCAGAGCCTCCAGGACCTGGCGTTGGTCGTCACTCAGCAGAGCGGCGACGGTGTCCCACAGCCGCTGGTTGGCCTGGTCACGGACCCGGGCAACCAGACGGGCCAGCACGCTCACCCCGGGCAGCAACACCTTGCGCTCTATCAGCCAGGCCACCGCAGCGCCGAACAGGGCCCGGGGGCCGTCGCCGGTCGTCCAAGCTCTGGCGTCCATCCATGCGACCAGATCAGCCTCGACGTCGTTGAACAGGTGGTAGCTGTAGGCCTCGGTGATCTCCCAGGCATGCTCGTAGGCGGTCTGCGCTCGCTCGCTGTAGGCCTTGAGCACCGAGGAGTCGTCGATGCCGAGTTGCTCGGCCACGTAATCGGTCACCACGGCCGGCACGTCGGTCGGGTCCTCGAGGAACACCCCGAGGAAGCGCACCGTGCCCAGCTGGACCCCGAAGCCGAGCTGGGTATGGGCTACCCGCCGCTTGCGGACCCGTTGGCGGTCGGCGTCGTCAAGGAAGAAGAACCGCTCCAACTCTGCCCGCGTCGGCGCCGCGGTAAATGCGCCGTAGGCGCCGGCCGTCTCATCGGACAGGAACTCGACAGGCACGGCGGCCCCTCCTTACCCTCCGTGGGCGACGACGGGTTGCCTGAGCACGGTTTTGAGCTTGGCGGGATCGGTCTTGCGGGGGTCGTTCAGGTAGACCTCGTGGTGTCTTCCGTTGGGCCTGAGGTTGTGGGCGGGGAGGTAGGTGCGGTGGAGCTGATCGATGAGCGGTCCTTCCTCGTCGTAGCTGCCCACATGAAGAGCCTGGACCGACAGGCCCTCCTCGAAGGTGTCGCAGCGGACCAGCGGCGCAGCAGCCAACCGCTTCCTCTCCGCCGTGTGCTGCGCCTGGTCGATCACGGAGGATGACAGCCAGTCCGGTTGCCTGATCATCACCGTCCACGACCATTTGTTCTTCTCCCTTCGCACGAACGCAGCTGGGTCTTTCGCTGACCAAAGGGCTTCGAGGGGGGCGACGACGTAGTCACGGTCGAGCTCCCGCTTGCTGATGAACTTGGCCGCGAAGGACACAGCGAAGAGGGCCTCGACGGCGTGGCGGTAGTCATCGGATGTGTTGGGGTCACCCTGGCCGTCGATGGCCACGAAGGTCATCGGGGGCACCGTGACCTCGACGAATCGTCCTCTCGGCGGGGCGTAGAGGTCCTTGCGATCGTTCTTGAAGTCAGTCTTGGCCATGATTGCCCTCCAGGGTGTCGATGGTTCGATGGGTCCAGCGCAACTCCGCGTCCAATGCGGAGTCGGCGTGGGCAAAGATGGCGGCCACGAAGGGTGGCACCGGGGCCTGCGCCCGCGGATGGGTCTGCAATCGGACGAGCTGGCGTGCGAGCCCTTCGGCCCGTGCTCGGAGAGCATCGATTGCCTCGTCGTGGGCAAGCAGCGGCAGGTTCGCCATGCCGACCAGGACCGGCGGGTGCACTGGTGAGATGTCGGTCAGCGCCGCTCGGGTCGCCTCTTCTGCCACTGCCAGACCATGGGCGGTTGGTGCGTAGGTCTTACGGCGGGGTCCCCTCGGGTCAGCTTGATCGGGAACGACCTCGATCAGCCCTGCCCGTTCCAACTTGGTCATCAGGTAGTAGATCGAGGAAAACGCAAGGTCCGTCCACTCCCGGATGCCGCGCTCCTCGATGACTTTCTCGAGGTCGTATCCGTGCCTTGGTTGTTCGGCCAACAGTCCGAGGAGCATCAGCTCGGCAGAAGTCACTGCGCTCGCCACACCACTACTCTAGCACTAGGCTAGTCACGCGGCGGGGGCAAGAACGGATTGGCCAAGGCAACTGTCGGCGGAGCCTGGGTTCCCTTCACGAAAGGGCTCTTCCGTGAAGGGACACAGGGTACAGTCCACCCTGTGGCTGTGTCTCGGGGCCCGGATCGGACAAGATTGCCTTCACGAAAGAGTCCGGGCCGGGCGAAAGGCCGACCAGCGGTCCCGGACTCGGTCACGAGCTGGGCCGCTCGCTACCGGGACCTCGCCCTGGCCGGGTTGCGCTCGGAGGAGGTGACCGCCCGGGTCTTGCTCCACCTGGGCCGCTTCGCCGAGTACCTGACCGCCACCTACGGCCATGATCGGCTCTCCTCCCTGGTGCGCCGAGACGTGGTGGGCTGGCGGGACCAGCTGGCCAAGACCCTGGCCGCTTCGACGGTGAACCACCACCTGGCCTCGGCCTCGGGGTTCTTGGCTTGGGTTGCCGCCCAGACACCCGACGTCCTCCCCGCCGGGAACCCGGCAACCGGGGTGGGGACCCTGGCCCTTCCCCCTCTCGAGCCCCGGGCGTTGACCCCCGCCCAGGTTCGCTCCCTCAAGAGCGTCGTGGACCGCCTGGAGCGCTTCCACCAGCTGAAGGGGCGCCAGGCGAGGGATCATGAGGCCGGTCACGCTCACGGCCGGCCACTGCGGGACCGGGCGATCGTCTACCTGCTGTTGTCCACTGGGCTGCGTCGCGAGGAGCTGGTGAACCTCGACCTCGACCAGCTCGCCCCAGCCACCCCTGCGGGTCTGCGGGCCGCCAAACGGGCTCGGCTGACTGGGGTGCGCGGCAAGGGCAAGACCGCCCGCACCGTGTTTCTCTCCGCCGATGCCCGAGCCGCCCTGGCCGCCTATCTCGAAGCCGAGCGAGCCGACGACACCGGCAAGACGACCACCGCCTTGTTCTGCTCGGCGACCTCCATCGCCTCCCGACGCCCCGACGGGAGGATGTCGACGCGGGCGGTGAATCTGATCCTCGAGCGTATCGGGGCCTGGCACGACGCCGAGCAGACCGACCCGAACCGACGACTGGGCCAACTGCGACCTCACGCCCTGCGCCACACCTTCGCCTTCGCCCTGTCCGAACAGACCGGCCACGACGCCTACGAACTCGAACGACGCCTC
>JBBSLT010000164.1:0-5434 GCA_038233555.1 Acidimicrobiales bacterium
CACACCGAGTCTCGCTCGGAGCCGCCCATGCGGGCCGACCCCATGATGTGGAACGAGGTGAACACGCACTGCCCCGCTCCCCAACCGCAGCGGTCGGCCGCCTCCAGAAAGCCCTGGCGGCCCCGCCCTCGGCCCGGCTCGTAGGAGACCCAGTCCTTATGGGCCGAGAAGATGCTGGTGGCGCCGGCCGCCTCGAGGACCTGGGCGGCCCCGTCGAGGCCGGTACGGACGTGGCCGATGTCGACGTCGTTGAGCCGGTAATGAACGACGGGTTCGCCGTCGCGGCCGACGCGTACCTCCCCCTCGCTGGTGTCCCGCAACAGCAGTCCGATGGGCACGAGGTGGGGGAGCTTGGCCATGAGGTCCTCGTGTTGGCGGGCGCTTCGCCAGGGGGCGTACATGGCCAACACGCTCGGGTGGAACGGCGCCGACTCCAGCTTCATGCCGTAGCCGGCGTGGAGATCGGCCAACTGGTCGGAGTAGACCGCCTGCATCACGCCCTCCCACGGGCGGATCTCCTCGTCGAACACCCCGGCCACGCCCGTCACCGGGTGGAGCCGGAGGTGACGGCCGATGTTCTCGTTCTCGAGGCCCGACCGCCGCAGCAGGGCCGGGGTGTGGATGGCACCGGCCGCCACCACCACGGCTCGGGCCCGCACCGTCACCTTGTGGCCGTCAGCGGTCTGGGCTTCGACACCCTTGGCCCGACCGTTCTCGATGATCACCCGCTCGGCGCGGGTGCGCACGAGGATGCGAGCCCCGTCCCGCCACGCGTCGGCCAGCCAGGTCTTGGTGGTCGACTGCTTGGCTCCGGCCAGACAGCCGAAGGGGCAGTAGCCGCACACCGTCTCGTCGCACCCTCGAACGTTGCGGGGCATCAGGTCGGCGTGCCAACCGAGCGCCTCCAGCCCCGCTCTCATGACCTGCTCGCGACGGGACGGCCGGCTGTGGTCGGTCGTGACGCCCAGGCGATCCCACACCGCCTCCTGGCTGGCGGTGTAGTCCTGGGAGATCATGGCGGCGACGCCGAGGCGGGCCCACTCGGCCCGGACGTCGTCGGGCGTGCGGAAGCAGGTGGAGAAGTTGACGACCGTCCCCCCGCCCAGGCACGCCCCGGCGTAGAGCCCGACGCTCTGGTCGACGGTGGCCATGGCGGCGGCGCCCAGGTACAGGCGGGCGTAGCCGTCGAGCTCGGCGCCATCGAAGTCCGCGTCGTCGAGGTAGTCGCCGGCCTCGAGGACGACCACGTCGAGGCCGGCGCCGGCGAGCACGGCCGCCGCCGTCCCCCCGCCGGCGCCCGACCCCACCACGCACACGTCGCAGACAAGGGTGGCGTCCTGGTCGACAGCCATGGGCTGGATTGCCTTGGGAGGAGGGTCGACCACACGCCCGGGAGGCCCGGGGTAGCCGATCGCGTCCCACGCCGGGTTGCGCCCGTCCGCCGACGGAAGGATGTAGGAGAGCGATGTGGCCACCTTGCGCAGGGCCTGGAAGGCGGCCCGGCGCTGGGGCAGACGACTGTCGCACCACGAGCGCAGGACTCGCTCCCGGTCGTCCTGGGACAGGTCAGCGAAGCGACGGAAGCCACCGCCGCCGGCCATGGTGAGCGCCCGGGTGTCCCACAGCGCCAGGAGCGCCTGGAGCTGGCGCCGATCGGCGGGCCGGAACTCCGTCTCGGCGAGGGTGAGGAAGGCCTCGGGGACACCGAGGTGGCGGGCCGACGGGCTCGCCTCGGATCCGGGCACGAACGTGTCGCAGATGTCTGCCAGGGCCCGATGGCGCCGGCCGTTCATGAAGTTCGTCGACAAGGTCCGCCAAGCTATCCAACCGGCACCACGGGAACGGGCCGAGGGGGTGGGTCGTGGGCCCGTCCGGGAGGCGTTGTGCAGGAGGGAGGAGTCGGTACCGTCGCCTCGGTGGCGAGGGTTGATCTCCGCAACGAGGCGAACTCGACGGGCGACTGGTTCGTCGATACCCGCTGCATCGACTGTGGCACGTGCCGGGAGATCGCACCAGGGCTGTTCGACGACCTTGGCGGACTCTCGGTCGTGGGGCACCAACCGACCACCGGTGAGGAGCTGGACGCGTGGCTGGCGGCCCAGGCGTGTCCCACGATCTCCATCGGCACCGTCTCCCGGCGCCCCCGCCCCGGCCGCCTGTACCCCCGGGAGATCCAGCCGGGGTCTGGCGTGTTCGACCTCGGCTACTGCTCCGAGGACAGCTTCGGCGCCTCCGCCTGGCTGGTCGTGCGCCCCGCCGGGAACGTGCTCGTCGATTCGCCCCGCTTCACCGAGGCGCTGGCCCGCCCCGTGGCCGAGCTCGGTGGCATCCGCCACGTCGCCTTCACCCACCGTGACGACGTGGCCGATGGCCGGCGATGGGCCGAGCGCTTCGGCGCACGGTCTTGGATCCACACCGACGACCGCTCCGCCGCGCCGTGGACCACCGACATGTTGACCGAGGAGCAGGAGCTCCAGCCCGAGTTCCTGGCCGTCCCGGTGCCGGGGCACACGAAGGGATCGGTCGTTTTCCTCCTCGACGGTCGATGGCTCTTCACCGGTGACTCCCTCGCCTGGAGCCACCAACGAAACGATCTCATTGCCTTTCGCGGTGCTTGCTGGTACTCGTGGACCGCGCAGGCGGACTCGCTGGCCCGTCTCGCCGACCGCCACCGGTTCCGTGCTGTCCTTCCCGGCCACGGCGCCCGCCATCTCGGTGATGCCGACGATCTCCACCAACGGCTCGTCCGCCTCGTCCACCACATGCGGAGCTGACCTTCACCAGTGCTGATCGGGACCTGGAACATGGGGTGGGCGTCACCCGGCACGGCCAAGGGCCGGGCCGCCCAGAAGCAGGTGGAGGGTCTCGGCTACGACGTCTTCGTCGGGACTGAGGTGACGCTGTCGCAGCTGCGTCGATCAACCCGACGCCCGGCGGGTAGCTAAGTTTGGTCCATGGCCACCCAAGCCGAGAAGGCCGAGCACTTTCTCGCCTTGCACCAGAGCGCAGCGCCGCTGCTGATGCCCAACCCGTGGGACCTCGGGTCGGCCAAGGTTCGGTCTGGCCACGGAGCGCGTCGCGGCGGCGGAGGTCGCCCACCGCGGCCCCGTGCAGCTTGTCCTCACGGGTAGGGCGCAGAACCACATCCACGGCCGGGATGACCTGGCCGACACGATCGCCCGGTTGCAGCGTTACCAGGAGGCAGGTGCCGACGTGCTCTTCGCTCCGGGCGTGACCGCGCCCGACGACCTGCGCCGCCTTCTGGCGGAGGTGGACCGACCGGTCAACGTCGTCGCCCGTCCCGGCTGCCCGCCGGTCGCCGAGCTGAGAGCGCTCGGCGTACGGCGGGTCTCGGTCGGCAGCTGGTTGGCGTTCGCCGCGCTGGGCGCAGGAGTGGAGGCGGCAACCGAGTTCCGAGACCACGGTACGTTCGGCTACTTGGACCGCGCCGGGGTCGGTGCCACGTGGGTCCGATCCAGCTTCGGACCGCATTGAGCTACCCGCCTTGCGCTCTCGAGAAGCGACGACGATAGCCCCACCGACCCGGCGGGCTCAGCTGCCAGCCGCGAAGTCCGGAACCGGCCGATCGTCGGCTGCCTCCTGGCTGGTCACGGGACCATTCTCCTCGATGTCGGCGATCAGCCAGTCCATCTCGGCGATCTCTCGTCGCTGTGCCGCGATGATCTCGTCCGCAAGCTGGCGGACCCGAACGTCGTCGATGTCAGCGCGCTCGCTCGTCAGGATGGCGATCGAATGATGCGGGATCATCCCCTTCATGTACGCCTGATCATCCACGAAGACCTGTGACCTCGACAGGCCCAGTGCGGCGCTGCCTACGAGAAGGGCGCCGACCACGATGGCGATGTTGAACCGGAGGTTCTTGTACATCATCCCCCACATGAAGCCCAGCATGATGATGCCCATCGACGCACCCATCAGCAGCGCCATGTAGACGCGCTCCTCGCTGAAGCGCACGTGGGCGAACGCGAAGACATTCGTGTAGGTCAGCAGGAACATCACGACCGTCGAGGTGGCGATCATCGCTCCGAAGCGCAGGTACATCCGGCGCTCGTGCGCCCGGCCGGACTCGTCGTTGTCGGCGTGACCCTCGTCGCTCTCGACGGTGGCGTCAGCTGATCGGTTCATCCTGGCTCCTTGCTCTCGAGTGGCTCTTGCTCCTCGTACCCAGGACTCGTTCGTCGACTCCTCGACCTCGGGACATCACCCCCGGCGTGCAAGGACGCATTCTCGCCGTACTCGCCGTGTGCGCTTTCTGGTCAGTATCCGACCTCTACGGGCGACCAGTGACCAGAAAGGAGAGGGGCTAGCGCTAGGCTGCGCTGTGCTCACGGCTTCGACAAAGTTCCACGCCGAGAAGTGGCCGATGGTCAGGCCATGTCGAGCCGAGCGCTGCTCATAAAAGAAGCGATTGTTTCACGGGTTGGGTGACAAACAGCACGATGGCGACGTCGACCCGTCGAAGCGCTGATCCCTGGTGTCCAGGGCCGCATCCTCGCCAACCAGGCCATGTCGGCCAAGACGCGGCTCAGGTACTGAGCCGGTCTCGGTCCCCGGCACTTCTCCTTCGCTCCTCGTCGGCTTCGAAGGCGGCCAGCACTCGCTTCGGGGCCGCCAGCCTCCACGAATCGGTGAGGAGCTCTCGGAGTTCGTCCACGTCCGTTTCGGCGAAGCGGACGAGCACGGCGGGGTACTCGTCGTAGTGGGGAGTGGTGAAGAACTTCCTGGCGTCCGAAGCCAGGATCTCTTCTTTCTCCTCCACGCTGGCGACGAAGACCACGATACTCTCGCCGTCACCTCGTATCCGGGTGAAGGCCTTGCGCTTGGTGCGGAACGACGGAGTCCCTTCGTACGAAGCGCGTTCACTCGTCTCGGGAAGTGAGAGAGCGATCCGTCGCACGTCTTCCTCCGTGGCCATGGGTTACGGGTGATCTGTCGGCAGCGACGGGACCGGCAGGCCTGTCTCGCTGAGCCGGTCCCGTCCGATCCTGCGGATGCCGGGCAGCTCGGCGATCGGGTCGGACAGGCGGGTCACGATCGGGCCAAGGATGGCCAGGAAGATGACGTACGTGGCCGACAGCGCACCGAGGCCCGGTTCGAGCCCGACGCCGAGCGTGGCGATGACGATCGAGAACTCGCCCCGTGCGATGAGCGCCGAACCGGCACGGAGGCAACCCCGCCGGGCGATGCCGGCCTGCTTGGCCGCCCACCACCCCGTCACGACCTTGGTCACGGCGGTGACCACGGCCAGCCCACCGGCGAGCAGTGCAACATCGGGGATGAGGGAGGGGTCCACCTGCAAGCCGAAGAAGACGAAGAACACTGCGGCGAAGAGGTTTCGAAGGGGCAGCAGAAGGGCGCGTCCGGCCGACGCTGCCTCGCCCGACAGCGAGACGCCGACGAGAAAGGCGCCCAC
>JBBSLT010000165.1:0-5428 GCA_038233555.1 Acidimicrobiales bacterium
CGTGCCCGCACCGCCAAGTCGATCGACCATCGGGTCTCGCGCCTCCAGGCGGTGGCGGTGACCGGACCGCAGAAGGAGCAGACGCTGTCGCTCCGCCTGCCCGATCCGCCCCGGGCCGGTCGGATGGTGCTGGAGGTCGAGGGACTCACCAAGGGCTACGGCGGGCCCCCGGTTTTCAGCGACGTGAGCTTCGACCTCGGCCGGGGCGAGCGCCTCATGATCATGGGGCTGAACGGCGCCGGCAAGACGAGCCTGTTGCGCCTCCTGGCCGCAGAGACCACGCCCGACGCCGGCTCGTTCCGCCTCGGCCTCGGCGTCTCGGCCGGCTACTACGCCCAGGAGCACGAGGGCATCGTGGGGGGCAAGGACCTGATCAGCCACCTGCGCGAGCAGGCCGACCTGCCCGTCGGTGAGCTACGGGCGTTGCTCGGGATGTTCGGGCTGCCCGGCGAGATGGCCTTCCAGGACGCGGGCACGCTGTCGGGAGGGGAGAAGACCAAGCTGGCGCTGGCCCAGCTCACCGCCGGTCGCCACAACCTCCTGCTCCTCGACGAGCCCACCAACAACCTCGACCCGCCCTCGCGCACGTCGGTGGCTGCCGCCCTGGCCGGTTGGGGCGGGGCCATGGTGCTGGTCAGCCACGACCCCGACTTCGTGCGGGAGCTGGCACCCCAACGGGTGCTCCTCATGCCCGAGGGCACCCTCGACCACTGGAGCGACGACCTCCTCGACCTCGTGGCCATGGCGTAGGTGGGGCCAGCAGCCTGAGTCGAGTCCAGCCCCGACCTAGGCTCGTCCGGATGCGCACAGTGCGGGTGATCCCCTGTCTCGACGTCGACGCCGGCCGGGTGGTCAAGGGGGTCAACTTCGTCGGGCTCCGCGACGCCGGCGATCCCGTCGAGCTGGCGGCCCGCTACGACGAGCAGGGGGCCGACGAGGTGGTGTTCCTCGACATCACGGCATCGTCGGCCAACCGGGGCACGATCGTCGACGTGGTCGCCCGCACCGCCGAGCAGGTGTTCATTCCCCTCACCGTGGGGGGCGGTGTCCGCAGCGTCGACGATGCCCGGGCGCTGTTGCGGGCCGGTGCCGACAAGGTGGCGATCAACACTGCGGCGGTCAGTCGCACCGAGCTGGTCAGCGAGCTGGCCGAGGAGTTCGGGAGGCAGTGCGTGGTGGTGGCCATCGACGCCCGGCGCTCTCCTGGTGGCTTCGAGGTCTACACCCACGGGGGCCGCAAGCCCACCGGCCTCGACGCTATCTCCTGGGCCGCAGAGGTCGAGCTGCTGGGGGCGGGCGAGATCCTGCTCACGTCGATGGATCGCGACGGCACCCGTGACGGCTTCGACCTCGAGCTGACCCGGGCGGTCAGCGACGCCTGTGGCGTGCCCGTCATCGCCAGCGGCGGCGTCGGGGAGCTACGCCACCTGGTCAGGGGTGCTACCGAGGGCGGTGCCGACGCCGTGCTGGCGGCATCGATCTTCCACTTCGGGACCCACACCGTGGCCGACGCCAAGGCGGCCATGGCCGCCGCCGGGGTCAACGTGCGCCCACCCGCCGCTTGATCCAGAGGCCCCTCGCCACCCAAAGCGCGCCGGCCACGGGAGACGGCGCCGGTACCATGACGCCGATGCCCGTGGTCACTCCCATCTCCGCCAGCGACGTCGACCTGGCCGCCGTGCGCTACGACGCCAACGGCCTGGTGCCGGCCATCGTCCAGGACGATGCCAGCGGTGATGTCCTCATGATGGCGTGGATGACCGAGGCCACCCTGCGCCGCACGCTGGAAAGCGGCCGCACCGTCTTCTGGAGCCGTTCCCGTCAGGAGGAATGGGCCAAGGGCGACACCTCGGGCGACCGCCAGTGGGTGCGTCGGGCGTACTACGACTGCGATGGCGACACCCTGCTCTTCGTCGTCGAGCAGGAGGGGAGAGGGGCATGCCACACCGGCGACCGCACCTGCTTCTCCCGCCGCTTCGGCGACGGCTGACGGCTGCGCCATCATGCTGCGACCGAGCCGGGACGACTTCCGGGCCCTGGCCCGTACCCACTCGGTGGTGCCCGTCTGGCGGGAGGTCCTGGGCGACCTGATCACCCCGGTGGCCGCTTTCGCTCGGGTGGTGGGCGACGGACCCGGCTTCTTGTTGGAGTCGGTGGAACAGGGCCTGCGTTGGTCCCGCTTCTCCTTCGTCGGCCGTAACCCGCTGGCCACCCTGATCGCCCGGCCCGGCCGCCGCATGCTCGAGCTCGACGGCAGGCTGCCTCCCTCGGTCCCCCTCGACCAGGGGATGCTTGTCGCCATCGAAGCCATCCTCGCCGCCTACCACTCGCCCAATCTCCCCGACCTGCCTCCCCTCCACGGTGGCCTCGTCGGCTATCTCGGCTACGACGTCGTGCGCGAGGTAGAGCACCTGCCCCACCCCCCGCCCGACGACCAGGGTCTGCCCCTGTCGCTGCTGAGCGTCATCGGCCAGTTGGCCGTGTTCGACCACTGGCGCCAGCGGGTCACGCTGATCGACAACGTGATCGTGGCCCCCGGGGCCAGCGATGCCGAGCTCGACACCGCCTACGACGCCGCCGCGGCCCGCATCGAGGTCCTGGCCGCCGACGGTGCCCGGGCCATCGCCGAGCCGGTGGTGGATCCTCCCCGCCCCGACGACCCGTTGCCCGAGGTCCGCTCCACCATGGCGCCGGGCACGTTCGTCAAGGCGGTGGAGGTGGCCAAGGAGCACATCCTCGCCGGCGACATCTTCCAGGTGGTCCTCTCCCAGCGCTTCGACCTCGACCTCGGGGCCGATCCGTTCGACCTCTACCGGGTGCTGCGCCAGGTCAACCCCAGCCCCTACATGTACTTCCTGCGCCACCCCGAGATCTCGCTGGTGGGGTCGTCCCCGGAGAAGATGGTGCAGCTCCTCGACGGGCGCATCCTGTCGCGCCCCATCGCTGGCACCCGGCGACGGGGGACCAGCGAGGCCGACGACCGCCGCCTAGCCGCCGAGCTGCGCGAGCATCCCAAGGAGATGGCCGAACACGTCATGCTGGTCGACCTGGCCCGCAACGACGTGGGCCGGGTGGCCGACTGGGGGACTGTGGAGGTCGAGGAGCTCATGGTCCTGGAGCGCTACAGCCACGTCATGCACCTGACCTCCCAGGTCGCCGGCCGCCTGCGGGAGGGCCTCGGGCCCGTCGACGTGCTGCGAGCCACCCTGCCTGCCGGCACCATGTCAGGGGCCCCCAAGGTCCGGGCCATGGAGATCATCGACGCCCTGGAGCCGACGCAGCGAGGTGCCTACGCCGGGCTGGTGGGCTACCTCGACTTCTCCGGCAACGTCGACACCGCCATCGCCATCCGAACCATGGTGGTGGCGCCCGACGGTCGGGCCTCGGTGCAGGCCGGCGCCGGCATCGTCGCCGACAGCGACCCCGAGGCCGAGGAGAAGGAGAGCCGCAGCAAGGCGGCAGCACTGCTGGCGGCGGTGCCGGGAGCCCGGCGGATGACCGCCCAACGTCAGGCCGGGTCGCCCGGCAAGGAGGTCAGGCCATGATCGCCGACGATGGGTCGCAGACCCTGCGCCAAGGTGCGGGGGGCTCTGTCCTGGCCCGGGACGTCGTTCGGGCGTCGGGCCCCGACGCGCTGACGTTCCTCCAGGGCCAGCTCAGCCAGGACGTGGAGGCGCTGGAGGTGGGTCAGTCGGCGTTCTCGCTGCTCCTCCAGCCCCAGGGCAAGGTGGAGGCCTTCCTGCGGGTGACCCGGACCGGCGACGACGAGGTTGTCCTCGACACCGACGCCGGCTGGGGCGAGGCCATGGTGACCCGCTTGGCTCGCTTCAAGTTGCGGGTGCGCTGCGACCTCGAAATCCTCGACTGGCACTGCCTGGCGGTGAGGGGGGAGGCCAGCACCGACTTGGCCCCTACGCCGGACGGGACCTGGCGGGTACTTCCCGAGACGCCCGGCGTTGCCGGCTTCGACCTGCTCGGCGCCGACCCGGCCATGCCCCTCGGCGTGACCATGGTCGACGGTGAGGCCTACGAGGCACTGCGCATCGAGGCCGGCGTGCCCCGCATGGGCGCCGAGCTCGACACCTCCACCATCCCCGCCGCCACCGGGGTGGTGGAGCGGACGGTGAGCTTCACCAAAGGGTGCTACACCGGCCAGGAGCTGGTGGCCCGCATCGACTCCCGGGGCGGCAACGTCCCCCGCCGGCTTCGGGGCGTGGTGGCGGCGCCCGGCACTGCCCCTCCCGTCGGCGCCGAGATCGTGGTGGCCGACAAGGTGGTGGGCACCCTGACCAGCGTGGGGCACTCGGGCTTGTGCCAGGCCCCGGTGGCTTTGGCCTACGTCCGCCGCGACGTCGAGCCTCCGGCTGACGCCGTGCTGCGGTGGGACGGTGGCGAGACCACGGCCCGGGTCGAGGTGCTGCCCCTGCTCGGATGATGTCCGGTCGACGGGATGGGATCCGGTGGGTGGGCGCCATGCTGGGCATCGTCGCCGTGGCGGTGGCCGGCTGCTCCTCAGGTGACCCCTTCGAGGCCCTCCCCGTGCCCGATCGTCTGCCGGCGTCCACCACCTCCAGCGTGGCTCCGCCCGACTTCTCCGGCGTGGTGCTGGCACCGGTGGAGGGCTCCACCACCACCAGCGAGGTGGTGGTAGGGCCGGGACGGTCGATCCTGGCCGGTCGGGTCGACGGGCCCGATGGCCCGGTGGAAGGCGCGGTGGTGCGCCTCGAGCGCCTGGTGGGCGGCGCCGTCGGTCGTCTCGATGTCGTCACCGGTCCCGACGGGCGCTGGCAGGCACCGGACATCCTCGGCGGTCGCTACCGGGTCCGGGCCTTTCGCGCGCCCGACCTGGCCATGCTGGAGCCGCAGATCCTGTTCCTCGAGTCAGGCAGGACGGCCGAGCCACCCCTGGTGCTCGAGCGCTTCCAGGCCTTGGCCGTCGACACCGCCATCGCCCCCGACCCGCCGTTCGTAGGCCAACCCACCAACGTGTTGGTCCGGGTCTCGTCCCAGGTCGTCGACGAGGAGGGGGTGGTCCGGGCCACCCCGGAGGCCGGCGTGGCGGTCAGCCTCGGCATCGGTGCCGGGTGGGAGGCGGAGTCCCCAACCCAAGCGGAGACCTCGACCGACGGCAGCGTCACCTTCACCTTGGTCTGTCGCTCGCCCGGCCCAAAGGCGCTAATGGCGACGCTCTTGGCACCCAACCCCTCGTCACCCAACCCCCAGCTGCCCGACCCCCCGGCTTCCCCGCCGACGACGCCCAGCTCCGAGCCACCCGACCAGGCGGTCCCGTCCACGGTGGTTCCTGAGGCCCAGGCGCCGCAGGTCTTCAACCTCGACGTTCCCGATTGCATGCTTCCTCCGCCGCCGCCCACGGCTCCACCGCCGACCTTCCCCGGCTCAACCACCACCGCCACCAGCCCATGACCCA
>JBBSLT010000166.1:0-5302 GCA_038233555.1 Acidimicrobiales bacterium
CGAACCTCCGGTTCGGCGACGAAGTTCACCCGAGGAGAGCCTCCACAAACTCGTCGGGGTCGAAGGGGACGAGGTCGTCGACCGACTCGCCCAGCCCCACCAGCTTGACGGGGATGCCGAGCTCGCCCTGGATGGCCAAGACGATGCCGCCCTTGGCCGAGCCGTCGAGCTTGGTCAACACCACGCCGGTGACCTCGACCGCCTCCGTGAACTGCTGGGCCTGGGTGAGCCCGTTCTGGCCGGTGGTGGCGTCGAGCACCAGGAGCACCTCGGTGACGCGCCCCGGCGGCTTCTCCGCCACCCGGCGTACCTTGCGGAGCTGTTCCATGAGGTTGACCTTGGTGTGCAGGCGTCCGGCGGTGTCGGCCAGGACCAGGTCGGCGTCGCTCGCCGCCGCTCGCTGGACGGCGTCGAAGATCACCGAGCTGGGGTCGCCCCCCTCGACCCCCTGCACCAGCTTGGCGCCCGAGCGCTCGGCCCAGATCCCGAGTTGCTCGGCGGCGGCGGCCCTAAACGTGTCGCCGGCGGCCATCACCACGGTGCGTCCCTCGGCCTGGCAAATCTTGCCCAGCTTGCCGATGGTGGTCGTCTTGCCCACGCCGTTGACCCCGACGAACAACCAGACGTTGGGGGCGCCAGGCTCGAAGCGCAGCGAGCGATCACCCACCGTCAGGCGGGCTTTGAGGTCGCCCTTGAGCTGGGCCAGGAGGGCCTCGGGCTCGGTAATGCCCTTGTCGGCCACCTCGAGCTTGAGGGCGTCGAGCACGGCGGCCGTGGTGGTCATGCCTACATCGGCCCTGATCAGGGCCTCCTCCAGGTCGTCCCAGGTCTCCTGGTCGATGGTGGGGCGGGACAGGACCGACCCGACGTAGCCGGCCAACAGGCTGCGGGCCTTGGCCAGGCGGTCACGGAAGCGGGGCTTGACCGCCTCGGCCTGCTCCGCCTCCACCGCGTGCGCCAACGCTTCTTCGATCTCGGCCACGGTGGCGTCGTCGGGGCCGGCGTCAGCTCCGTCGGGGTCAGTTTCGACTGGCGGTTGCTCACCCGGGCGGGGAGCCAGCCCGACCCCGGAGGAGGGCTCGTTCAACTCGGCGTCGTCGAGGTCAAGCGAATCTTCGCCGCCGTGCGTTGCGGCGTCGCCGGCCATCACCGCCTCGTCGTCGACGGGTTCGAGCCAGTCGTCCTGGCGGGGCCGGCCCCGGGACATCACGATCCCGAGAACAGAGCCGGCTAGCACGACCAGGGCGATGAGGAGGATCACGACTTCCATGGCGGGAAGCAGCCTATCCACGGCCCCTCCCGCCCTGATGGGTGTACCCCACCTCAGGTCAGCTGAGGGTCTGAGCCATCCGCTCGCTGACCACGTCCGAAGCGCCGCCCGGCGCCATGGTCACGCCGTAGAGGACGTCGGCCGTCTCCATGGTCCGCTGCTGATGGCTGACGATCAGGAGCTGCGCCTCCCGGCGGAACTCACCCACCAGGTCGAGGAAGCGATGCAGGTTGACGTCGTCGAGGGCGGCCTCGACCTCGTCGAGAATGTAGAACGGCGACGGTCGGCTGCGGAACACGGCGAAGAGGTAGGCCAGGGCGGTGAGGGAGCGCTCACCGCCCGAGAGCAGGGAGATGGAGCGGACGTTCTTGCCCGACGGCCGGGCCCGCACCCGGATGCCGGTCTCCAAGGGATGCGAGGGATCGGTGAGCTCGAGTGAGCCCTCGCCGCCGGGGAACAGCAAGGAGAACAGGTGGCTGAAGTTGGCCGAGACGTCGGCGAAGGCGGCCACGAACACGTCGACGATCTCGGCATCGACGCTGCGGATGACCTTGGCCAGCTCCCGGCGGGACGACTTGACGTCGTCGAGCTGGCCGTCGAGGAACTCCTGGCGCTCCCGCAGGGCCGTCGCCTCCTCCAGGGCCAGCGGGTTGACCGGCCCCATCAACCGCAGCTCGCGCTCCAGCTCCCGGGCCCGGCCGGCAGCGGTGGCCCCTTCCGCCAGCGGCGGGCAGACGGCGCCATGGGCGGCCTCGGGCTCCACGTCGAGATCGCGCCGCAGCGCCTCGACGGTGGCCTCGGTGCGAAGCGCCAACTCCTGGGCCTCCATCCCCGCCTGGGCCAGGCGCGCCCGCAGCTCCTCCAGGCGCTGCTCCAGGGACCGGCGCCGGCGGCGGAGACCTTCCAGGTGCTCGGCCTCGACCCGCATGGCCTCAGCCTGGATCCGCCGGCGCTCGCCCAGTTCGCCCACGGCCGCGCCCAGCCAGGCCAGGCGCCCGGCCACAAAGGCGCTCAGGCGGTCGATGTCGCCGAGGCGACGGTCGAGCTCGATGCGCCGGGCTTGGGCCTGCTCCCGCTGGGCGGCATCACCGGCCAGCCGGGCGTCGACCTCGGCCAGGCCCCGCTGCAACCACGACTGCCGCTCGTGGAGGGCGGCCACTCGGGCTTCGACGTCGCGGCGCCGGGTGGTGGCCGCCGAGACCAGCTCGGCCAGCTGGCGACGGCGGGCCTCCACCGCCTGGCGCTGCTTCAGGGCGGTGGCCTCTTCGTCCTCCAGGGCGGGGAGCACGGCGACCAGCTCGGCCACCTGCGCCTGCTCCCCGACCAAGGTGGCGGTCAGCCCCTCGAGCTGGTGACGCACCTCGCCGGCCTCGGTCGAGGTGGCCTCGCGCTGGCGCTGCACCCGGGCTTGGGCCTCGGCCACGGTCCGCAGCTCGCCGGCCAGCTCCTGGAGACGGCGGGCGGTCTCCGCCTCTGCACGCCGAGCCGAGTCGAGGGCCACCCGGGCCGCTCCCAGGCGCTCCTCCGCCTCGCTGGCCTCCACCGCCGCCGCCGCCGCCCGCTCCCGGGCCTCGTCCAGGGCACCCCGGCTGGCCCCGGTGGTGCCACCACCGACCCGCCACCCGTCTGGGGCGAAGCGATCTCCGGCTCGGGTGACTATCACCGCGTCAGGAGCCGCGGTGGCGGCGTCGAGGGCGGCCAGCCAGGCGTCGGCCTCCTCGCCCCCTACGCAGCGCGCCGAGCCCATAAGGCAATCGAGCAAGGGGCCGACCTCGGGATGGCGGGGGCGAACGTGGTCTCTGACCGGCTCGCCGGCAGAAGGAGCGGGTGCCTGCATCGGTGGCCGGCCGGCGCCGAGGGCCAGCACCGTTCCTGCCCCTTCTCCACGCAGACGCTCCAGGCAGCTCCGGGCGCCGTCACTGCCCCCGCCGACCACCACGGCGGCGAGGGCGGCACCGGCCGCCGCCTCGAAGGCCGCCTCCCATCCCGGGTCGACGTCGACCAGCTCCAGCAGCGTCCCCGCCACCTCGGCTACCCCGGCCAGGCGCTCGACCCCGGCGCGCGCCCGGGCGTCGTCGATGGCGGCCTCCAGCGCCGCCGCCCGAGCCCGCCAGCTGTTGTGCTCGGCGTCAGCCCGGCGCAGCGCGTCGAGGCCCTCGGCCAGGCCGACCTCGGCCCGGGACAGCTCGACGGCGGTGGCCTTGAGCTGGGTGCGCACGGCCTCGTGTTCGGCTGTGGCCCGACGCTGGCGGGCGCCGAGCTCGGACCCCTCGCTGGTGAGGTCCGACGCCCGCTGCTCGAGGGAGACCAGGCGGGCCCGGGCCCGAGCGCACTCGGCCTCGCCCCGCTCCCCGGCGCTGTTGAGGGCGATCAGCTCGGCCCTGGCCTCGGCCGCCCCCCGGCGCAGCTCGGTCGATCCCATGGCGCCGCCGGAGGACGTCTCGCCCTCGAAGTCCGCTCGCTCAGCCTCGGCGGCCGCCTCCACCTCCACCACCTCGGCCAGCGCCGGCGCCAGACCGGCCGCCTCGGCGTCGACGGCGTCGAGATCGGCCCGCAGGCGGCCGGCCTGCGCCTCCAGCGTGGCCACCACCGTCTTGTCGAGGGCGGCCGAGCGGGAGTGCTCGGCACCGCGCCGGCGTTCGGCCAGCACCGCCGCTAGCCCCCTGGCCTGCTCCCGGAGGCGCTCGGCCCGGGCCAGATCGCCCGAACGATCCTCGGCCCCAGCTGCGCCGAGACGGGCCGAGGCCGACTCGACCTCGACGTCGAGGCCGGCCAGGTCGGCGACCACCGCCGCCTCGTCGTCGGCCAGGCGGCTCCTGCCCTCCTCGTTGCCGGCCCGCCGAGCGCCGAGCGACGCCAGCTCCCGCCCGGCCAGGTGCAGGCGGATCCCGCCCAGCTCCTCCACCAGGCCCCCGTGGCGACGGGCGGCGTCGGCCTGGCGCTCCAAGGGACGGAGCTGGCGGCGCACCTCCCGGGCCAGGTCGCTCAGGCGCACCAGGTTCGCCTCGGTGGCGGCCAGGCGCCGCTCGGCCTTCTCCTTGCGGCGCCGGTACTTGAGGACCCCGGCGGCCTCTTCGATGATGGCCCGCCGTTCCTCGGGACGGGCTTCGAGCACGGCGTCGAGCTGGCCTTGGCCGACGATGACGTGCTGGGTGCGGCCGACGCCCGAGTCGCTCAACAGCTCCTGGATGTCGAGCAGGCGGCAGGGCACCTGGTTGACGGCGTACTCGCTGGCTCCGGTGCGGAACAGGGTGCGGGTGATGGTGACCTCGGGGAAGTCGAGGGGAAGCTGGCCCGAGCCGTTGTCGATGGTGAGGCTGACCTCGGCGCGTCCCAGCGCCGGCCGACCGGCGGTCCCGGCGAAGATGACGTCGTCCATCTTCGTCGACCGCAGCGTGCGCGGGCCCTGGGCCCCGAGCACCCAGGCCACGGCGTCGACCACGTTGGACTTCCCGCTGCCGTTGGGACCCACCACCACGGTGATCCCCGGCTCGAAGTGCAAGCTGGTGGTGTCGGCGAAGGACTTGAAGCCCTTGAGGGTCAGGTTCTTGAGGTACACGCCCCTGCGACGCTAGGGCCTGGTCCCGAGCTGTGGCGGGATCTGTCGATCCCCACGCGCCTCATCGGAGATGGGCGTCAGTCCTTCTGGTCCCGTCTTCGTAACGCCGGGCCACCACCCACGGCTTCGAGCAGCTCTGGGGCAACCTGCAATCCGAAGCCGTCGGCGAGCCGGGTGAAGTAGTTGAAGAGCCCGACGACATGTCCGACCTCGAGGCAAGCCTGGTCGTCGAAACCAAGATCTCGCAGTGGCTGCCAATCGTCTGCCGTCATCTGCGTGGGTGTGGCACTGAGCTTCTCAGCCAATTCGCACAACGCCCGCTGACGAGGTGACAGGTGGTCCAGCTTCCTCCAGCGCCGCTCCCGAATGGCCGCGGCCAGTGCATCGTCCCCGTCCTCATGGGCTCGGAATGAGGGGGCGATCCCGGGGTGTGCGGCCAGAGCTTGCCCATGGCGCTGACGAAGCCGAAGTCG
>JBBSLT010000167.1:0-5288 GCA_038233555.1 Acidimicrobiales bacterium
CCACCGACGGCGTTGTCGCTCCCGGCGGAACCAGGCGCCCCGACGGCCTCGTCGGCGGCGGTGCTGGTCAGCGGCCCGGAGTCGCTGACGGCTACGACGGCGCCGGCCGCCACCAACAGGGCAACGGCCACCACCGCTGTGCGCTTACGGCCTCCTGTCGACCACGCCCGGCGCCAGCTGCCTGCGGCGATGCCCATCGGTTCCATGGCTGCTCCCTCGCTCGTCCGTTTGCCGGTTGGACGGAGACGGAGCTGCGGTTGGTTCCCCAACCGCAAGAATGCCAAGAATGCGAGGCCGATCTACGGAGCTTGCTCCTTGCCGGCGGCGATGGCCTTGAGCTTGGCGCCGGCGGAGACCTTGACCGCCTTGGAGGCGGGAACCTCGAGGGCCTCGCCGGTCTGGGGGTTGCGCCCGGTACGAGCGGCCCGGTCGACCTGTTCGAAGGAGAGGAAGCCGGGGATGGTGATCTTCTCGTCTCCCTTGGCCACGACGCCGGCCACCACCTCGAAGAGGCCCTTGAGGGTGGAGTCGACGTCGCGAGACTCGACGCCCGAACGCTGGCTGACGGCGTCGACGAGCTCGGATCGGTTCATTGGTTTCCTCCGCTGAGGTTGCCGGCCGGGGGTTCCAGGCCGTTGGCGAAGTGATCTATGCGAGCCGACAGACCGGCGCGTGTCAAACCGCCACCCCTGTGGCCGGCACCAGTTCGCCCTCAGATGTAGCCGTCGCCGTCGCCCAGGGGCGGATCGTCGGTGACGTGCATGGCCTCCTCCTCGGCGGAGCGGGGCTCGACGCGCTCGGTGGCCACGTCCCTGGTGGTGCCATCCCCGCTGGCAATGTCGCCGACGCCGAGGTCGCCACGATCGGGCTCGGCGCCGATCTCGGTGGCGACCGACTCCTTGGTCAGGTCGAGGCCCTCGTCGCCCCCTGGCGCCACCAGCGGGCCCACCGGGTCGTCCTCCACCCCGGCGGGCCCGTCGGGCACCTCGCGCCGCATCCGCTCCTCCAAGGGCTCGTCGGTCTGTTGGCCCCTGACCGTCAGCGCCTCGTCGTCGACACCGAGCGGCTCATCGGGTGGGTACTCGGCCGGCAGCTTGTCGTCGTCGAGGAGTTCGGACAGGTTGTCGTCGTCAGGCATGGTGCTGCCCTACCCGCTGCGGTGCGCTCCTCACCCGGCGTCGAGGGCACGTCGGAACCGCTGCACGAAGTCGGCCGCCTCCGCAGGACCACCTCCATCGAGGAGGGACCGCAGCAGCGCCGACGCCACCACCACGCCGTCGGCCTCGGCGCAGATCTCCACCGCCTGATCGGGAGACGAGACGCCGAAGCCGATGAGGACGGGTCGGTCGGTGACGGCCTTGAGGCGCTTGGCCATGACGTGGGCGGAGGCTGCCACGCTGGTCCGCTCCCCGGTGATGCCCATCCGGCTCACGCCGTAGACGAAGCCTCGGGAGCGCTCGGCGATGGTGGCCAGGCGGTCGTCGGGCGTGACGGGAGCGGCCAGGAGCACGGCGGCGACGCCCGCCGTCTCGGCTTCGGCCTCCCACGATTGCGACTCCTCCAGGGGCAGGTCGGGCAAGATGGCGCCCGACACACCGGCGGCGGCCAGGGAGCGGGCGAAGCGCAGGTCGCCCATGCGGTAGGCCAGGTTGTAGTAGGTCATGACCACCACGGGCACCGCCGTCTGGGCCCGGTGCAGGTCGGCGAGGATCGACCCCGGTGTGGTGCCTCGGGCTAGCGCCCGGGCCGATGCCTCTTGGATGGTGGGCCCGTCCATCACCGGATCGGAGAAGGGGATGCCCACCTCCACGGCATCGGCACCGGCGGCGACCACGGCGGCCAGCACCTCGGTCCAGTCGTCGCTTAGCCCGCCGGTGACGTAGGGCACCAACAGCTTCGCCCCGTCGTCCCGACGAGCCCTCAGGGTGGCCTCAAGCGTGCCGCTCATCCCGATTCGAGGCGGCGGCCGAGCAGAGCCGCCACCTGGGCCACGTCCTTGTCGCCCCGTCCACACAGATTGATGAGCACGGTGGCGCCAGCGGGGATGCCCTGGCCGGCCTCTCGCACCACCCAGGCCAGGGCGTGGGCCGGCTCCAGGGCGGGAATGATGCCCTCGGTGCGGCTGAGGAGCTGGAAGGCGTCGAGGACCTCGGCGTCGCTCACGCTCGGGTACTCGGCCCGCCCGCCGGCGGCCAAGGAGGCGTGCTCGGGCCCCACGCCGGGGTAATCGAGGCCCGCCGACACCGAGTGGGCCTCGCTGACCTGACCGTGCTCGTCCTGGAGCAGCATGCTGGCCGAGCCGTGGACCACGCCGGGCAGGCCTCGGCCGATGGCGGCACCGCCCTCCGGCTCTACGCCGACGAGACGGGTGGTGGTGTCGACGAAGCCCGAGAAGATGCCGGCGGCGTTGGACCCACCGCCCACGCAGGCCACCACCACGTCGGGCACGCCGCCGTCGAGCAGCCCCCGGCACTGGACGATGGCCTCGTCGCCGATCACCCGTTGGAACTCACGGACCATCCAGGGGTAGGGGTGGGGGCCCATGACCGTACCCAGGCAGAAGTGGGTGGATTCCACCGACGACACCCAGTCGCGCATGGCCTCGTTCACCGCGTCCTTGAGCGTCCGGCTCCCCGACGCCACCGGGCGCACCTCGGCTCCGAGCAGGTTCATGCGAAAGACGTTGAGCGCCTGGCGCTCGGTGTCGACCTCGCCCATGTAGACGGTGCAGTCGAAGCCGAAGAGGGCAGCGGCGGTGGCGGTGGCCACGCCGTGCTGGCCCGCCCCCGTCTCCGCCACCAAGCGGCGCTTGCCCATGCGTTTGGCGAGCAGCGCCTGGCCGAGGACGTTGTTGATCTTGTGGGAGCCGGTGTGGTTGAGCTCCTCGCGCTTGAGCAGGACCCGCACGCCGAGCTTCTCGGAGAGGTTGCGGGCCTCGGTGAGGGGCGAAGGGCGCCCGGCGTAGTCGCGCAGCAGGGCATCGAGCTCCTGGCGGAAGGACCCGTCGGACCAGGCGGTGCGAAATGCCTCCTCGAGCTCCAGGCAGGCGGGCACGAGCGCTTCGGGGACGAAGCGCCCCCCGAAGTCGCCGAAGCGTCCGTCGGGGCCGGGGGTTCCCATGTGCTGGTCGACCGTCATCCCAGATCCTGCCAGTCGTAGGGAGCGTCGGCGTCGGCCTCCCAGCCCGGGCGGGCGGCGGCCTTGGCCGCGGAGATGAAGGCCCGCACCAGGCGGGGGTCCTTGTGGCCCGGCTCGGACTCCACCCCGCTGACCACGTCGACCCCGAATGGGCGGACCCGGGCCATGGCCTCGGCCACGTTGTCGGGGGTGAGCCCGCCGGCCAGGACCAGGCGCTGGCCGGCCGGGAGGTCCTCGGCCAGCGACCAGTCGAAGACCTTGCCCGAGCCGGGGCTGGCGCTGTCGATCAGCACCATGTCGGCGCCGTAGTCACCAGCTTGGGCGATGGCGGGATCGCCCCCGGTGAAGGCCTTGAGCACCACCGGGACCCGCTGGCGCACCCACTTGGTCTGCTCGCCCGTCTCCCGCCCGTGGAGCTGGGCGGCGCTCAGGCCGGCGGAGTTGACGACGTTGACCACCCGCTCGGGAGCGGCGTCGCGGAACACGCCAACGGTCATCACCTCGGAGGGCAGGCGCCGCACGATGTCGCGTACCAACTGCGCCGCCACCTGGCGGGGCGAGGGGGCGAAGACGAAGCCGACGGCGTCGGCGCCCATGGCCACGGCCAACAGGGCGTCGGCCTCGCTGGTGGTGCCACAGATCTTGACGAAGGTCACGATCCCACCGGCGAACGGTGCAGGGCGCGTACCGCCGCAGCCGGGTCGGCGCTGGTGACCAGCGCCTCGCCCACCAGCACCGCGTGGTAGCCAGCGTCGGCCAGCTCGGCGGCGTCCTCGGGGCCGGTGACGCCCGACTCGGCCACCGCCACCACGTCGGGCCCGAGGCGAGGACGCAGACGTCGGGCCAGCGTGGCGTCGACGGCAAAGGTGGTGAGATCGCGTTGGTTGACCCCGACCAAGGTGGCGCCGGCGGCCAGCGCTCGATCGGCCTCGGCCTCGTCGTGTACCTCGACCAGGGCGTCGAGGTCCACGTCGGTGGCCAGGGCCAGGAGGGCCCGCAGCTCGGTGTCGTCGAGGGCGGCCACGATGAGCAGGATGGCGTCGGCGCCCATCAGCCGGGCATCGAGGACGTCACGGCGGTCGACGGTGAAGTCCTTGCGCAGCACCGGTAACGCGCAGGCCAGGCGGGCGTCGGCCAGGTCGGCGGGTGAGCCAGCGAAGAACTCGGCGTCGGTGAGCACCGACAGCGCCGCCGCTCCTCCGCGCTCGTAGTGCCCAGCCAGCTCGGCTGGGTTCAGGTTGGGGGCGAGGTCGCCACGAGAAGGCGAGCGCCGCTTGATCTCGGCGATGACGGCGAAGCCGTCGGACCTCGTCAGAGCAGCGGCGAAGGGGCGTGGCGCCGGCATGGCTTGCGCCGCCTTCAGCAACGGCTCGAGAGGTCGGTGGTCGCCAGCGGCACCAGCCCGGTGAGCGGCCAAGATCCGATCAAGGTAGGTGGCCACCGCAGAATCCTACCGGCCCCTCCTCCCCCCGTTCTTTCGTCAGTCGTTCTTGGTGGCCTTGGACAGGGCGAGCAATGGGATCACCACGAAGCCCAGGCAGGCGGCGATGAAGCAGGCCACAGCCAAGGCGAGGAGCCCGACCGAGCCGACCAGCAGGCCCACCGCGGCCAAGACCACCGAGGCGGCGAAGGCCAGGACGGGAGCGAGACCGGCGACGCGTCCCAGTGGGCCCCTGCGTCCCCGCTCGTCGGGCCGGTACGGCTCGTCGGGAAGATCGCGCGGGTCGATGTCGTCCTCGCCGGCGTCGAAGGGCTCGAAGGGGCGGCCGCAGCTCTGCCCGGCGCGCTCTGGGGCCAGGCCTCTCGTCTGGTCGTAAGCGAGACGGCGACCCTGATCGCCGAGGACGGCCCACGCCTCGTTGATGGCCCGCATGCGGCGCTCGGCGTCGGCCCGGGTCGGCCCGTCAGCCCCCGCGAAGAAGTCGGGGTGGTGGCGCCGGGCCAGGCGCACGTAGGCCTGGCGCACCTCGGCGGCGGGGGCCTGCTCGTCCACGCCCAGCACCTCGTAGTGGGTCATGGGCTGGTGGCGGTGGTGGTTGAGCCGGGGAAGGTCGGCGGTGGAGCCGTGGGCGGCGGCGGAGGAAGCATGCAATCGGGAACGTCGAGGTTGAAGACCTGCGGCGCCTGGGCCTCAGGAACCACCGTGGACG
>JBBSLT010000168.1:0-5258 GCA_038233555.1 Acidimicrobiales bacterium
GATCGACCGCCCGCGTGGCTGGATGCGCACCACGTGGTCCATGTCGAAGACGGCGGCCCCACCAAGATCGAAAACCTTTGCCTTCTGTGCCGTCGGCACCACCGGCGCCTGCACCGGCCGGGCTGGTCGGCGGTGCTGACGGCCGACGCCGAGTTGGTGGTCACCGACCCCAGCGGGCGGGTCTTTGTCAGCCATCCACCCGGGAAGCATCCGAGGCCCCCGCCGGAGATGTTCGCGGCGTGAGGCGGGTTGAGAGCGAGACGAGGTCAACGCCAGGCGTCGAGCACGCTGGGAAGCTCCGCCAGGGTGGTGATGGTGGCGTCGGGGGTCACGTCCCAGGCGGCGGCGTGGTCGTTGGCCATCCAGACGGTGCGTAGGCCGTGGCGCTGGGCGCCCCAGATGTCGTCGTAGCGACGGTCGCCGACGAAGGCGGCGGCGGCCGGTTCCTCCACCCCGAGGGCAGCAAGGGCGGCGGTGAACACGGAGGGGTGGGGCTTGAGGTGGGTCATCTCGCTGCTGTAGAGACGAGCGTCGAGATGTTCAGCTAGGCCGTCTCGGGCGAGGAAGCGCTCGTGGAAGGCGCGAGGCCAATGGGTGTTCGACAACAGCCCCAGGCGCAGGCCCCGTTGGCGGAGCGAGTCAAGCACGCCGGCGGCACCGTCGAAGTGGCGGATGTGCGGCGTCCAGGCGTCAAGGTGACCCAGCGCCGCCTTCTCCATCACCGCTTCGGCTACGTCGAGGCCGAGCTCGGCCGAGGCCTCGGCCACCAGCTCGGCCAGGGTGGCCGACTGGCAGGCGCCGGCGGTGCGGTCCCAGAAGCGGGCCTCGACGTCGCACAGACGCTGGGCCACCTCGTCCTGGCGACCCGGGGCCAGATGGCTGGCGGCGAGGGTCCACACGTCGGTCATCTCCAGGGGGACGAACTCGGCCAGCGTGCCACCCCAGTCGAAGATCACCGCCTCCAGCGCCACGCCCACGACCGGCGACGGTAGCGGGGACCGCCGACGACGGCGCCGGCGGTCTGTGATAATCACCGAGCACACGCACCTCTCACCAGGATCTGGTGGAACCAATGGCCGCTGCCGGACGTCGAAGCTATGTGCACCAACGCCTGGTCGCAGCCTTCACCGCCGCCGTCTTGGTCGTGCTGGCGGCACTGGTGACACAGCCGGCGCCGGCGGTGGCGGCCACCGTGCTCGAGGTCGACGCTGGCTACGCCGGTTCCTACCGGCCCGGGTCGCCGGTGCCCGTGCGGGTGCGCATCGCCGCCGATCGCCTGCTGCGGGGCGAGCTCGAGGTGCAGGCCGGCTCCAACTTCGGCGATGCGGTGACCATCGCCGTCCCAGTGGAGGTGTCGGGGGGCACCGTCAAGGAGGTCGTGGTGGTGGCCCCTACCAATGCCGGTGGGGGCCAGACCCAGATGCAAGCCGTCCTGCGTGAGGGTGGGGCCGAGATCGCCCGGGGATCGGCCGGCGTGGCCCCCACCGTTGATCAGGAGCTGGTGGGCCTGCTGGCCGGCGTGCTGGCCGGGCGCCAGCCTCCGGGGGTCGCCCCCCTCGCCGTCGATGCCGGCACCGCCCGCTTCAGCGCCCTGGGCCCGGCCGAGTTGGCTGCCGCCCCGGCCAGCCTGGCTGCTCTCGACGTGGTCGGTGCTGCACCCGACGACCTGAGCTCGCTCGACGACGCCGCCCGAGCAGGCGTGCTGACCTGGGTGGGCGAGGGCGGCTTCCTCCTGGTCGACAGCGCCGTGGGCGAGGAGATCCCCGGGTTGCCGGCGCCGTGGCAGCCGGGTGACGCTCGCCGGGTTCGGGCCGGCCTGGGGGAGGTGCGGATCACCGGCGGGGCCATGGCGGCGGGGAACTGGTCGGGCCTGATCGAGCCCACCCCGGTCGTCAGTGGCGAGGGCGGCCAGTTCTTCGGTGGCTTCGGCCTCGACGGTGCTTTGGCCACCGACGCCGGGCTGAGCATCCCCCGGCTGGGCTGGCTGGTGGGCTTCCTCGCGGTCTACGTGCTGGTGGCGGTCCCCCTCACCCTTACCATCCTGCGCCGGCGGGGCCGGGGGGAGCTGGGGTGGGTGGTGCTGCCCCTGGTGGCGCTGGTCTTCACCGCCGCCAGCTACGGGGCCGGCCGGGAGGCTCGGGGAGGGACCACCACGGCCCACGCCACGGTGGTCCACATCACCGACGGGGGGGCGCTGGCCACGACCAGCGTGGGCGTCGTCTCACCCGACGGCGGTCGGGTAGAGGTGGGCTACCCCCGGCGGTGGGCGCCGGCCGGACGCTCGATGTCCTTTGGGGGGCCGCCCACCAAGCTGGCGGCCACGATCGGTCCCGACGGGGTCAGTATCAGCCAGGAACTCGACGTCGGGCAGTTCGGCGTCCACCGGGCGTCGGGCCCGATCGGCCTGGAGGGGCGCCTGGAGGTGACGGCCACCGCCTCCGGCGCCACCACCATCGAGGGCACCGTCCGCAACACCTTGCCCTTCGCCCTCGAGGAGGTGGCCGTGCTCCAGGACCAGTCGGCTGCAACCGTGGGGCGTCTGGAGCCGGGGCAGGAACGTCAGTGGACTCTCGAGGTGGTGACCGGCGCCGATCCCTTCCCCGGCGCCGCCGGGCGGGCATGGCCTGAGGCCAGTGGGTTCAACGGTATGCCCGACCTTGAATCCGTGGTCGCCTTCCCGCTGTGGAACGAGTTCGAGGCCGCCGTCGAAGCCGATGTGCTGTCGCCCGGCACCGTCGTGGCCGCCGGATGGACCCGAGCCTACGAACCGCCCCTGGAGGCTCCCGGGTCCACCCTCGCCGGTCGCACCATGGTGGTGGGTTCCGGGCCGGTTACGGCGGGGGTGGCGGGGCCCGGCGGCCCGTCGGTCGACACCGCCGTTGTCCGGGGCCCCTCGGCGAGCAGCGGGTTCTTCGACGAGACTGCGCCGGTCGTGTTCCGCCTGACCTTGCCCCCACCGGCGGAGGGGGCACCGGCCGTCGACCCCGCCGCCCTGGTGATCAGCGCCCCCGAGATGCTGGCCCTGGAGACCTGGAGCGACGGGTCGTGGCGGGAGCTGTCGCCCGGGAGGGCTGCCGGGCCGGACCGCGGTTTCCCCGGCGACGCCAGGATGGTCGGTCCCGGCCCGCAGATGTTCGGCCCGGCGGCCAACCACGCCCTGCCCGCCGGCACCATCGACGACGGCGTGGTCTGGGTACGGGCCCTCTCCGGTGGCTTCGGGGTCATCGACCCCTACACCCTTGCCACCTTTACCCTCGTCACCTTGGAGACGAGGCTGTGACCACCCTCGACGATCCCCCGGGCACGGCCGAGGTGCTCGACCCTGACGAGCAGCCCGCGCTGGCGGTGAAGGTGGAGGGCCTGACCAAGCGCTACGGCGACCTCTTCGCCGTGCGCGACCTCGACCTGGCCGTACCCCAGGGGGCCATCTTCGGCCTCATCGGCCCCAACGGGGCGGGCAAGAGCACCACCTTCCTCGCCCTGGCCTCGCTGCTCACGCCCACCTCGGGGCGGGTGGAGATCGCCGGCTGTGACCCCGCCGAGGACCCCCGGGGCGTGCGGGCCAAGCTCGGCTATATGCCCGACGTCATGGGCGTCTACGACAACCTCCGCGTGCACGAGTATCTGGCCTTTTTCGCCGGCGCCTATCGCATTCCCAAGTCGTCGTGGCCGGGTCTGATCGACGGACTGCTGGAGCTGGTCGATCTCACCACCAAGCACGACGCCATGGTCGACTCGTTGTCGCGGGGCATGAAGCAGCGCCTGAGCCTGGCCCGGGCGCTGGTGCACGACCCCGAGGTCCTCGTGCTCGACGAGCCGGCCAGCGGCCTCGATCCCCGGGCCCGGGTAGAGCTGCGCGAGCTGCTGGTGGAGCTGCGGGCCATGGGCAAGACGGTGGTGGTCAGCTCCCACATCCTCGCTGAGCTCGAGGAGATGTGCACCGAGGTGGCGATCATGGAGGCGGGTCGCCTGCTGGCGGTGGGCACCCCCCGATCCATCGGCGACCAGCTCGGAGGCGGCCGGACCATCCGGGTCCGCCTGGCCGGAGGAGAAGTGCAGGAGCACGCAGTGGGCTCCGAGGACGACCAACAGGCCCTCCTTGCCCGCTTGGTGGCCGAGGGCCTGCCGATCGTCGAGTTCACCGAGACCAGCTCGGGCCTCGAGGACCTGTTCCTGCGCATCACCAAGGGAGTGGTGCAATGAAGGTGCTCCGGCGCCCGGTCAACCCGGTGCTGGCCCGCGAGCTCAAGGAGCGGCTGCGGACGCGACGGGCCACCGTGGTCGTCACCGTCTACCTCGCTCTGCTCGCCCTCATCCTCCAGGTCGTCTACTCGGCCCTGTCGTCGGTGGGCGTCGACCCCTTCTCCGGATCGGTGGCCGCCACCCAGTCGGCCCGGCTCGGTCGCAGCCTGTTCGAGACCCTGCTGTTCTTCATGCTGCTGGGTGTGTGCTTCATCGTGCCGGGCCTCACCGCCGACGCCATCACCGGCGAGCGGGAGCGCCAAACGCTGGTCCCGCTCCAGGTGAGCCTGCTCGGTCCTCGCGCCATCCTCTTGGGCAAGCTCCTGTCGTCCCTCGCCTTCGTCACCCTCCTGGTGCTCGCCACCTTGCCCCTGCTCGGCGTGTCGTTCGTCCTCGGCGGGGTGAGCCTGGGTCAGATGGCCCGGGGCGTCACCGTGGTGCTGGCCACCGGATTGGTGGTGGCGTGCCTGGCCCTGGCCTGTTCCAGCCTTACCCGGCGCACCCAGGCGGCCATGGTGCTGGCCTACGCCGCCACCCTGTTCCTCGTCCTCGGCACGGTCATGATCTACGGCGCCCAAACCGTGATCGACGACGAGCCCGAGCCCCACCGTCCCGCCCTGGCCGTGCTCACCCTCAACCCCTTCTTCGCCGCCGCCGACGCCACCGGTCAACGGAGCTTCGACGGCAGCGTCGCCTCCCCGCTGGAGCCGATGCGGGGCCTCCTGGCCGAGGTCGAGCGCAACGAACTCGGCTTCCAGGGACGCTTCGTCGATGGCCCTGGAGAGATGATCGTCGAGGACGGCTTCGCCTTCGGCGCAGAGCCGTTCCCGATGCCGCCATCGCCGGAACCGCCACCCCCGGGCGCCATTGGGCCGGGCGGCGGCTTCGTCGAGGACGGCTTCGGCATCGACGGCCAGGACCCGCGCCTGGCCGACGACGGCGTGCCCTTCTGGCTGTGGTCGGCCGTGGTGCTGGGGACGGTGGCCGCCGCCGCCTTCTTCCTCGCCGCCCGCCGC
>JBBSLT010000169.1:0-5240 GCA_038233555.1 Acidimicrobiales bacterium
GAAGGCCTGTTGCTCGCTGACACCGCCGAGGTGCGCCGGGAGCTGAGGGGCCTGTTGTCGGGGTGGCTGATCGCCGACGGCGACACCTGGCGCCCCCCGCTGCGGACCACCCCGGCCGCCATCCTCCATTGGTCGCCTCGCCGCCCTGCCGCCCGCCTCACCCCGGGACCGGTGGGCGGCACACGTCGCCGTTGACCCATTCCGGGCGGTACTCGAAGTGCCAGGGCTCCCATGCATAGACCTGGCACAGGTCGTGACGACCGCCGTGCTCAGAGAGCCAGTGCACGTGCTCGGCCGGGCCCACGTCGATGGCCAAGCCGGTGACGTGGCTGGACTCGTCGGGCGGGAGCACCCAACGGCTGGCCTCCTCGACCGACCCGAACTTGACGATGGCATTCTCGTGGAGCTGTAGCTGGCGCTCGGGGCTGCGGTTGCCGGAGGTGATAGCGCTCTTCTCCCTTCCAACGCCCGGCGGCTGACTCAGGTTCCCTCGTTCCCGTGGGGTGCGGCGGCCAAGAGGAGCGCCAGAGCCTGCGTCGCCACCGGCCGGTGGTCGGCCGACGGAGCCAGCACTGCTTGCACGGCGATGCCGTCGGCCATGGCCATCAACAGGCCTGCCATCTCCTCCGGAACGACCCACCTCCCCAGCGCGCCCTCACCGCGCAGTTGGTTGATCTGGCCGGCGAGGGCCCCATGCAGCTCTCGCCGGAGGGCGTGTAACCCCTCGGCCAGCGGAGGACGATGGCGGGCAGCCACCACCGCCTCCAGGTAGGCGGGCACCCAGTCCTGGGCCTCACTCAGCGCTGACTCCAGAGCCGACACCACCGCTGCCGCCCGTGTCGCCGGGTCACCCCCCGTCGCCAGGGCCGATCGCGCCGGTCCCAGCCACCGGTGCACGGCGTCGAGCAGGGCGTGGGCCACCAGGGTGTCCTTGGAGCCGAAGTGGTAGGTGATGGCGGCCAGATTGGCCCCGGCGGCGGAGGCGATGTCCCTTGACGTGGTGGCCGCCAGCCCCTTGTCCCGGATGCAGGTGAGTGCTCCCGCGACCAGGCGCTGGCGGGTGTCGCCCTTGACCGCCATGTTCATACGTACGTATGATAGCCAGGCATGGGAGGCTCCCGAGAACGAGCCGGGCAGCGGCTCACCCTGGTCGGAGCCGTCCTGGGACTGGTGGCCGCCGCCGGCCTCGGAGTGCTTTTCCTGGTCGGCGGCATCTTCCCGTCACGGGCGCCGGGGATGCTTTCGTTCCCGCTTCTCTGGGCCATGCCGGCCCTCCTCGCCCTTCTGTCCCTGCGGGAACGGCCGGTGCTGCTCCTGCCCGCCGCCGTCCTCGGCTTCCCGCTGGCCTTCACCGTCCTGTCGTGGTTGATCCTGGTGCTGCTCGTTCCCGCCATCTGCTATGGGGTGGCCTACGACCTTCGGCGCTCCCGGCCGTCTACGGGCTCTCGATCGTTGCTCGCGGTGGTGTTGCCGGTGCTGGTCGGTGCTGGCGCCTTCGTCACCCTCCTCGCGGGTACCGAGTCGATCTGCTTCAACTACCGGGAGGACGCCACCGGTGAGCGCACCTATCGGGAGGTGCCGTGCCTGGAAGACGGCGACCTCGTCGACCCCATGGTGACGGATGGACCGGACGACCGAGCCACTGGCGCCATCGGCAGCACCAGCACGGTCACGCCGGCAGCGGCGGCCGTCGGCGCTGGCCTCATAGCCGCCGGACTGGCCTCAGGTTGGGCGGCGTCACGTTCTGGTGGCGGAAACGGCGCCTTCCCGGCCGGTTCTGACCACCAGAACAGGAAGGTAACGGACCGGCGCTGATGCCCTCGGCGGACAGGAGCGGTCGCCGGCTCACCCTCATCGGAGCCGTCCTGGGACTGGTGGCGGCTACGGCCTTCGGGGTGGCCATCTTCCTCGGATCGACCCCGCCCAAGCGAAGCTTTGAACCGCTCGGGTTTCCGCTGTTGTGGGCTGCACCCGCCCTGCTCGCCCTGCTCTCGCTGCGGGAGCGTCCGGTGCTGCTCGTGCCCGCCGCCGGCGTGAGCTTGCTCCTGTCGTTCACCGCCCTCTCGGGCGTGACCCTGGTGCTGGTGATTCCCGCCATCTGCTACGGCGTCGCCTACCACCGGCGCCGCTTCTACCCGTCGACCCTCGCCCGCCCTCTCCTCGCCGTGATCCTGCCCGTGCTCGCCTTCGGGGGGGGCCTCGTCGCCCTCGTGGCCCAATCCGACCCGGTGTGCTGGAACTACACTGAGGACGACAGGGGGGACCGCACCTACACCCGCACGGACTGCGGCTCGAACGCGGAGGTGTCGTCCCCGGCGACCACGCTCGACTCCCAGACGGGGTCCGAACTCGTCCCACCGCCAGGGGCCGCCGAGAGCACCGGCCCCGGTGATGGAGTCCGATCCGGCGGCGGCTCCACTAGCGACACGGTCACCGGCGCCGAGACGGCCGCCAGCGCTGCCCTCATCGCCGCCGGCTTGGCCGCCGGCTGGGCGGCGTCAGGCTCTGGTGGCGGTCAGGCCGAGCGCCGGCCTCCGCTGCCACCCCGGCGCCCGACCGACCGGCGCTGGTCGAGGAAGTCGACCAAGACGTAGTCGCCCAGTGTCTCGGGGGTGGTGTAGAACGCCCGACCCCGGTTGAGCCGGGTGAGTTGCTCTACGAAGTGGCGAAGGTGGTCGGTGGCATCGAGCATGAACGTGTTGATGCGGATGCCTTCCCGGGTACAGCGGTTGACCTCGGCCAGGGTGGCGTCGACGGTCTCGGGCAACGGCGGGTAGTGGAAGAACGGCTCGGCCCTGCCCGCCTCGAGATGGGCGGTGGGCTCGCCGTCGGTGATCATGATGATCTGGCGGGTGCCCCGCTGTCGGGCCAACATGCGCCGGGACAGGGCCAGGCCGTGTTGCATGTTGGTGCCGAAGTCGAAGTCCCACGACACCTCGGGGAGCTGTTCGGGACGCAGCTCCCGGGCCAGCTTGCCGAAGCTCACCATGCCCAGGTAGTCGCGAGGGAACTGACCAGTGATGAGGGAGTGAAGAGCCATGGCCACCTTCTTGGCGGCCAGGAAGTTGTCCCGCATCTCCATCGACAACGAGACGTCGAGCATGACCACGGTGGCCGCCCGGGTGGTCAGCTCCGTCTGCTCCACCTCGAAGTCGTCGGGGTCGAGGCGCACCGGTGTCCCCCCACCACTGCGCTGGAGGGCGTTGCGAACCGTGCGGTGGATGTCGAGGTTGAAGGGGTCGCCGAACTCATACGGCTTGGATTGGTAGGCCCGCTCGTGGCCGACGCCCACCCTGGGCACCTGATGGCGGCCTACGGCGTCGGCACCGAGGCGGGCGAAGAGCTCGGACAAGGCGGAGGCGCCGATGCGCCGGATCGCTCGGGGCGTGAGCTCGTAGCGGCCCTCGCGCTGCTCGATGAAGCCCCCCTCGGCCAGCGTCCTCGCCAGCTCCCCCATCTGCTCCAAGCTGGCGGCGGCGTCGTCGCCTAGAAGTTCGCGAGCCCGCTCCATGTCGACCTCGGCCAGCGCACCGGGAGCCGAGGCCCCCCGCAAGAGCTGCTCGAGTTGGTCGAGATCACCGAGCTCGCCCAACACCTCGGCCGCCTCGCCCCACGACAGCGGGTCGGTGCCGCTGAAGTCGTAGCTGCGCTCCCAGCCGGCGCCGGGGAAGGCCGCCCGCAGGTTGGCCCCGAGCTGGTCCATCTGCCAACGCAGGTCCATGTCGGAGAGGAGTTGGTCGGAAAGGCTTTGGAGCTGGGCCCGCTGCTCGGGGCTCATCGAGTTGAGCGTGGCCTGCATGGCGGCCATACGCCGGGCCATGACCTCCAACAGCTCGTCGAGCGTCTGAGGGTTCTCGGGGAACATGTCGCCGTAGCGGGACATGAATCCGGCGAAGTCGGGTTCCTCGCCTGCGGCCCGCTGCTCCAGCATGCGGTTGAGCTCGGCCAGCATGTCCTTGGTGCGGGCCAGCTCCTCGGGTGAGACGTTGCCCATGGCCCCGGCCATCTGGTTGAAGCTGGACCGGGCCACCTCGGTCCGCAGCTCCTCGACCAGGGCCTCGAAGCGCTCTCGGGCCTCGGGCGAGGCGAAGTCGTAGGCCGACAGCGTCCGCACCTGACCGGCCAGATCAGGAGGTAGCAAGTCGAGCTGCATGCGTCGCTCCGCCGCCGCCTCACCCACCACCTCCGCCCGGCGTTGGTCGCCTGAGCTCCGGGCCGCCTCCTCCAGGGCATCGATGCCGCCCCGCTCGGTGTCGACCACCCCGCGCAGGCGCTGGGCGATGTCCTCGTACACCCCTCCCAGATCGCGTTGGTCCAAGCGCTCCCGCCGCTGCTGGCGCAGCCGCTCCAAAAGCTCACGCATGCCCTGGACTTGGCGACCGTTGCGGTCGCGGAAGCCCTCCTGGAGCATCCGGCGCAAAGCGGCGTTGGCGTCGCCGTGGTGGGTGAGGTCGTCGACCAGCTCGGCCATCAGCGCATCGGCGTCGATCTCGAACCCCTGCTGGGTCCCATCCCACCGGGAGTAGCGGGCCCGGTGGCTCACGCCCTCACCCTCACCTCGACGTACTTTGTCGCGTGAGCGACAGCGGGGGTAGAGAACGCGACAAAGAACGGGCGGGGGGTGGAACTCACCGGGACCGGGTCCGGGTGCGGTAGAGGGCCCGGCCGTCGTCGGCGACTTCCTTGTTGAGGCGCTTGGACAGGTGCAGCCCTTCCAACAGGAACTCCACCGCCGACGCCACCGCCCCCGGGCTCTCCTCGCCGCCGATCAGGCCCCGCACAGCCTGGCGCAGCGCCGGCACCTCGGCCACCAACTCGACGTAGGCCGACGAGGCCACGTCGTCACCGGTGTGCACCACCCGCCCATCGTCGAAGGCGACGACCAGCTCGCGCACGGTCTCCGGCTCCACGCTGCGACGGAACACCGTCAACACCGCGGCCGAGAACAGCCCGTCGACCACCGTTTGGTCGCGGCCCTCGTCCAGGGTCTCGATCTCGATCTTGCCGGCGGTGGAAGCAGTCAGCGCGGAGAGGTCGCTCACCCGGGCCACCACCTCGTCCTCGCCCAAGCGCAAGGCGCGACGGGTGGCGTTGGCCACGAGGGTCTCGGTGTTGGCCACGGTGAGGCGAACCGATACCCCCGAACGCTGGTTGACGTGGGGGCTGGTACGAGCCAGGTGCGACACGGTGGCCACCACCTCGGCCAGCTCGACGGGGACGTGCACCCGGCGTCCGTCGAC
>JBBSLT010000170.1:0-5233 GCA_038233555.1 Acidimicrobiales bacterium
CTTGCTGGCGGGGCGGCGACTACTACGACGCCGAAGCCGGCGAGGGGCCGAGCCGTGGCCTGGCCGTGGCCCGCAGCATCGCCCAGATCACCTACCGCAGCGATGACGTGTTCACCGACCGCTTCGGCCGGGAGGTGGTCGAGTCGCTCGACGGCTTCTCGCTGTGGCAACGCTTCCAGGTGGAGCGCTACCTCGAGTACCACGGGATCAAGCTGGTGCGCCGCTTCGACGCCAACTCCTACCTGTGCCTGACCAAGGCGATGGACCTCCACGACGTGGCCCGGGGGCGAGGCGGCTTGGAAGAGGCGCTGGCGCGCGTGTCAGCACCGGCGCTGGTCATGGGCATCACCTCCGATGCGCTCTACCCCAGCTACCAGCAGCGTCAGATCCATGACACGCTGGGGGCCCAGGGCAAGACGAGCGAGTACGTCGAGATCGACAGCCCGCATGGCCACGACGCCTTCCTCATAGACCTCGACCAGGTGGGGTCAGCCTTGTCTCGCTTCCTGTCCGACATCGACAAGTCGGTGACGCCGTGAGCACGGGCGAAGACGGTCCCGAGTACCGGATCGAGACTCGGGCGATCCTCGCCGGGCGCAGTGCCAACGAGGGCTCGTTGGCCGCCCCCTTGTGGGCGACGAGCACCTTCGAGACGGCCACCGTGGAGGAGGGCCGGCGTCTCGCCACGTCGCTGCGCCCCACTCGGTTTTACAGCCGCTACGGCAACCCCACGGTCCGAGCCTTCGAGGAGGCGCTGGCCGAGCTGGAGGGAGCTCCGGCGGCCCAGGCGTTTGCCTCGGGGATGGGGGCGGTGTCGTCGGTGGTGCTGGCTCTGTGCTCGGCCGGCGACCACGTCGTGGTCCAGCGCGAGCTCTACTCGTCGACCTCGCTGCTCTTCCTCGGAGTCTGTCCCCGCTTCGGCATCGAGGTCAGCTTCGTCGAGGCGTCCGATGCCGACGCCATGGCGGCAGCCGTCATCCCCGGTCGTACCGTGCTCGTCTTTGTGGAGACGCCGGCCAACCCGGGGATGCGACTCGTCGACCTCGACGCCCTGGGGGCGATCCAGGGGCCGCTGCGGGTGGTCGACTCCACCTTCGCCGGGCCCCTGGTGCAGCGCCCCCTGGAGCACGGCTGCGACCTGGTCATCCACTCGGCCACCAAGGGCCTGGCCGGCCACAACGACGCCACCCTCGGCGTGGTCGCCGGCGCCGAAGACCTCATCGGCTGGATCTGGAACTATCACACCGTGCACGGCGCCGTCGCCTCTCCCTACGACGCCCTCAACGCCCTGCGGGGCCTGCGCACCCTGCCCGTGCGGGTGCGCCAGCAACAGGAGACGGCCGAGCGCCTAGCGCTGTACTTGGAGGAGCAGCCGGCGGTGGAGCGGGTGCTGTATCCGGGGCTCGATTCCCATCCCCAGCGCACCCTGGCCAAGCGCCAGATGGCCCATGGCGGCGGCATGCTCAGCTTCGAGGTGGCCGGAGGCTGGGACGTCGCCCGTCGCTTTGTCGAGTCCGTCACCCTGGCCCGCCTGGCCACCTCCCTCGGTGGACCCGAGACGCTCGTCACCCACCCGGCCTCGAGCACCGCCGCCAACCTCACGCCCGACGAGCGCGCCTCGATGGGCATCGGTGATGGCCTGATCCGGATCTCGGTCGGCTTGGAGCACGCCGACGACGTGGTGGCCGACGTCGGTGCCGCCCTCGGCGCCTCCGACGGGACGTAGTCCTGCCCGAGCTGCCCGAGGTCGAGTCCTACCGCCGCCTCGCCCTGCAGGCCCTGCGTCGCCAGGTGGCGGTCGTCGATGCCCCCGACGCCTGGTTCCTCAAGGGCGGCCTGTCGGCCGGCGAGCTGACCGATGCCCTGGTGGGTGCCTCCTTCACCGCCGCCCGGCGGATCGGCAAGCTGCTACTCCTCGACACCGACGGGCGGGCGACGTTGGGCCTGCGCTTCGGCATGACCGGGCGGCTCCTCGTCGACGGCTCGGCCGGGGTCGACCGCCTTGTCTATTCCAGCACCCGTGACGTGGCGATATGGGACCGGGTCCGCATCGTCTTCGACGACGGCGGCGACCTGGTGGTGCGCGACCCACGCCGCCTCGGCGGAGTCATCCTCGACCCCGACGAGTCCCGACTCGGGGTGGACGCCACGGTGGTGACCTTGGCTGGCCTGCGGCGGATCCTGGCGGGAAGCGTTGCCCCGCTCAAGGCCCGCCTCATGGACCAGGCCCGGCTGGCCGGCGTGGGAAATCTCATCGCCGACGAGGTGCTGTACCGGGCCGGGCTCGACCCGGCCAGGCCGGCGGGCACGCTGGTGGCGCCCGAGACCCGGCGCCTGCACCGCCATCTACGCCAGACCATCGATGACCTGCTCGAAGGAGGCGGCTCCCACACCGGAGCCCTGATGCCCATGCGCATCGCCGGCGGGACCTGTCCCCGTGATGCCACGCCCCTCGAGCGTCGCACCGTCGGAGGCCGCACGACGTGGTCCTGTCCCCGCCACCAGCGCTGAGGCAGACCTCCTACCATGCCCAGGGTGGGGGATCGACAGCGCGCCGTGGCCGTGGTGGGCCTGGTGACCGCCATGCTCTTGCTGGTGGCGTTCGTCCCTTCGACGACTCCGGCCCTGGCGCAGGGTACGCCCATGCCGACGACGACCACGCCGGCCGAGCGTTCGAGCACCACCGTCGCCATCATCACAACCACCACGCTCAGCGGTGCTTCGACCACCGTTGCTCCCGCCACCACCACGAGCACCGGACCGGGCCCGACCACCACGAGAGCTCGAGGTGCAAGCTCGCCGTCCTCGACCACCGCGCCCCGGCGGTCCTCACCCAGCACCACCACCGCTCGCACGGCGACGACCGCAGAGGTCGACGACTCGCCCTCCACCACCGAGCGTGACAGCCTGTTCCCCAACATTTCGCGGCCCCCGAGGACCACCACCTCGACGTCGAGCCCGTCCCTGAAGCAGGCCGCCGCCTCCACCGGTCTGAGCACCGGGAACCTGGTCACGCTCGTCATCGCCGGCCTGCTGACCGTGGTGCTCGCCCTCTCTGCGCTCACCGTTCGCTACGTCCGGGCCACTCGACCCGGCGACCGGTACCTGGAGTGATCGTTCTCGGATCGTCGGGGCCGACGGCATCGGTAGTGTGCGGCCATGGCTGAAGAGCTCGACGTCGACGGCATGATCCAGCGGTTCCGCGATCGGGCCAAGGCGGTGCGCAACCGCACCCTGCCCCCGGTAGCCGGCGCCGAGCGCCAGCAGTTCATCGCCCAGGCCCAGAACGACTTCCAGGACTACGCCATGATCGGCGATGCCGTGGCCTCCATCGACGACGGCGTTCTCGTCCTGCGCATCGATCTGCGGCCCCAAGAGCCACCGGCCTGACGGTCGGCGACGGAGTTGGTAGGCTCGGCATCCCACGCGGACGTGGCTCAGTGGTAGAGCATCACCTTGCCAAGGTGAGGGTCGCCGGTTCGAATCCGGTCGTCCGCTCCATAAAAGTGCAGGTCAGGAGGGGTCCGAGAGGGCCCCTCCTTCGCGTCGGCTCTGCCTGCTACTCCGGGTGCTACTCCTTGCTACTCCCGGTCACTACCGTGGAGGCCAGAAGAGGCTGGGCTGGAGGGAGGACATGACGTGCCCGGCCACTGGCGACAACGGGGGAACGGGATCGAGCTGAGGGCGTTTCGAAGCAGGGACGAGCTCAGCGGACGCAAGCGCTACGCCACCCGCACCATCCCCATGGTCGGCAAACGGGAGGCGGACAAGGCCTTGGCCGTCTTCGTCGCCGAACTGAGCCAGGGGGCTCCCGTCGCCCAGCGGGGACGAACCTTCGGCGATCTTCTCGAGCGGTGGTTCGACTCCCGCTCCCAAGACTGGTCGCCCGGCACCGCCTACCAGACCCGTTGGCTGATCGACCGTCGCCTCAGCGGCTTGTCTGATCGGCCGCTGCATGCGATCGACCCAGCGGAGCTCGACAAGTTCTACGCCGCACTTCGGGCGCGGGGCGGACAGCAGGGCAAGCCGTTGTCGGTGTCCAGCGTCCTGCGCGTCCACGCCGCGGTTCGCTCGGCGCTCCAGCAGGCAGTGAGATGGGGATGGCGCTCGGACAACCCCGCCGTCCTGGCCAACCCCGGCAGGCTGCGGACAGCCAAGATCATGCCCCCTACGAAGGACGAGGTGCTACAGCTCCTGGCCGCCGCCGAGGGCAAGGACCTCGAGCTGTTGACCTTCCTCTTCCTCGATGCCGAGACCGGGGCCAGGCGAGGGGAGCTGGCTGCGCTGCGTCTCAGTGACTTCGATGACGACGCTGTCACCATCGCCCGTGCGCTCACCATCGGCCTGATGACCGAGGAGAACTTCAAGGCCTACCGAGGTCACATCTGGCCGGGCGGGCGGGCCCGCGGGAAGCTGCCGACGGCCCTCATCGAGAAGGATGTTCCGAAGAACGAGGGCTCGATGCGAACCATCTCCCTGTCGCCGGCGACGATCGACCTCGTACGCTTGCAGTGCGTTCGGCTAACAGAGGGGATGCTTGACGCCGGCTTGATCTACCCGGAGGACGGCTTCCTGTTCCCCTCGATACCGGAGGGAACACGGCCTTGGCGGCCCGACACCTGGAGCCACCGCTTCATCCGTCTGCGCGACAGCCTCGGCCTGCGTGTGCGGCTGCACGACGTCCGACATTTCGTCGCCACCACCCTGCTCACATCCGGAGTCGATCTGGCCACGGTCGCCGGCCGCCTGGGCCACGGGGGTGAGGGGAAGACGACCCTTGCTATCTACTCGCACTTTCTCCGGGAGCCGGATCGAGTCGCCTCGGACCTCATGGCGAGCGTCCTGGAACGCCAGGAGGAGGCGCCCCAGAGCCCGCTCGAGACCAACGTCCTCCCGATGAACAAGCGCACGAGCAAGAGCGGCTGACCACCGTTGGCCCGAGGGAGGAGGAAGCGAACGCCAGGTGGGTGCTTGGGGCCCGGCCGCTCGATGCGCGGCTGAGAGCGCCGAGGACGACGTCGGGCTCGAAGTCATCCATGGCGTTCTCGACGAGAAGCTCGATGGCGCGTCGAGGGATAAGTTTGCGCCGGCCGAGGCGGAGACAGGGCAGTTGGCCGCGTTCGATCAACTCGTAGACGAGGTCGTCGGAGACGCCGAGGGACTGGGCGGCCGTCGCCACCGACAGCACGAGGGGATCCCCGCCCGTCGATGAGGTGCCTTGATGGCTGGAGTC
>JBBSLT010000171.1:0-5225 GCA_038233555.1 Acidimicrobiales bacterium
CCCGTGACCTGGCGGGGGGCCTCCACCACCGGCACCCGGTCGTCCGCCTGGGCCCCGGCGGGTACCGAGGCGGCGAGCAGGACAAGGGTCGCGAGGCAGAGCAGCTTCTTGAGGACCATCTGAGGGAAGATAGAGACTCACCGCGAACGTCGCGGTAACGCCGAGGCCGAGGAGAGAGGGAGTGCTTTCCCATGGAGCTGCATATCAGCCTGACGGGGACGGTCTCCATCGGCGACGGCACCGGGCGCCTCTACCTCACCGGAACGGCCCTGGGGCCGAGAGGACGCACGGCGCTGGCCTACCTGGTTCTCGAGCGCGACCGGCCGGTCCCGCGCGACGAGCTGGCCGACACCATTTGGGGCGAAGGGGTCCCGCCGACGTGGCGTGCCGCCCTGCGAGGGGTCCTGGCGAGGGTCCGCACCGTGCTGGCCGAGGACGTGGTCGACGACATCGCCATGACCTGTGTTCACGGTTGCTACCAGCTCCGCCTGCCGGGGCGGGTGGTCGTCGACGTCGAGGCGGCCGCAGCCGACCTCTCAGCCGCCCGGAGCGCGCTCGAACACGATGACGCCGAAGGAGCCTGTCGACTGGGAGCGGGGGCGGTCACGGTGGCCCGTCGACGGTTCCTCCCCGGTGCCAGCGGCAGATGGGTCGAACGACGCCAGGCCGAGCTGCGAGAGCTCCAGGTCGAGGCGCTGGAGACCCTGTCCGACGCCACGGTGGCGTTGGGCGACACCGCCGGTGCGCTCCGTGCCGCCCAAGAGGCACTCTCTCTCCAACCCCTGCGGGAATCGGCCTACGTCCGGGTCATGACCGCCCACGCTCGGGCCGGCAACGACGGAGAGGCGTTGCGGACCTACGAGCGGTGTCGCCAGGTCCTGGTCGAGGAGCTCGGGGCCTGCCCGTCGGCCCCCACCGAAGCGGCCTTCCTCGCCCTGTTGGGCACCGATACCCCTTCGGCGCCGTGGTCGAACTCCGGCGCCGGCGGCAACCTGATCAAAGCGCTGACCAACCTGGTAGGCCGGGAGGGTGAGGTCGCGGATCTGACCCGCCTCCTCTCGACGACACGGCTGCTTACCCTCACGGGTACCGGCGGCGTGGGCAAGAGCCGCCTCGCCGCAGAGGTGGCCGGTCGCGCTACCCAAAGGGACCATCCCGACGGGGTGTGGCGGGTCGAGCTGGCGGGCCTCTCAGAGGCCAGGCTCGTCGCCCATCAGGTCCGCAACGCCGTCGGCCTCCCTGACCCTTCGGGGGGCGATGCCCTCGGGTCGCTCGCGGCCCACCTCTCCGACCGCCGGCTCCTCCTGGTACTCGACAACTGCGAGCACCTGGCGTCGTCGGTGGCCGAGCTGATTGCCCATGTGCTGTGTGCCTGCCCGGGTGTGCAGGCATTGGTGACCAGCAGGGAGGCGCTCGGTGTCGCCGGCGAGACGGTGTGGACGGTTCCTCCGCTCGCTGCGCCAGGCCCTGGTGCGAGCCAGGCCTTCGACGTGCTGCTGGGCTACCCCGCCGTGCGGTTGTTCGCCGAGCGAGCGGCGGCCGCAGCTCCCGGGATCGACCTCGGGCCGGTCGCCGGAAGTGTCGCTGAGATCTGTCGTCGACTCGACGGGCTGCCGCTGGCCATCGAGCTGGCTGCGGCTCGGGTCCAGGCGATGGGCGTCGACGAGATCGTCGACCGCCTCGATGACCGCTTCCGCCTGTTGGCGTCGGGCCCCCGGGGCTGGCCCGCCCGGCATCGCAGCCTCCGAGCCGTGCTCGACTGGAGCCACGAGGCGTTGTCACCCGAGGAGCACCGGGTCTTCCGCTCGCTCTCGGTCTTTGCCAGCGGCTTCACCCTCGAGGCCGTCGAGGTCGTCTGTGCCCACCATGACGAGCTGAGCAGTGTCGCCGACTCCCTCTCGGGCCTGGTCGCCCGATCGCTGGTGGTGGTCGAGCGGGGGGCGGGATCGGTCCGCTACCGGCTGCTGGAGACGGTGCGCCAGTACGCGGCAGAGCGGCTGGGATCCGATGGGGAGCGCAACGGGGTCCGCCACCGCCACCTCGACTGGGCGCTCGCACTGGCGACGCGAGCCGAGCGCCAGCTTGACGGGCCCGAGCAGGGAGCGTGGCTTGAGATCCTCGACGCCGAGCACGACAACTTGCGTACCGCCTTGGACTGGTCCGTCGCCGGCCACCGACCGGTCGACGGTGCCCGGCTGGCCGCCACGCTGAGCCGGTTCTGGGAGATCAGGGGCCACTTGAGCGAGGGACGGGCGCGTCTCGACACCCACCTCTGCCGCGTCTGGGAGCCGCCACTGCGGGCGACGCTGCTCACCGCCGCCGGCATCCTCGCCCAGCGACAATGCGACCGGACCGCGGCCCGTCACCACTACCTCGCCGGCCTCGCCCTTCGTCGGCGGCTGGCCGATCGCCTCGGCACGGTCTCGGCCCGCAACGGCCTCGCCAACCTGGCCGTCGGTGAGGGCCATCTCGAGACGGCCCGAGCGTGCTTCGAGGAGAACCTGGCCGTGGGCCAAGAGCTGGACGACGCGAGGGTCACGGCGGCATCGTTGGTCAACCTGGGCGTGGTGACCCAGTTCCTGGTGGAAGGCGGCCGCATCGATCGAGCGCAGGGCGTCGTCCGGGCCCGCCAGTGCTACGACGAGGCCTTGGAGCACTACCGCGCCCTTGGCGATCGTCACGGCATCGCCCTCGCGCTGGAGAACAGCGGGGTGCTCGCCCCGTTCGGGGGCGACACGGTGGCGGCTCGACGACTCTTGGAGGAGAGCCTGGAGATCCGCCGCGAGCTGGGCGACCAGGTCGGCATCGCCGCCGCCACCCGGTTCCTCGGCCAGCTCGCGATGGGCCGGGGTGACTACGCCAATGCTCGCAGCCTCCAAGAGGAGTGCCTGGACATCGAGCGAGCGCTCGGGAACACCATCCTGGTCGCCGCCGACCTGGAGTCGTTGGCCGCCATCGCCCGAGAGACGGGGGACGACGCCGAAGTGAGGCGCCTCGACGCCGAAAGCACCGAGCTCGACCGCAGGCTGGCGACGGCCCCGAGCCGGTAGGGGCCTACTGCAGGGTGCGACTGGACGGTTCGCCCAGGCGGACGCGTAGGCGGGCGTCCAAGTCGTCTCGCTCCAGGGCAGCCCGGGCCCGGGCCAGCACGTGATCCTCGACATGGCGCCGGACGACTTGAAGGTCGGCGGTGGCGTCGAGATCGACGGCCAGCTCCAGGCCTGGAAACCGTTCATGGCCCACCACTCGGGCCCTCGCCGACGTCACGTGGGGCCCGGCCTCCAGGTCACGCACGATGGCGTCGGCCACGGCCCGAGCTTCGACGTCGGTGTGCCCCCCGCCGGCGCCTGCCATCCGGACCTGGTGCAACGGTGACGAACCGACGAGCTGGCGACGCAGCCACCGCCAGCCCAACCAGGCCGCCACCAGAGCCATGAAGGTGGCCGCACCTCCCGCCCAGCCGGCATTGTCGGCCAGGGTGGCGCGAAGCTCCTCGCCGAGGAGCACGGTGTCGCCCTGGCGGGCCCCGAAGGACCCTAACCCCCGGGCCAAGCCATAGCCTCCGGCGGCCAGAATGACCAGGCCCACCAGGGCGACGAACATTCGGTCGACCGCTCCCCCGCCCCTCACCGCCGCTCCTGCCTCGGTCGGACCCTGACCGTCAGGCGCGTCGGACGGTCGAGGGCCAGTGACTCGAGGCTGTCGGAGGCGACCTCCCTGATACCCGGCTCCACCGTGGTTGTGTCCCGCCCCACCGACGTGGCTGCGACCAGCGTTCTCCCGTTGCTGATCCGGACACCGGCGTCAGCCACCCCCTCGACGCCCTCGACCCGCTCCACCAGCCACCGCTCCACCTCCCGCCGCTCCAGCACGGCGACCACTCCCGGACCCTGCGCGGCCAGCGCCAGCACCTCGGGCCGGCGCCTCGCACCCTCCACCACGAGCAAGGCGACGCCCCCGACGATCAACCCGGCGAAGAGCACCCGCAGACCAGGATCCGACCAGGACGTCGTGCTCGCCCATTCGGCCCAGTGATCGTGAGGCACGAGCCAGGGCGAACGGCCCAGTGCGGCCACCACGATCTCGACCGCCACCAGGAGCCCGGCCACCAGCAGCGCCATGCCCAGCACTGCGCTCAACACCCGGTCGACGATCCGCACGTCAGGAGACGCGTCGCGCCCGGTTCGGGCCCGATGCCGGCAAGGAGTCGACCACGATGTCGACCTCGGTGACCACATAGCCGGTCAGCTCGCTCACCCGGGCCTGCACGTGGCGGCGGGCAGCATCTGCGACCTGGCCGACGGGGCTGGGCCAGCGCAGCGAGAGATGCAAGGCGAGGGAGGTCGAGCCCTGGCCCACCTCGGCGGAGGCACCTTCGCCATTTCCGCCGCCACCCGGACGCAGCCCGGCCAGGAACCGGCCGAGGCCGGAGCGCGAGACCAGCTCGACCCCCTCCACCTCGCCCGCCGCCTGCCGGGCGATGGAGGCCACCGCCCGGGGGGCGATGACCGTCCTTCCCCGCAGCTCGGGCCGGGCCTCGGCGTCCATGTCAGCTCCGACGACGGGTCTTGTCGACGAGGTCGCCGAGATCGAGCTCGCCTTGCACCACCTTCATGACGACGTAGCCAAGGGCGCCGCAGAGGGCGACGACCAACATGTCACCGAAATCGCGCAGGACGAGCACCAACCCCAGCACCAGTCCGGTGAACAAGCCGACGACAGTTGGTTGCACGTTGCTCTCCTACCCTCCCGAGGGAGCGATCAGACGACTCGGGGCCGAATGCTGCGATCCCGGCGACGACGCCACCACCGAAGCGCCAGCGCCGTCGCACCGATCTTCCGTACCAATACCGGGGCCGGATGATCCCCACCTGGCGCTCGGCCCGACAGGCGGGCAAAGGCCTGGTAGACCAAAGCGAAGCTGGCTTCGTCGCCCCCGTGGTCAGGATGGGTCTCCAGCGCCCGACGGCGCCAAGCCCGACGCACCTCGTCCGGGCTGGCTCCTTGGGCCACCCCGAGGACCTCGTGCGGGCTCACCCGGAAAGGCCGTCCTCGACAGGCGCCTGCGAGTCCAGGTCCAGGTCCAGGTCCAGGTCGAGGTCGAGGTCGAGGTCATCGATGAAGACTGCCACCGGGCGCTCTCCCATCGAGGCGCCCAGCGCTCGGCGCACCTCATCGGCCACCTCAGGCAACGACGGTCCGTAGCGGGCAACCACGTGCACCTC
>JBBSLT010000172.1:0-5190 GCA_038233555.1 Acidimicrobiales bacterium
ACGGGCGGGACCATCGTCGGCATCGGGGTGGGCGGCGCACTCGGTCTTGGGGTGGCGAGGCTCGCTGGAGTCCCTGACTATCGTGGTTCCCTCTACTACGTCCTCGCTGGAGCGAGCATTCTTGGAGCTGCCGGGTGTTACGTCGCTCAGGCATTCGCTCGTGACCCTCGAGCCTTCCCGACTGCCTTCCTCGTATTGGTGATGCTTTCTTCAGCAATGTCGTTGGCAGACCTTATTGCCGGCACAGTGGCAAGCTTGTTCTCGACGACGTTGGGGACGGCGATCAGCATTGCGGTGTTCCTCTATGCCCTAATCCCGCTGCTGTCGCCTCTCCTCGCTCGCCTCATCGCCGGCGCTGTGCCCTGGCGACATCGTCATGGATAGAGCCGACGTCCACAGTGAGGTGGTGCATGGGCCCCGGTCACCCCCACCCCTTCCAGGGCCGCCACCGCGCCGCGAGCAGCGGACTACGACCGCTTCTGTGAGGTCAGGTGCCAAGAGCAGCTAGTCGGAGACCGCGTCGCCGTGCCATTGGCGTGCCATAACGGTGCGGTACAGGGCGGATTCAGCGGTACGAGGCGAACTGTGGATATGCCGTCTGAGCTGCTCTTTCGCGTTTCTGTGTTACGCCGTCCGGGCTCCAGGGCTGCCTTCTAAGCAGCGGTCGCAGGTTCCGAGACGCTGCCGAACGTGGTGGACGAGACAGCACTGGACGCCCTTCTGGATCGCGCGTCATGGACGCTGTGGTACTGGCCGAAATGTCCGGATAGACCACCCAGATCTACGGATGTCGTCTACGACGCCTTGCACCGGGTCGTCGGCCGCCGGGTGGCGACGGACCCCCGATGGTCGTGCGTCACCTACGACACCCGGGGCCGGGCCGTCTCCAGCACCGACTCGTCGGCCAAGACGTCGACCACCACCATCGTCGGCACCGACTACCTGACCACCTACGTCGACTCGGCCAGCGCCCCCCGGGCCACCGGGGGCGCCCCCGAGGAGGCCGGGACCTCACGGGCGGCCGGCGCCGACGGGTCGTCGCTCAGCTACCAGGGCGCCCTCGCCGACGCCGAGACCAAGAAGGTGATCCCTGGCCCGCGCCAGTACGACCCGACTACCGATGGCCTGGTGGTCGGCCTGATTCAGTCCAGAGACCACCCAGGAGATCCTGGCCCTGGCCGACGCCTTCCCGGACTCCGAGCTCGCCATCCGCGGTCGTCCTCTCCATCTCCAGTGCGGGAATCGTCTCCTCCCGGAGCGTGAGACCGGCGCATCGCCACGAACGGTGGTCGCCAGGTGCTGTGCTCGCCGGGATGCAGGCGTCGTGAGGGCGAGTCGTTGCCCGGGTTGGGCGTCCTCGGACTGCGGTGCGAGCGGCGATGAGGTGGAGCCCGTCGTGGCCGGGCGGCACGCCCCGCCCGCCGACGTCTCGGCACGGCCCGACGCAAAGCCTTGTGTCTTTTTCGTGTCACGTCGGTGCCCTGCCCAGACGGTACAAGGCTCTGACCTGGGCTTTTGCAGCAAGAACGTCGTGGAGGTGGCGGGAATCGAACCCGCGTCCTTCAGCTTCTCTACCAGGCTTCTCCGAGCGCAGCCGGTGGAGATTGTCGGGCGGTCGCACGTCACCGGCACTCGGCGACCGCCGTAGTCAGCTTGGTGTCCCTCCCGGATCGCTGACCCTCCCGGAAGGTAAGCCCCGCTTGATGACGCCCGGTTCCGCTCCGCAGGGCCGGGAGCGGGAAGACGTCGCATTCGCTACTTAAGCAGCGAGTGCGAGATTGCTGTCGCTGTTGGCGATTATTGATGTTCCCGACTCTTTTACGTGGATCCGGGGACCACGGCTCGCTTCACTGGCGTCGACGACCGAAGTCGAAACCGATCACCCCCATCTGGGGTCACCCATGCTACCTCCCGGAAGCCAAAGTCGGGCGGGTCGAGCTCAGCGGCGCACCCGATGCCCGGCCATGGCCCGGTCGACATCGCGACGGGCGTCTCGCTCGGCGATGGCATGGCGCTTGTCGTGACGCTTGCGCCCCCGGGCCAGGGCGATCTCGACCTTGGCTCGGCCGTCGCGAAAGTAGACCGACAGGGGGACCAGGGTCAGGTGGTCGGTCTCGATGCGGTGGCGGATGGCGTCGATCTGACTGCGGTGCAACAACAGCTTGCGCTCGCGCTCGGGGTCGTGGCCCCCGAAGCCGGCGCTGTGGGAGTAGGGCGCGATGTGCACCCCCTTGAGCCAGGCCTCGCCGGCGGTCACGTAGGCATAGCTGTCGGCCAATTGCACCTTGGCGCTGCGCAGCGACTTCACCTCGCTGCCCTGGAGCACGATGCCGGCCTCGTAGGTGTCGACGATGTCGTAGTCGTAGCGGGCTCGGCGGTTGCTGGCCACCACTTGGCGTCCATCACCCTTGGCCTTCGACGCCCCGGTCTTGGTCGCCACCCGGCCGAGAGTACCCTCGTCCACCGTGTTGCGGATACTGCGCCAGCAGTGGCTCGAGATGGTGGGCCTCGCCCTCGACTGCGTGCCCGAAGAGGCGTGCGGCCTGCTCGCCGGGCCCCCTGGCGACACGGTGGCGTCGTTCTGGCCGTGCCCTAACGCCGACCATTCGGCTCGCACCTACGCCATCGACGGGCTTGATCTGCTGCGGGTGGAGCGGGCGCTCGACGAGGGAGGCGAGGACCATCAGATCTTCGGCATCATGCACTCCCACACCCATACCGACGCCTACCCCTCGCCCACCGACATCGAACGGGCGGAGCTGCTCGGCCCCTGGCACTTCCTCATCGTGTCGTTGCGCTACCCCGACGCCCAGGCTCGTTGCTACCGCATCATCGACGGCGTCGTCACCGAGGAGCCCATCGAGCTCGGCCCTGGATAGAATCCCTAGCAGTTCAGTCAGCTTTGGCGATCCCGAAGCGTTTACGACCAACGAGTCCGAATCCAGAGAGAAGGCCACCACGTGTCCGTCAGCGTCCGCCTGCCCACCATCTTGCGTACCCACGCCGGGGGCCTCTCGGAGGTCTCGGCCGAAGGCGGCACCATCGGCGAGGTGGTCGACGACGTGGTGCGCCAGTTCCCCGGCACCTCCAGTCACCTCAAGGCGCCCGACGGGGGGCTGCACCGCTTCGTCAACGTCTATATGAACGACGAGGACGTGCGCTACCTTGGCGGCTTGGAGACCCCGGTGGACGCCGGTGCCCAGATCTCCATCGTCCCCGCCGTGGCCGGCGGATCGAACTGAGCCGAGGACCGGGAAGCCCGGAGCACCCGGTGCCCGTCTACGACTCGATCCTCGACCTGATCGGCAACACGCCGATGGTCGACATCTCGGCCCTGAGCCCCAAGCCGTCCGTTCGCATCCTGGCCAAGCTCGAGGGCCAGAACCCCGGCGGCTCGGTCAAGGACCGGGCGGCCAAGGCCATGGTCGAGGAGGCGGAGAAGGAGGGCCGCCTCGGCCCGGGATCGGTGGTGCTGGAGTCGTCGTCGGGCAACACCGGCATCGCTCTGGCCATGATCTGTCGGGTCCGGGGCTACCACCTCATCGTCGTCCTTCCTGAGAACGTTTCCTTGGAGCGGCGTCAGACGCTCGAGGTCTGGGGGGCCGAGATCATCTCTTCGCCCGGGTCCGAGGGATCCAACGGCGCACTGCGGGCGGCCCAGGCGCTGGCTGGCGAGCACCCTGAGTGGTTCTTTCCCTACCAGTACGGCAACCCGGCCAACCCCAAGGCCCACTACGAGGGCACCGGGCCGGAGATCTGGCGCGACTGCCCCGAGGTGACTCATTTCGTGGCCGGGCTGGGCACCGCCGGCACCTTGATGGGCGTCGGCCGTTTCCTCAAGGAGCGCAACCCGGCGGTGCAGCTGTGGGCGGTCGAGCCGCCCTCGGGAGAGATGGTCGACGGGCTGCGCAACCTCGACGACGGGTTCGTCCCCCCGGTGTTCATCGACAACCAGGGCGACGAGCTGCTCGATCGCAAGATGATCGTTCGGGCCAAGGAGTCGCTTCAGTGGACCCGACGCCTCACCGACGTCGGCATCTTCGCCGGCATCTCGGCCGGCTCGGCAGTGGCCGCCGCGGTCAAGGGCGCCCACCAGCTCGACGAGGCGGTCATGGTGGCCCTGGTGGCCGACAGTGGCTGGAAGTACCTCTCCACCGGCGCCTGGACCGGCGACCTTGACGAGGCCGTCGAGCGGGCCAACCGCATCATCTACTTCTGAAGGAACCGCCGATCATGGACCAACCGCCGCCTACAAAACGGCCCGACCGGCTCGAATCCACCCGCCAGCTCTGGTCGTCGGGCGATTATGCCAGCGTGGGGGACTTGTTCGCCGAGGCGGGTACCTCCTTGATCGAGCGGGTCGGTGTGGCCGGCTTGGAGGTGCTCGATGTCGCCACCGGCACCGGCAACACCGCCCGGGCAGCAGTGCGGGCCGGCGCCGCCCGGGTGGGCTCCACCAGGGCCACCATCCGGTCGGACTCGACCACCGCCGCCTCCGCCAGGAGGTCGAGCTGACCCCACCAGCGGTTGCCATCACCAGCGGTTGCCATCACCACCGCTCAAGGGGTCAGAACAGGGACAGGAGCCAGCGCCGCCCGCACGGTGGCGACCACCTCTCGCCGGTCCGGCCCCGGGCGAGGAGCTCGATGGTGATGCGACGGAGCTCCTCCAAGGCCACGAAGTGGTGCTTCAGTGCGTTCTCCACGGCTCGCTCGGATCGACTTGGGTGCAGGCAGCCCGCAAGGTCGAACAGGGTCCGGGCGACCGTGGTCACCGGCACGCCATCACGGATACTGCGGTGGGGCCCCGGCCATGCAGCGTTGGGCGAAGCCGTCGGGGTGGCCGACTAAACCGAAGCACGTTCGGCGTCAGGTGCTCCCAACCCGGAGACCGCATCCGGTTGCGCAGCGCCTCCCGGCTCGACGCCAGGGAGCGGAGCTGGCGGCGGCTCACTACCCCGTGCTGTCGTCCCGCCACTCCCCGCATCGCCCGCTCCAACTCCCATTCTCGCATACACTGAAAGTACTGAGAGGGTATGACAGGATTGAGACGGTGCGCCTCACCTCCTCGCTCTGACCTCCCAGATGGTGGTGATCGCAACCGCTGGTGGGGTCAGATGCTGAAGGGCGGGTGCGGCCGGCGTTGAACGCCCGGATCCGGTCGAGGTCGATGGGCTGACCGGGAGAGGAG
>JBBSLT010000173.1:0-5187 GCA_038233555.1 Acidimicrobiales bacterium
ATCCCATCAGCGGGGCGATCGTGGCCAAGGCACTGGAGCGCATCGTGGACGAGTTGTTCGAGGCCGACTGGGCCGAGGCCCGGGCCCGACTGGGCGAGGAGGCCACCACCGGCGACCTGACCCGCACCCCCGCACAGCGCCGAGCCGACGCCCTGGTGGAGATGGCCCGCCGGGCCGGCAGCGCCCCCGCTGATGGCCGGCGCCCCGAGCCGCTGTTCACGGTCATGGTGGGCTACGAGAGCTTCGCCGGGCGGATCTGCCAGCTGGCCAACGGCAGCGTGGTCAGCCCCGGCTCGCTGGTCCCCTGGCTGGACTCGGCCTGGGTGGAGCGGGTGGTCTTCGAGTCGCCCTCCCGGGTGATCGACGTGGGGGTGGCCCGCCGGCTGTTCTCCGGCGCCACCCGCCGGGCGGTGCAGGTACGCGACCAGGAGTGTTTCCACGACCTGTGCGACGAGCCCGCCGACGACTGTGAGATCGACCACGTCGAGCCCTGGAGCGCCGGCGGGCAGACGGTGGCGGCCAACGGACGGGTGGCCTGTGGCCACCACAACCGCCGGCGCCACCGACGACCGTAGCCGCCGCCTCCGGCACGGGGCGGCGGCGGAACTTCTCAGGTCCGGCGCTTCATCTGTCGAAGGGAGACGAAGCTCGGACGTACCAAAGGAACGCATCAGCGAGCATCACCATCTCACCCTTGATCGGTGAGCTCGTAGGCAACGACGTCTCCACCAGGGCGAGGATGCGCCCGGCGTGGCGCACACCGTGGAGCATCCCCTCCCCGAGGAACCAGTGGGGCGAAGGGGTGAGTGGGTTCGGACCGTTGCGAAGGGCTCGGCAACGGTCATCGACGTCTCATCCGTCTCGGGGAAGAGGCTCACCCAGGTCGATGCCCAACAGGGCGGCGACGGCGCTGACCCCTCCACCCGCGGAAGCGGCGGCGTCGACGGCTTCGATGGCCAGGGGCGTGTCGAGGTCGGCGTCGAGGGCGGCGCGCACGTCGTCGAGCGCTGCGGTGCCGGGGCCGGCCGAGCGCCACCGATCGAGCCGCTGGGCGGCGGCGGGCAACAGCTCGTCGGTCCACTCCCAGTCCCGGCGGTAGTGGTGGTCGAGGATGGCCAGACGGATGGCCGGGGCCTCCCAGTCCTTCAACAAGTCGCTCACAAACACCAGGTTGCCGAGGGACTTCGACATCTTGGTGCCGTCCAGGCCCACCATCGCCGTGTGCATCCAGTGGCGCACGAAGGGCTCGCCCGTGACCGCCTCGGACTGCGCCGCCTCGCACTCGTGGTGAGGGAAGACGAGGTCGCTGCCTCCACCGTGCAGGTCAATGGTGGTCCCCAGCTCCCGCAGGGCCAAGGTGGAGCACTCGATGTGCCAGCCCGGGCGCCCCGGACCCCACAGCGACTCCCAAGCGGGCTCGCCGTCACCCGAGGGCTGCCACAGCACGAAGTCGAGGGGTTGGCGCTTGTGGGGGTCATCAGGATTGCCGCCCCGTTCGGCCGCCAGCGCCAGCATCTGGTCCTCGTCGAGGTGGCTGACCTGGCCGAAGCGGGGGAAGGTCGACACGTCGAAGTAGACGCCACCGCCCGCCTGATAGGCGTGACCGGCGTCGAGGACCATGCCGATGAAGCCGCGGATGTCGGCGATGGCCGAGGTGGCCCGGGGCTCACTCATCACCGGCAAAGTGGCAAGGTCACGCATGTCGCCCTGGAAGCGGGCGGTCTCCGCCGCCGCCAGGTCGAGGTAATGCACGCCGAGCTCCCGGGCCTTGTCGAGCAGGGGGTCGTCGACGTCGGTGATGTTGCGCACCACCTGGATGTCGTGTCCGAGGTCGCGCAAGCGTCGCTGCAACACGTCGTAAGTCAGGTAGGTGGCGGCGTGACCCAGATGAGTCGAGTCGTAGGGTGTGATGCCGCACGTGTACATGGTGACGACGGGGCCGGGACTGAAGGGCACCACGTCCTGGCGAGCGGTGTCGTAGAGATGCACGACCGGGAGGCTCAGCCGGCGTCGTCGATGCCGGTGAGCTTGATGGCTACCCGGGTGCGGTACCGGGCGTTGAGCTGGAGCAGCACGGCGGCGAAGGCCTCGATGGGGGCGGCGTTGGACAGCTCGCCGGCGTCGAGGGGGCGCAGGCCAGGGATGTGGCGCACCACCTCGGCCGTGGCCTCGGTGGCTTCGGGGTGGTCAGAGCAGATGAGGACATCGGAGTCGACCGGGTGCTCGAGGGCGGCCAGCTCCCGTGCCGGCAGGTGGTGGAAGGCAGCGGCGATCATGGCCCGAGGTACCGCAGCCTGCACATTGGCGGCCACCGATCCCCGGGGAGGAACCAGGGGCTGGAACTCGTGTCCCACCCGGGCCAAGGCGTTGGCCATGGAGATCACCACCTTGCCCTCGAGCTGGTGCTCGACCGACTTGGCGGTGGATGCGGCGGCATCCCACGGCGTGGCGATGACCACGAGGTCGGCCTCAGCCGCCTGTTCGTTGTCGGCGCCGTCGATCGGCAGCGACCGGTCGGGCCAGCGGGCCACCAGGTCGTCTCGCACCTCCAGCGCCCGGGCCTTGGAGCGGGAGCCGATCACCACCTCGTAGCCGACCGAGGCCAGACGGGCGGCAAGCGAGCGTCCGGCAGGACCGGTTCCTCCGAGGACGGCGATGATCACCCGGGCGAGCCTAACGGCGACCGGTAACGTGCGTCCCAGTCGACGGATCGGAGCGGGCATGTTGTTGGAGGGCAAGCGCATCCTGGTGACCGGGGTACTCACGGACGACTCCATCGCCTATGCCATCGCCCTGCGTTGCCAGGGCCAGGGGGCGGAGATCGTGCTCACCGGCGCCGGCCGGGGCCTGTCGCTGACCCGGCGCACCGCCCGCAAGCTTGTCCCCGAGCCGGCGGTGCTCGAGCTCGACGTCACCTCGACCGAGCACCTCACCGCTCTCGCCCCCTCCCTGCGCGACCTCGGCTGGGACCGGGTCGACGGCGTGGTCCATGCCATCGGCTTCGCCCCGCCGGCCTGTCTCGGCTCGGGCATGTTCACCGCCGGCTGGGAGGACGTCTCCGTCGCCCTCCACGTCTCCACCTACTCGCTCAAAGCCCTGGCCGAGGCCACGCTGCCCCTCATGGGCCCCGGGTCCAGCCTGCTCGCCCTCGACTTCGACGCCTCCGTGGCCTGGCCCGCCTACGACTGGATGGGGGTGGCCAAGGCCGCCCTGGAGTCGACCAGCCGCTACCTGGCCCGCGACCTCGGCAGCCTGGGGATCCGGGTCAATCTGGTGGCGGCCGGGCCCATCCGCACCATGGCCGGGCGCTCCATCCCCGGCTTCGCCACCTTCGAGGCGGTCTGGGCCGAGCGGGCACCCCTCGGGTGGACCGTCGACGACGCCGACCCGGTCGCCCGCTCGTGTGTAGCCCTGCTCTCCGACTGGTTTCCCGCCACCACCGGCGAGATCATTCACGTCGACGGCGGCTTCCACGCCGTGGGGACGGGCCCGCCGGCGCCGGACCCGAGCGAGACAAGGTAGATCCACCGGCCCCAGGCTGCGTCCGGCCCTCCGCCTCCTGGCGACGTCGGCTAGCGCTAGCCGCGCCTCCAAGTTCTCAAGGATCACGTCCATGAACTGCACCGTGGTCTTCGTCTATGGACCCGCCGACGAAGAGCTCGGCTGGCTCAGCCAGCGGGCGACAAGGACGTCGGTGGAGGAGTGGGCCAAGATCGAGGCGGCGACGACCACGGCGACCAGGTGGAACAGCTCGTCGCTGCGGGCCATGCCGGCCTCGAGGATCAACAGGCCGTAGACCACCGAGGCGAAGCCCTTGGGGCCGAACCAGGCCGCCGCCGCCCGCTGTTGGGCCGGCAGGTCGCTACGTACTAGGGCGATGCCCAGGGCGGCCGGGCGCACGGCCAGCAACGCAAGGGCGGCGAAGACGTACCCGCTAAGACTGATCTCGCCCAGGAACGTGGGAGAGATGAGGGCCCCGAAGACCAGCAGCGCCGCCAGCTTCAACAGCTCGGCGATCAGATCCCCCACTTGATGAAAGGCCGATGTCAGCGCCTCGGACATGGTGGCCGCGGTCACCCCGGCGGCGAAGGCGGCGAGGAACAGGTTGGCGTGGGTGAGATCCGCCAGGGCGAAGACCAACAGCCCGATGGCCACCCCGGTGAGCGGTTCGTGGCCCGGCCGAGCAGAAAGGAAGCGACTGGCTTCGAGCCGGATGGCGACCCAGGGGATCACCAGGCCGATGGCCACTCCCGCAGCCAGCTCGCCAAGCAGTGCAAACGGCTCCACCTCCGTGCGGCTGACCACGTCGATGAGCACGATCACCACCGGCAGGGCCAGCCCGTCGTTGAGGCCACTCTCGACGTTGAGCAGTCGGCGGAGGCGCTGGGGCACCTCCTCGCGACCGACGATGGCGGCGGCGAAGACCGGGTCGGTAGGGCTGAGGGCGGCGCCCAACAGGAACGCCTCGAGCCAGGGCAGGCCAGCGACGGCGTGGGCCAGCACGGCAGTGAAGGCGAACGTGAGGGGCATTCCGAGCAGGAGCGCCCGGCCCGGCAGGCGCCACGCCGACAACAGGTCCGACAGACCGATGCGCATGCCATCGGTGAACAGCACGGCGAACAGCGCTAGCTCGGCCAGCGAGGAGACCAGGGGGTCGCCGGGCTCGAGGGGCACGGCGCCGACCAGCCCGGGTCCGAGCACGATACCGGCGACCAAGAAGAGCACAGCGGTGGACAGCACGCTGCGCTCGGCCCGTTCCGAAACCAGGACGGCCACCAGCAGGGTGGCGGCGAAGGCGAGCAAGAGCACGACCCAGGGCCTATACCCAGAAGGCACGCAGCGCGCTGCGGGGCGAGAGCACCTGTTCCGGTTGAGGAGAGGATCCGCTACTCCGCACGATCTGTCGCTTGTTGGCGCCGTCCGGTATCTGGAATGGACAGTTAGCAGGCGAGCGAGAGCGCCGAAAGGAGACGATGACCAACACCACGGCGGACAAGAGCCCAACACAGCGGCTGCTGGACCAGCTGGGGCCGTGGACCGGTTCCACGATCACGAAGCGATGGGGGATTTCGGGATGCCCAGCCGGCTGTCCCTGGAGGACATGCTGGCTCCCCATGCCTCTCAAACCGGGTTCGCCCACCAGCACCTCGGACCACTGAGGAAGGTGCACGCCTTTTGTTCGCGGGC
>JBBSLT010000174.1:0-5130 GCA_038233555.1 Acidimicrobiales bacterium
ATGATCACCGCGAAGAGGGCGAAGGCGATGGTGATGGCCAGGTTGGCGGCGACGACGCCGTGCTCCTCCCTGGCTCGAGTGATCACGGCGGTCATCCGTTGCACCCGAGGACGCCACCGGCAACCAACGAGTTGCAGATGCTGTCAAGGCTTCCGACCACACCGGCGTTGTTGTCGCCGAGGCTGGCCACGATGCTGTTGGCGTCGCCGAGGGCGGGGTTGAGGTCGCCATTGGCGATGGACACCCGCTGGTGGATGTTCTGCACTCCGTCCTTGGCCGGGAACTCACATCCATCATCGGCGCTGTTGATCACGCCCGCGTCGAACGTGCCCGCGCAGTTGCCGTTCGGGACGTTGGCACTGAACAGCGTGGCGTCGATGTCGGCGGTGAGGCCCTTGATCGACTGGAGCAGACCGGTGGTGTTGATGAGGGAGCTGTCGATGCTCACCAGCATTCCGGTGGTGTCCTTGAGCGAGCCGTCGGTGTCGACCAGAGAGTTGCTCACGTCGACCAGCTTGCCGTTGATCGAGGTCAGGTTGGAGACGATGGCGTCGGCCTGGCCGGTGATGGGCTGCAGGGCGGGATCGATGCCACCCAGGCTGGCGTTGACCGACTGCACCTGGTCGGGCAGGGTGCGCACGTCGCCGCCGGCGCCGGTGACGGCGTCGTCGGCGGTGGCCAGGTTGCCGTTGATGGAAGCCAGCGAGCTGGTGATGGCGATCAGGTAGACCACCACCACCAAGGTGACGACGGCCAGGAGGGCCACCCACACCTTGAGCCAGCGGGCGACGAAGCGGCTCTGGTCGGCGCTGTCGCGGAACCGGTAATCGGATTGAGGTGTCGCTGCGGTTGCCATGTGGTCTCCCCCTAGTTCCCGAGCATGCCACCGAGAACGCCACCGAGGAGGCCTTCCAGGTTGACAGCTTCGTCGATCTCAGCGGCCAGGACGTCGGCTCGCGCCGCCTGCCCGACAATGGTGCTGGTGTTGCCCTGGATGTCTTGCGCCAGGGCGATGGTGGTGTCCAGGTTGCGGTTGATCAGCGCTACTCCAAGGTCGATTTCCCGGGCTAGTTCCAGGATGCTGCCGGCGTCGCTGTTGATCCCGCTGGCCAGACCGTTGATCTGGCCGGCGGTTCCGTTGATGGAGCCGGCCAGGCCGTTGATCGATCCGGCGGTGCCGTTGATCGACTGGGCGCTGCCGTTGATGTTGGTGGCCAGGCCGTCGATGGACTCGGCCAGGCGGATGACCTCGTTGAGCTGGCCTTCAAGCGGCTGCGCCGAGGCCAGGATGGACCCGGCCCGCTGGTTGGTCACGTCGAGCTGGAGCACGGCGTCGGTGGCGGTGTTGATGCCACGACCGGTCTGAGCGATGTTCTCAGCCTTGTCGTTGATGCTTTCAGCAGTCGAGGCGGTGCGCTGCAGCAGCAGGGCGGCTACCGCCACCACCACCAAGACGATGATGAGCGAGAAAGTCGCCTGGCCCCGCTCGTCGGCGACCAGCTCCCTTCGCTGCGTCTTCAATATGATTCCCCCTGAGTTGGTTCGGGCCGGGGCGACCTGTCTCTCTCGCCCCACCCGATGAGTTGGCGTGTTGCGCCGGGGACTGTAACCACCAACACGCACAGTGGCAAGGCACCCCAGCGGTTTTCAGACGATCCCGACCGCGAAAAGTGACGGTGTTCCCGTCGCCACCACCCCTGCACCCGTACGCGCACCCGTACGCGCAACAGCCCGTGGGCGGACCCACGGGCTGTGACGACGTTCGGAAACCGGGGCCGACCGAAGGCCGACCCGGACTCAGGTCTGGCGAATCTTCTGCTTGGCGAAGTTCCAGATCGTGTCCGTGGTTTGCTCGACCTTGTGCTTCTTGCGCACGTGATCGGCCACCTTGGACTTCAACTCTTCTTCACTTCCTGCGCTGCCTGACCACCTGCAGGCATGGTCGGCGTCTCTTCACCTGAACTCGTAAGCCATGACGATTCCTCCTCGTTCGTAGACGGGTTCCAAACAGAGTTCGACGCACCGGCGGTCGGCGGATCAACGCCCCCGAAGCCGGCTGCTCCGACTGCCGCCGGTGGTCAACGCACCTCGTGAACCGGCACTCACTTGACCACCGCGGGCCAACAGGCCCTTGAATGCGGTGTCCATGGCCACGACGTCACCGAGGATGCCGTCGACCACGCCACGCACCGGTGCGGTCTGGTTGGCGATGGCTCGGACGCCGATGATGACGGTCCCGAGCGTAAAGCTGACGTCCCTGAGCGTGGCGGCGATGGTGATGAGATACCCAGCCAGGGCGGCCACCACCAGGAATACTCCGATCAGCGTGACAATCGTTGCTGCTCCCATGTTCTCCCCTTACCTTTCCTGCTCGTCGGACGTAGTGCGGACATCGAAGTCGGCGCCCGTCACAACAAGCGCTCCAGTGCGGCACCGTACCGTGACACGTTCTGGCGGGCCACGCCGGTCAACTCTCGGGTCTTGGCCAGCCGCGGGACCGAGTCGAGCGTTCCGGTCAGCTTCACGCCGTGGTCGAGCACGTCGTCGGCGTAGGCCTTGATCTCGAACGTTGGGCGCAGCACCCGGTTCAACAACAAGAGCACCACCGGGATCACCGCCACCAAAAGCAGGATGTTTCCGATCCACCACCAAGCCATGCAGTCCTTCCCCCCTCGTTTCGGCACCGGGCGATGCTCGTCCGGCTTCAGCCTCAGTATATGTCAGGGCAGTATAGAGGGCCATGAAGGTGACGATGTTGCTGGCCGACGCCGCCCAAGCAGTGGGAGGCAAGCTCTATGTCCTCGGTGGCGGCTGGTCGGTGATCGGCCCCGGCCTCGCCACCATGGCCCTCGCCATCAAGATCGACGTGCCGTGGGACCAGACCAACCTGGCCCATCACTGGGTTCTCGACCTGGTGGACCAGGACGGGCGGCCGGTCCGGGTTCCCGCCCCCGAGGGCGAGCGGGCGGTGCAAGTCACCGGCACATTCGAAGTCGGTCGCCCGGCAGGACTCGCCCAGGGCAGCCCCATCGACCTTCCCCTCGCCATCAACATCGGCCCGCTGAAGCTGCCGGCGGCCACGCGTTGCGTGTGGCAGCTCACCATCGACGGTGCAACCAACCCGGGATGGCGGGTGGCCTTCAGCGTGCGCCCAGAGTGAACTTCTGCTCCCACTGGGCGAAAACGCTCGGCGGACGGCCTTGACCACTTAGCGTGGTAACGGGCGGGGCCGAAGCCAACCTCAAGCTCGCTGGTCGATCCGGTCGGCAGGGGCTTGACCGGAGTCCACCTCGTCGAAGCTCCAGTCGGGCTGCTTGTCCCGGTGGCGCTCGTCGAGCACGGCCCGTTCATCCTTCAGGTCGAGGATGGCAGCGATGAGCTCCACCTCCGCCTCACCCACCTCGCGGGTGGCGTGGGCCCGCACCTGGTCGGGGAAGAGGGCCAGAACGCTTGCCACCACCCGCTCGTGCTGGGTGGCCAGGTAGCAGCGGGCGCTGTCGGCCACCGTGGCCAGCTTGCCCTCGATGACGGCGAGGTCGTCCTCGTCGGCCGTCGAGGCCCGGAGCCGGTCGAGCAGCGCGGCGAGGGTGCCGCCGTCCTGCTTGCATGGGGTGCACTGACCGCAGGACTCCACGGCCAAGAAGCGCGAGACCCCAGCCGCCACCGCCACCAGATCGGTGGTGTCGTCGAAGATGATGAAACCGGCTGAGCCGAGCCCAGCACCGGCCGCCTCCATGGCCTCGTAGGTCAACGGGGTATCGAGCAGGGCCTCGGGCAGCAGGGGGTTGGCCACCCCCGACATGGCCGCCACCACCCTCGTCCCCGGAGCGGGACCGCCGCCCACGGTTTCGATCACCTCACGCAGCGGTGTGCCCATGGCGAACTCAGCCACGCCGTGACGGCGAGTGCGACCGGTGATGGTGCACACGATCGTCCCCGGCGACTCAGGGGTGCCCACCGAGCGGTACCAGTCGGGGCCCTCGGCGAGAATGCCGGGCACGTTGGCGAGGGTCTCGACGTTGTTGACCAATGTGGGAGGTACGGCGCTGGGGTTGTCCTCACTCGCCATGGTGACCTGGGCGGCCGAGACGGTGTCGGGCCCGACCTCCTCGACGCCGTGGCGGAACGGCGGGGCGATCCGGGGAAAGGGCTGGCGCCCGGCCACCACCTCGAGCAGGCCGGTCTCCTCGCCGTAGAGGTAGTGGCTCGGGCCCTCAACGACCACCAGCTCGAGCCCGTCGGCCCAGTTCCGGCCTCGCACCTCGGCCATGGCGCTGTGCATCCGGGCCACCTCGGTGGTGAACGAGGCCTTCATGGCCACGATCACCCGGTCGGCCCCGATGGCGGTGGCCGCCACCAGCGCACCCTCGAGGACCTTGTAGGGGTTGCGGCGCAGGAGGGTGCGGTCCTTGAACGTGCCCGGCTCTCCTTCGGCGGCGTTGATCACGACGGTGGGAGGCACGGTGGTCGAGAGGCTCTCGGCGACAGTCCGCCACTTCAAGCCGGTGCTGAACCCCGCCCCGCCCCGGCCCCGTAGGCCCGACGCCTCCACGTGGTCGATGATCCCGATCGGCCCCAGTCGACGGGCGATGTCGAGGCCGGCGCCTCCACCCGCTGCGAGATAGGCAGCCAGAGACTCCACTGGCTCAGGATCGAGAATGCGCGGCTCCACCAGGGCGACAATACCGCCATCGTCCGACGACCCTAAAAGCGGTCGTTGAGCCAGTCCCACACCCGCTGGAGTGAGTGGCGCTCGTCTTCGGATGGAACCTCGGCCGGCGCCGGCTCGGGTGGCGGCGCTTGGTCGGGAGACGGGAGCACCACGTAGGCCTCCTCACCCGGTCGGACGAGGTGGTACTCCTCCCGGGCCAGGCGCTCGATCTCGGCGTCGTCTCGAAGGAGCTCAGCCCGCTCCTCGAGGAGACGGTTCTGCTCGCCCAGCACATCCAGCTGCTCCTCGACCTTGTTGAGCGACGCCCGCTGGGCCAAGAAGGTGCGCGAGGGGAAGACGGCGACGAACAACACCCCCACGAACGCCAGGGTGACCAGCACCACCCAGAGCCGGCGCCGCACTTGGGTCACCCGTCGGTCCGAAGCCGGGGGTTCAGCGCGGCTCGGCCCCGGTAGGCG
>JBBSLT010000175.1:0-5108 GCA_038233555.1 Acidimicrobiales bacterium
ACACCTCCTCGCTGACGAAGGGCAGGAAGGGGGCGAACAACCCCAGCACGGTGTCGAGGGCCAACGAGAGGGCCATGTGGGCCGAATCGGCTCCGGCGTCGCCAGCCTCGCCGTAGGCCCGGGCCTTGACCAGCTCGAGGTAGTCGTCGCAGAAGCGCCAGAAGAAGCGCTCGGTGTGCTCTAGGGCCCGGGCGTAGTCGAAGCCCTCGAAGGCGGTGGTGGCGTCGGCCACCACGGCGGCGAGCTGGGCCAGCATGGCGCGGTCGAGGGGGGCGGTGATGGCGGCGTCGCCGGCCGCCAGGGGGCCGTCGGGCAGGCGGCTCAGCACGAAGCGGGAGGCGTTGAGCAGCTTGATGGCCAGGCGCCGACCGACCTTCATCTGGTTGACGTCGAGGGCGGTGTCGGTGCCCGGCCGGGCACTGGCCGCCCAGTAGCGCACGGCGTCGGAGCCGTGCTCGTCGAGCACGGCGGCCGGGGTCACCACGTTGCCCTTCGACTTCGACATCTTCTTGCGGTCGGGGTCGAGGATCCAGCCGTTGAGGCTGGCGTCGCTCCACGGCAACTGGTCGAACTCGGCGTGGGACCGCACCGCGGTGGCGAAGAGCCAGGTACGGATGATCTCCGGCCCCTGCGGGCGCAGGTCCATGGGGAAGGTACGGGCAAACAGGTCGGGGTCGTCCACCCACCCGGTGGTGATCTGGGGCGTCAGCGACGACGTGGCCCAGGTGTCCATGATGTCGGGGTCGCCGGCGAAGCCGCCGGGTCGGCCCCGCTGGTCGGCAGTGAAGCCAGGCGGGACATCCGACGATGGGTCGACGGGCAGCGACGCCTCGCCGGGAAGGATGGGGTCGTCGTAGCGCAGCGAGCCGGCGTCGTCGATGGGGTACCATAGGGGGAAAGGCACGCCGAAGAAGCGCTGGCGGCTGATCAGCCAGTCGCCGTTGAGCCCCTCGACCCAGCTCTCGTAGCGCTGGTGCATGAACGGCGGGTGCCAGTGGAGCTCTTTGCCCCGCTGGAGCATGGCCTGGCGTAGGTCGTGGTCGCGCCCGCCGTTGCGGATGTACCACTGGCGGCTGGTCACGATCTCCAGCGGGCGGTCGCCCCGCTCGTAGAACTTCACCGGGTGGGTGATGGGTTTGGGCTCGCCTACCAGCTCCCCCGCCTCGACGAGCAGCTCGACGATCCGGACCCGGGCGGCCTTGGTGGTCTTGCCCGCCAACTCGGCGTAGGCCGCCCGTCCCGCCTCGGAGGTGATGGCGGCCGGCGGGGACGCCCGTAGGCGGCCATTGCGTTCGAGGACGTTGCGGATCGGGAGCTGGAGCTCGCGCCACCAGATGACGTCGGTGGTGTCGCCGAACGTACAGATCATGGCGATGCCCGACCCCTTGTCGGGAGCAGCCAGCTCATGGGCCAGCACGGGCACGTCCACCCCGAACAGCGGTGACACCACGGTGGACCCGAACAGCGGCCGGTAGCGGTCGTCGTCAGGATGGGCCACGAGGGCGACGCAGGCGGGGAGGAGCTCGGGGCGGGTGGTCTCGATGAAGACCTTGGCGCCCCCGTCACTGCGCTCGAAGCCGTAGCGGTGGTAGGCGCCGGCCTGCTCCCGGTCCTCCAGCTCGGCCTGGGCCACGGCGGTCTGGTCGGTCACGTCCCAGAGGGTGGGGGCCTCGGCCGCGTAGGCGTCGCCCCGGGCCAGATCGCGCAGGAAGGCCTGCTGGCTGGTGCGTTGCGCCCTCGGGCCGATGGTGGCGTAGGTCAGGGACCAGTCGACCGACAGGCCGACACGCCGCCACAGCGCCTCGAACACCTTCTCGTCCTCGACCGTCAGAGCCAGGCACAGCTCGACGAAGTTGGGCCGGCTGCAGGGCACCTTGCGCTTGGGGTCGGCCTTGGCCGGCGGGACGAAGTCGGGGTCGTGGGCCAGCGAGGGATCGCAGCGGACGCCGAAGTGGTTCTCGACCCGGCGCTCCGTCGGCAGGCCGTTGTCGTCCCAGCCCATGGGATAGAAGACGGCCTTTCCTCGCATCCGTTGGAAGCGGGCGAGGGCGTCGGTCTGGACGTAGCCGAAGACCGAGCCCATGTGCAGCGAGCCGCTGATGGTGGGTGGAGGCGTGTCGATGCTGAACACCTCGTCCCGGGGCCGGGTCCGGTCGAAGGCGTAGGTCTGGTCGGCCTCCCACTGCGTCGACCACCGCTGCTCCAGGCCGTCGAGGGTGGGCTTGTCGGGCAGGGCGGCCATGGCCGCTCAGGCTAATGGGGCAGGCCCGCCGCAGCACTGGCCTAACCTCCCGCCCGATGCTGCGCCTCCACGACACCGCCACCGCCACCGTGCGGCCTCTCGAGCTGCGTGAGCCCGGGAAGGTGTCGATGTACGTGTGCGGACCGACGGTCTACGACGTTCCCCACCTCGGGCATGGGCGGTTCGTGCTGGTCTTCGACGTGCTCCGCCGCTACCTAGCCTGGAGCGGCTACGAGGTGCGCTACGTCTCCAACATCACCGACGTCGACGACAACATCATCAAGCGGGCCGAGGCCCAGGGCCGGACCGAGGCGGAGGTGGCGGCGCAGTACGAAGCCGTGTGGTACGAGGCCATCGACGCCCTCGGGGTGCGCCGTCCTGACGCTGATCCCCACGCCACCGCCTACGTCGGGCGCATGGTCGACATCATCAGCGAGCTGGTCGCCCTCGATGTCGCCTACGAGACGACCGACGGCGTCTACCTGTCGGTGGCCGAGGTGGCGGGCTACGGGTTGTTGGCCCGTCAGTCGCTCGATTCCCTGCGCTCGGGGGCACGCGTCGACGTGGACGACGACAAGCGCTCGCCCCTCGACTTCGTCCTGTGGAAGACGGCCAAGGCGGGTGAGCCGTCGTGGAATTCGCCGTGGGGATCGGGACGGCCGGGCTGGCACACCGAGTGCGTGGCCATGTCGCTCGACCTGCTGGGCGAGGGCTTTGACATCCACGGCGGGGGCCAGGATCTCGCCTTTCCCCACCACGAGAACGAGCGGGCCCAGGCCGTGGCTCTCGGTCGACGCTTTGCCGGCCACTGGGTCCACAACGGCTGGGTCGTGGTCGAGGGCCAGAAGATGAGCAAGTCGCTCGACAACTTCACCTCGCTCACCGACCTCCTGGACCGAGTAGACAGCCGGGCCTACCGCCTGCTCGTCCTGCGGGCCCACTACCGTTCGCCGCTGGAGGTGACCCCGGGCACCACCGCCGACGCTAGTGCTGCCCTCGATCGCCTCGACACTCTGATGCGACGGGCGAGGGAAGCGGACCTGGATCCGGTGGTGCCCGACGCCGACAGCCTGAAGCGCTTCCGCACGGTCATGGACGACGACCTCGACACCCCAGCGGCCATGGCCCTGCTGTTCGACTTGGTTCGGCGGGCCAACGTCGCCCTCGACACCGGTGAGCGGGTGGCGGCGGCCCCCCTGGTGTCGGCGCTGGCGGAGGTGGCGAAGGCGGTGGGCCTGGTGCTCCGGGGCGGGGACGCAGGGTCGGCTCTTGATGCAGAGACGGCGAAGTTGGTAGCTCGGCGAGACGAGGCTCGTTCGGCCCGGGATTGGGCTAGGGCTGACGACTTACGCGACGAGCTGGAGGCGGCGGGCTGGGTGGTGGAGGACGCCGCCGGAGGCACTCGGGTCCGTCGCCGCTCAGCCTCTCGAGGAGAAGGTCCCGAGCTTTCCGATCGGGGGAACGGTTAGGGAGAGCCCAGGCCTTCGGCACTGAGTCCGAGGCCCACGCCGCCGGCATCGCAGGTCGTCGACGATCCGGCGTTGCCCGGGCTCACGTCCACGCCTAGCTGCAAGCCACCACCGCGGGCCATGTCGGCCGCCAGCGCCAGCCGGGCGGCGAGGTCACCCATCTGCAGGTCCAAGTCGACGTCGATCGACGGAGGCTCGGCGTCTCGGTCGAAGCCGTCGTGGCCGATGACGCCGCCGAGGGTTGCCACGGTTCGCTCGCCGTCGGCCTCGTCCTCCGAGCGGTCGCGGCCGCTGCGGCCGCTCTCGCTGCCGTCGCGGCGGCTCTCCCGGGCCAGGGACAGCTCACCGGCTCCGAGGCCGACCCTCGCTGCGCCGCCCCCCACCTCGAGGTCGGTGCCGAGGCAACCGGGTTCGGTGACGACATCGCCGCCGTCGGGAGGAACCGACGCCTCCAGCGGAACCGCCGGCGCCGAATCGCCCTCGTCGGCCGAGGCCGGGGCCGGTGACGGCGTCGGCGCCGCCGTCTCGACCGGCGTAGCGGTCGGGGATGGCTCCGTCGGATTAGCCGAGGTCGAGATGGCCGGCACCGGCGGTGCGGCCTGCTCGTTCCCCGAGCCGGCGATGTAGGCGCCTCCGGCCCCGAGCGCCAGTGCTCCGGCCGCCGCTGCCGCCGCCGCCTTCTGGGCCCAGGCCTGCTGCGCCCACTCCGCCATGCGGGCCGCCTTCTCGCCCACGGTGAACAGCATCGTCGACCCACCGGCGCCAAGGGCCCCGGCGAGGACAAGGGGAACGGGAACGCCGGCACGGCGTAGGCACGAGCCGAGATCCTCCAACTCTTTACGCCGGGCTTCGCAGGGCGCGCACCCGGCCAGGTGCTGGTCGACCTTGGCCAGGTCGCGGGGGGCCAGGCCTCCACCCACGTAAGCGCCGAGGCGGTCGACGGTGGTGCGGCACTGGGGGTCGGCCTCGGTGCGCAGGTGAGCTTGGAGGAAGCGCTCCCGTAGACCGCTGCGGGCCCGCACCGCAAGTTGAGCGGCGCCGTTAGGTGACAGGCCGAGGCGACGGGCGGCGTCTTTGGTGGCGACACCTTCGACCTCGGTGAGCCACAGCACCGACTGCCAACGCTCCGGCAGGTTGCGGAAGGCCTTGGCCACCAGCGCCGCCTCCTCGTCGGTGGTGAGCAACTCAGGGGGAGTCGGCGAGGTCGACTCGACCTCGCTCAGCCGTTCCTGTTCGGTCGGGCGACTGCGGCCGGTCTTGCGGATGTTGTCCAGGGCAGCGTTGCGGGTGGCGGTGAGCAGGTAGGAGCGGAAGGAGCCGCCGTTGTCGAGGTGGCCGGCACGCACCGCCACCAGGACCCGGGCGAAGGCCTCGGAGACGGCGTCGGAGGCGTCGTC
>JBBSLT010000176.1:0-5105 GCA_038233555.1 Acidimicrobiales bacterium
GGGGCCGCGCCCGGGTCACCGGGTGCCGTGTCACCGGCGGCGGCGCTGTCGTTCGCCCCGGTGGTCACCTGGCCCCTCCAGGTGCTGGCCGACGACGGCCGCCACGTCGGCCTGGCCGAGGCGCTGGGGTCGGGGGGTACGGCGGTCGAGGACCTGCTGGGTCAACTGCGACGTCGATCTTCGGGGCTGAGCGCCACCGCGGTCGCCTCCCTGGCCTCGGCCACCCCAGCCGGACCGGTCGACCTGCCCGTGGTCGTGGTCCCCCTGGGCCAGGGAGTCGAGCGGTCGGCGGCAGTCGACCAAGCCTGGTTCGACGAGGTCGACCGCCGGCGCTCCGCTCCCCGGGCCGCCCTGGTCGCCGCCGGTCGCGGCCCGGAGCTGGAGGCCGCCCTGCACGTGACCATGCTCCTGGCCACCGAGGCCCTCGACCCGGCCGACGACACCGACGTCGGGGCCCATGTGGCCTCGGGGGCCCAGCTCTGGCTCCTGGGCGGTGCCGTGACCTGGGCCCTGGCCGATGCCGGCGCCAACCCCTTCGGGCCCTGGTCCGAGCTGGTGGCTGCCGGGCTGTGGCCCATCGGCCCCAGCGGGGTGCAGCTGGTGGTCAGCGCCGGGGCGACGGCGCGGTGAGCTCGACGCTGCGCTTCACCGGGCCCTCGTTGGCGGTGCAGAGCGGCCGGCGCCGCTTGGAGCCGCTGGGCCTGGTCGAAGCTCCGACGGCCGACCTCGACTGCTCGATCTCCTGGCACGGGCCGGCCAAGGTGGCCTCCGACCGGCCGGCCAGCGAGGCCACCGTCCAGGCGATGTCCGGCCTCATGAACCTCCACGGCCGCGACCTCGGCCGGCCCCGGCGCATCGGCCTCGAGGTGGCGTCGCTGGCCGCCGGCGTCCTCGCCGCTCACGGCACCCTCGCCGCCCTGATCGGGCGCAGCCGGGGCCATCGCATCGCCCAGGTGCAGACCTCGGTCCTCGAGGGCGCCCTCATGTTCGCCTGCCACTACGTGGCCGCCGCCACCACCGACGACGAGACATCGTTCCCGACTCCCCAGAGCGAACCGGGCCCACCCTTCCCCACCTCCGACGGCCACCGGGTGGAGATCGAGACCCTCGACCCCGAAGCGTGGAAGACGTTCTGGCACCGCCTGGGCGCGGCCGGCGCCGACCTGGGTCGGGCCTGGGCGCTCTTCCGGGCCCGCTACTACACCGCCTCATGCTCGCTGCCCTCCGGTCTGCACGAGGCCACCGCCCGACAGTCCCTGGCCGAGCTGGCCTCCATCGCCGCCGAGTGTCGGGTCAGCCTCACCCGGGTCCGCCACTACGACGAGGTGCTGGCCGACCCCGGTTGGTCACCAGGTCATCCCGAGGTCGACGAGCTCGGCCCCGCCTCGGCCTCGGCACCGAAGGCTCGCCGAGGGGTTGAACCGGCCCTCGGGAGCGAGCTGCCCCTGGCCGGGATCCGGGTGGTGGAGACGACGACGCGCATGCAGGGACCGCTGGCCGGGCTCCTGCTCCAGATGCTCGGAGCCACGGTGACCAAAGTCGAGCCTCCCGGCGGCGACTTCGGCCGCATCGTCCCACCCTCGGCCGGGGGCACCGGCTCGTTCTTCCTCTGCTTGAACCGGGGCAAGACGTTCCTCGAGATCGACCTGTCGACTCCGTCGGGACGGCGCGACCTGGCCGACCTGGCCGCCGAGAGCGACGTGTTCCTCCACAACTGGCGCCCGGGCAAGGCGGCCCAGTGGGGTATGGAGGCCGACGACCTGGCCCGGGTCAACCCTGCTCTCGTCTACACCGAGGCCTCGGGTTGGGGCGGGCTGGAGAAGCCGGCCCGGCTGCTCGGGACCGACTTCTTGGTCCAGGCCTACGCCGGCACCGGCGACGGGCTCAGCCCCGAGGGCGAGGCGGCCAGACCCAGCCGGTTCCTGCTCGCTGACTGCATGGGGGCGCTCAACACCTGTGAGGGGATGTTGCGAGGACTGTACCAACGGGAGCAGACCGGTCGAGGTGCTCGGGTGGGCACCTCGCTGTTCGCCGGAGCCATGAGCCTCCAGGCCCACGTCCTCGAAGCGATGGCGGACGGCCACGAGGATCGGCGCCGCCACGGCCGTCCCCGCTGGGGCCCCCTCGATCGCCCCATCGACACCACCGACGGCGTGCTGGTGGTCAGCGCCGATGGCGACGGCCTGGCGAAGTTGGGCCGCATGTGCGGCGTCAGCCCCGGTCCGGGCGCGGCCCAGGCCGTGGCCGAGCGCCTGGCCGCCGGGTCGGCGAGCGAGTGGGAAGCTCCCCTGCTCGAGGCCGGCATCCCCAGCGCGGTGATCGATCCCGACGACGACATGGCTGCCCTGCCCGCCGACCCCCGCCTCGGCGACCTGTTCGAGCCCCTGGCCGGCACCTCGGTCGTCCCCCGCTCCCCCTGGTCGTTCACGGGCTGAGAGTCGACCACCCCCCTGCTGCCCAGCCATCTCAGCCTCGTGGCCGGCGTTCTGCTCGGTCCCACCCAGCGTGGGCAACTGCCTGTTCCCGCCCCAGGCCCGCTCGATGCTGGGGGTCATCGGGCAGATCGCCTTGGTCCTCTTCATGCTTCTCGTCGGCCTCGAGCTCGACCACCGGATGCTGAAGGGGCGGGGGCGCAGCATCGCAACGGTGGCTGGGGGGACCCTCGCGTTGCCCCTGCTTCTCGGCTTCGTGGTGGGACCGCTGCTCTACGACGCCAGCTTCGTCGCCGCCTTCGGCATCGCCGCCACGGCCGTGCTCAGCGTGTTCATGTTTTTCGCCGTGGCCGCCGCCGCCGGCGTGGCCAGAGACGAGGGTGCGGCGGCCATCGGTGGCAGGTTCGCCGTCGCCGGCGACTTCGTGATCGTCCTGATCGCCGTGGTGCGCCCCGCGTTGGCCCCCTTGGGCCGGGCGGTGGAGGCCCTGGGCTCGCTGTCGAGCACCGCCTTCACCACCGTGTTCATCCTGCTCTTCGCCACCGCCTACGCCGCCGGCCGCATCGGCATCAACGTGATCCCTGGTGCCTTCCTCGTGGGCGCCGTCCCGCCCGCCCGCAAGATCATGTTCCGGGAGATGACGGCGAAGCTACGCGACCTCACCGTCTCAGTCCTCCTGCCATGATGACCGGCCCCCTCCTTCGACGCCCTCCTCCCCCGTGCCGCGTCGCTATCGGATGGCCGTGGCACAAGCTCTGACGGGCGTCATACTTGATCTCCGCTCCCGTTACGCCGAGGCCCGCGACGGCCGAGCAAAAGCTGCCAGCGTCGATCCTCTCGGCGGTCAACCTGTCAACGAGGCGCAGTTCCCCCGTGCACCTACGACGAACGAGCGGACTAGCGTCGGAATCGTGACCGAAACGGAATTCAGCGATGTCGTCGTCATCGGGGGCGGCCCGGCCGGATCGACCATCGCTTCCTTCCTGGCCCGCAAGGGCCACGCCGTCACCGTCTTGGAGCAGGCCACGTTCCCCCGGGAGCACGTGGGTGAGTCTCTCCTCCCCTTCTGCTACCGGATCCTCGAGGAGCTGGGCCTGCTCGAGGAGATGAAGCGCCGCTACGTGCGCAAGCCCGGAGTCCGCTTCCTCGACACCGACGGCGTCACCCAGACCACCTGGTGCTTCGGCAGCAAGATCCACGACCCGAGCTACCTCTCCTTCCACGTCATCCGCTCCGAGTTCGACCAGTTGCTGCTCAACCACTCGGCCGGCCTGGGGGCCACGGTCCGGGAGGGCACCAAGGTCGAGTCGGTCGACCTGGCTGCCACCGGCACTGACACCGACCCTGACCGACGCGCCAGGGTCGAGGCGGTGAGACCCGGCGGCGAGCGCCAGACCTACTACGCCCGCTTCGTGGTCGATGCCAGCGGTCGCTCCACCTTCTTGGCTAATCGCATGAAAACCAAGATTGCGCACGACGAGCTGGCCCGCACCGCGCTCAACTCGCCGTGGCGAGGCGTCACCTACGCCGGTGGGTTGGAGCAGGGCCTCATCCAGATCGTGTACACCGGCGGCGAGAAGCAGGGGTGGATGTGGGTCATCCCCCTCAGCACCGACCGAGTCAGCATCGGGGTGGTCATGAACACCTCGTACTTCCGCAGCCGGCGCCAGGCCCTGCGAGCCGAGGGCGTCGACGACTGGCAGAGCGAGCTCTACCTCCGCGAGATCATGGACTCGCCCTACGTCCGCGACATCACCGCCGACGCCGCCCAGATGCGTGCGGTGGCCCATGACGGCGACTATTCCTACACCGTGGGGTCGAAGTGGGGGGACAACTACGCCCTGGTGGGTGACGCCTCCGCCTTCATCGACCCCATCTTCTCCAGCGGCGTCTACCTGGCCATGAACAGCGCCCGGCTCTTGTCCGACGCCGTCGACGCCAGGCTGACCGGAGGCTCGGAGGAGGGCAGCCTGGCCCTGAAGGGGGTGTACGAGAAGATCGTCGGCGCCTACAGCTTGGTCGACAAGCTCATCCGCCTCTTCTATACGCCCGAGAGCATCAACTTCGCCCAACTCGGCCAGGCCGCCAGCGCCTTCCCCGACATCGAGCACCACGTCAACGCCATGTCGCTCCAGCACTTCCTGCTCGCCGGCGATTTCTTCGAACAGGCCAACCGCTACTCGGACTTCGTCGACTCGCTGGCCGACCCCAAGCTTTTCCGCCGGTACAAGCAACTGGTGATCGACCGGCCGGTGTTCCAGGAGACCGTCTGCGAGCACGGCGACACCGCCATCTTCCCCGAGAGCTTGGCTGAACACGATCGGCGCCGAGCCGAGATGGGAATCTGACGATGGCGGGGGAACCTGACTTCGACGTCGGCATCATCGGCGGCGGCCCCGCCGGCGCCGCGTCCGCCGCCTACCTGGCCAAGGCCGGCGCCAGCTGCGTGGTATTCGAGCGAGAGCTCTTCCCCCGACCGCATGTGGGCGAGTCGCTCGTACCCTCGTCCACCCGGGTGTTCAACGAGCTCGGCTTCATCGAGACCATGGAGGAGCATCGCTTCCCCCACAAGTACGGCGCCGCCTGGACCTCAGCCGCCGGTCGCACCTACGAGCACGACTTCGAAGGCCTCTCGGCCGACTCCTTCGTCGACCTGGAGTTCAGCGAGCGGAC
>JBBSLT010000177.1:0-5093 GCA_038233555.1 Acidimicrobiales bacterium
GCCGCCCGCTGCTCGATGACGCCGTCTCGCATCACCGCCACCTCGTCCCCGAGGACGAAGGCCTCTTCCTGGTCGTGGGTGACGAAGACGGTGGTGATGCCAAGCTCGGCCAACAGCCGGTGGACCTCGGTCCGGATGTCGACGCGCAGGGCGGTGTCGAGGTTGGAGAACGGCTCGTCGAGCAGGAGCACCGCCGGGCGGGGAGCAAGCGCCCGGGCCAGTGCCACCCGCTGCTGCTGGCCGCCCGAGAGGGTGGCCGGAGACCGCTCGCCCAGGCCACCGAGGCCCACCATCTCGAGCGCCTCCTCCACCCGGTTCGACCTCCGCTCGCCCCGGGACAGTCCGTAGCCCACGTTGCCGGCCACGCTGCGATGGGGGAACAGGGCCCAATCCTGGAACACCATGCCCACCCGGCGGTGCTCGGGGGCGATGTCGATGGCAGGTGCGCCGGGTATCGAGCGGGCCAGCACCCGGTCGGCCACCAGCACCTCACCGGCGTCGGGACATTCGAGGCCGGCGATGGTGCGCAACAGCGTGGTCTTGCCACAGCCGCTGGGCCCGAGCAGGGCCAGCACGGTCCCGGGCTCGACGCCAAGCGAGACCTCCCGCAGCACGGGGGTGGGCCCGAACGCCTTGCTCAGGCCTCGCACCTCGATGCTGGCGCTGTTCATCGCACCTCACATCCTACGGCAGGTCACCGAACAGTCACCATCGGCTCCGAGTTTGTGGGCACGGATGGTGGCTGTGTGTGGCACCAGCGCTGCACACAAAGCCGAGGGCAGGCGGTAACCCTGACGGTGCGCTTCCGGTCACAACCGTGTTCGATTCTCGAACGACGCCTACCGAAAGGCTCTTCCATGACCACCGCCACCGCCGGCCCCCTGGCGGCCCGAGCCACCCTCGCCGACCTGCTCCCCCGGAGCCGGGTTCGCACCGTCGCGTTGGTGGTGGGCTTCGCCCTACTCACCGCCCTGGCCGCCCGGATCACCATCCCGCTGCCGTGGACCCCGGTGCCGATCACGGGCACGACCTTCGCCGTGCTGTTGGCGGGGGCGGCTCTCGGCTGGCGGGCGGGCGCCGCCAGCCAATTGCTCTACGTCGTGCTCGGAGCGGCCGGCCTGCCCTTCTACCAGGGGGGCGAGAGCGGGTGGACCTACGCCACCGGCAACACCGGCGGCTACCTGGTCGGTTTTGTGGTGGCTGCTGCGGCGGTGGGGTTCCTCGCCGAGCGGGGCCAGGACCGCAGCGTGGCCACGTCGATCCCGGCCATGCTCGCCGGCACGGCAGTGGTCTACCTCTTTGGGGTCGCCTGGCTCGGCCACGTGCTCGAAGCCGATGCCGTCACCGCCTTGACCAAGGGCCTGTTGCCCTTCGTCATCGGCGACAGCCTCAAGCTGGTGGCGGCCGGCGCCCTGCTTCCCCTCGCCTGGCGGCTGGCCCCGAACTCGGGTGAAAGCTCGTCCGAAGACATATCCGAAAACCCTTTGTGAAAGAAGTCACAAGGCAGTAGCGTTGTCGTTGCCAGGCAGTAGCGGCTGTCGCCCTTCGCCTGCGATCAACAACTTCCGGACCCGATGCGCCGACGCGCCTCGAGGTCACCCGATCATCCCGGAGTCGCTCATGCCCACCTCAACGTTGCCTACCAAGCCCCGCCGCGGTCCCCGCGTCCTGTCCCGGCTCAGTCGTCGACCGCGCCCGATGCCGGGGAGGCCAGGGACCGAGTTCAACAGCGCCGACCCCGATGGCCTGGTCCAGCGCCTGGACGACAGCGACTGCTTCTGTCGTGACACCAAGGTGGGGCGGATGTACCACGCCAAGAACGTCTCCTACCGGGAGATCGCCTCTCGCGACAGCCTGCACGTCACCGTCCGGGACGGCCGCACCGTGGCCACCCACGTCGACCGCCACTCCCCCCTGGCCCGTCGCCAGCCCGGTGGCGACTGCCGCTACTCCCCGCTGCGCGTCGCCGCCCACAACGTCACCGGGGCGGCACGTGATCTGGTGCGCCTCGCCCTGCGCAGCCAGCGCAGCCACGAGCACGAACGCACGCTGGTCGACGACCACACCGTGTCGGAGGCGCTGAGCACCAAGGAATACGACGCCGCCTCCACCTCCACCGAGGCCGACCCCACCGAGGCCGACCCCAACGGGGCCGACCCCAACGGGGCCGGCGTCGACGTCACCGCCCTTGCTGTTCCGCAGCCCACTGCGCCAGCGGTTGGGGAAGCGCCTCGGCGTGGACCACGGTGAGGCGCCGGGTGGCCCGGGTTAGGGCGACGTAGAGCGAGCGCATCCCCTGGGGCTCTTCGGCCACGATGCGGGCGGGCTCGACCACCACCACCGAGTCGAGCTCCAAGCCCTTGACCAGGCGTACCGGGACGAGGGTCACCTGGGCGCCGAGGCCCCCTGATGCGGCCCGGCCGTGGTCGACGCCCGCCGCCTCCAGGGCCGCACCCAACTCCTCGACCAACGACTCGGGGGCGACGACGGCGACGTTGCCCTCACCCACCGCCCGGCGCTCCCGACCGGCCGCCTCGGCCACCGCCGCGGCCAAGCCGCCGGAGGTGGCGACAGTCGTGATCACCGGTGTCTCGCCTCCCTCGCGTACCGATCGGGGCGGACGCAATCCGGGGGCGGCGACGGGAAGGATGCGTTCGGCCAGGGCGAGCACCGCCGCGGGCGTGCGGTAGGCGACGGTGAGCTCGTAGAGGCGGGGGGGCCGTCGCCTGGGGAGATGGACCAACACCTCGTCCCAGCTCACGGGGGCCAGCGCCCCGGTGGCCTGGGCGATGTCGCCCACCACCGTCATCGAACCGCCAAGCGAGCGCCGGGCCAGCATCCGCAGCTCCATCGGGGAGAGGTCCTGGGCCTCGTCGAGCACCAGGTGGCCGTAGGAGCGGGGCTCCTCGTCCCCCTTGGCTCGGGGACCGAGCAGGGTGCGGGCCTCGTCGAGCAGGGCAGCGTCGGCATTGCTCCACAACGGGGCGTCGTCGCCCCGCCCGTCGCCCCTCCCCACTCGGGGTCGCTCCAACGCCGCCAGCTCCTCGGTGCTGAGGCGGCCCCGGGCGGCCGATCGCAGCAGGGCCCGGGAGCCGAACAGCTCGGCCAGCAGCTCGGCGGGGGTGAGCACCGGCCACATCCACTCCAGGGCGGCCCGCACCTCGTCGGTCTGGCGGAGCTGCTCGCCGACCACCGATGCCTCGATGGGGATCCGGCCGCTGGCCGCCAAGGCGTTCCACAGGCCCTGCTCCACCAGGCGGCGCCCCGCGTTGTGACGCCGGGCCCGGCGCCGGGCCGACTCGACGAGGCGCCGGCTGGTCTCGACGTCGCAGCGCAGCGACTGCACGCCGAGGCCGATCACGAGGTCGGACCGCAGCGGGCGCTGGCGGTCGGCGACGGCCTTGGCCAGAAGCGCGACCATGCGCACGTCGCCCTTGACCCGGGCGCTCAGCGGCTCCTCCCGCCCGATGCCGACGTCTTCGGGGACGAGGTCGGCGACGACGGCGAGCTCCACCCCGGCTTCGCCCAACGACGGCAGCACCCGCTCGATGTAGCCGAGGTACAGCCGGTTGGGGCCGAGGACGAGGAGGCCCTGGCCCTCCAGGGGGAAGCGGTGGGTGTAGAGCAGGTAGGCGGCTCGGTGCAGGGCCACCACCGTCTTGCCCGTTCCTGGCCCGCCCTGGACCACGACCACGCCCCTTAGCTCCGAGCGGATGATCTCGTCCTGTTCGCCTTGGATGGTCCCGACGATGTCGCCCAGGCGACCGGAGCGCGGTTGTTCGAGGGCAGCGAAGAGCACACCCTGGCCGGTGACGGAGTGGTCGTGGGGTTCGGCGCCGGCCCCGGCCCCGGCGGCGGCCTCGCCGGCGATGTCGACGGCGTCGTCGCCGAAGAGCTCGTCTTCTATGCCGAGCAGGTGGCGCCCACGCGTGGCGAAGTGGCGCCGGCGGGACAGGCCCATGGGCGCGCGACCGGTGGCCCGATAGAAGGGTTCGGCGATCGGCGCCCGCCAATCGACCACCACCGGTTCCTGGTCGGCGTCGGCTACCGCTACCCGACCGATGTAGAAGCGCTCCGACGAGGCCTCCTGGTCGATGCGACCGAACACCAAGGAGGCGTCGCCCACGTCGAGCTGGGCCATTCGGGCCCGGATGGTGTCCTCCACCACCTCCCGTTCGATGCGGGCTTGGTGCGTGCCCTCCCGGGCGGGGTCGGTCAGGCGGCGAAGCTGAAGCACCCGGCGCCGGGCGGCGTCGAGGGCGTCGTGGGCATGATGTAGATACGCTTGTTCGGTGTCGAGCTCAGGATGTCCGGCCATCGCGCTTCCAGACTCGTGTACGGGGGGTGAGCCAGCTTAGGGACGCCTGTCGCTCCTTGCGTCTGCCCCGAATCGCTTGGGCACCGAGCGCTACCCTGCTCCGATGGAGCCGGAATTGGACGATCCCCGGATCTCCGCGTTCGGGATGTTGTTGGAGGCTCACGCCGCGCTGGTGGCCACCGTCGGCCGAGACCTCGAGGAGGTCTCCGAACTGCCCTTCAGCTCGTTCGGGATCCTCTTGCGCCTGGCCCGTACGCCGGGCCGGCGCCTGCGCATGACCGACCTGGCCGGCCAGGCGGCGCTGAGCACCAGCGGGCTCACCCGTCTCGTCGACCGCCTGGAGGAGGTCGGCTACCTCCGCCGCCAGCCGTGCAGCTCCGACCGGCGCGCGTCGCTGGCCGTGCTCACCGACCTCGGGGCCGAGCTGGTGGCCAAGGCCCTGCCCAGCCACCTCGACTGCCTCGAGCGCACCATGTCCGAGCCCCTCGGACCCGCGGGGATCGCTGAGCTCACCGCCAGCCTGGCGACGGTGCGCGACCGGGCCCGCGGCGTGCCCCCCAGTCCCCTCGACAGCTAGCGCCAGCGAGGCGGCTCGGGCGGTGGGTGGCGTCGCCCTCGTCCTCGGTGGCGGTGGGCTGGTCGGACACGCCTGGCACGTCGGGGTCCTGGCCGGCCTGGCCGACGCCACGGGTTGGGACCCCTGCCGGGCGGAGCTGATCGTGGGTACGTCGGCGGGGGCGGTGGTGGGAGCTGAGCTGCGTGCCCGGCTGCATCC
>JBBSLT010000178.1:0-5041 GCA_038233555.1 Acidimicrobiales bacterium
CGGCCAGTCGGTCCTGTCACGCGTGGAAGTGCTCGCCGCCACCACCTACCTGCTGAACCTGGCGGCAGGCGAGATCGGCTACCGCCTCGACGACCAGGACCACTTCGCCAACCGTCGCATCCGCTCGGTGGGAGAACTCATTCAGAACCAGGTCCGCATCGGGCTTTCCCGCATGGAGCGGGTGGTGCGCGAGCGCATGACCACTCAGGACGTCGAGGCCATCACCCCCCAGACCCTCATCAATATCCGCCCGGTGGTCGCCGCCATCAAGGAGTTCTTCGGCACCAGCCAGCTCTCCCAGTTCATGGACCAGGTCAATCCCCTCTCGGGCCTCACCCACCGCCGGCGCCTGTCGGCCCTTGGCCCCGGCGGTCTGTCCCGGGAGCGAGCTGGCTTCGAGGTCCGAGACGTCCACTTCTCCCACTACGGGCGCATGTGCCCCATCGAGACGCCCGAGGGCCCCAACATCGGCCTCATCGGAGCGTTGTCCACCTACGCCCGGGTCAACCCCTTCGGCTTCATCGAGTCTCCTTACCGCAAGGTGGTCGACGGCAAGGTCACCGACGAGATCACCTACCTCGCCGCCGACGAGGAGGAGGAGTACGTCGTCGCCCAGGCCAACACGCCGCTCGACGACGACGGCAACTTCACCGACGAGCGGGTGCTGGTGCGACGCAGTCCCACCTCGGCGTCGCTGTCGGATCTCAAGCTGCAGCTCGAGCGCGACGTCTTCTTCGGGGCCACCACCGAGATCAGTGCGGTGCCCCCGGCCGAGGTCCAGCTCATGGACGTCGCCCCCCAACAGATCGTCTCGGTGGCTACCGCCCTCATCCCGTTCCTCGAACACGACGACGCCAATCGCGCCCTCATGGGCGCCAACATGCAGCGCCAGGCCGTGCCCCTGATCCGGGCCGAAGCTCCCTACATCGGCACCGGCATGGAGGCGCGCGCCGCTCGTGACGGCGGCGAGATCCTGCTGGCCGAAGGCGACGGCACCGTCACCGAGGTGAGCGGCGACCACATCACCGTCGAGTACGACACCGAGAGCGCCGGGGCTCCCCGTCGCCGGGTCCACCGCCTGTCGAAGTTCCGCCGCTCCAACCAGGACACCTGCATCAACCAGCACGGCCGGGTCTCCGAGGGCGACCGCGTGGTGGCCGGTGCGGTGCTGGCCGACGGCTCGTCCACCGAGCACGGCGAGCTGGCGCTCGGCAAGAACCTGCTCGTGGCCTTCATGCCGTGGGAGGGCTACAACTTCGAGGACGCCATCATCCTCTCCGAGCGCCTGGTGCGCGACGACGTGCTCACGTCGATCCACATCCACAGCCACGAGATCGATGCCCGCGACACCAAGCTCGGCCCCGAGGAGATCACCCGGGACATCCCCAACCTCTCCGACGACATCCTGGCCGACCTCGACGACCGGGGGATCATCCGGGTCGGCGCCGAGGTCGACCCCGGCGACGTGCTGGTGGGCAAGGTCACCCCCAAGGGCGAGACCGAGCTCACCCCCGAAGAGCGCCTGTTGCGGGCCATCTTCGGTGAGAAGGCCCGCGAGGTGCGCGACACCAGCCTCAAGGTGCCCCACGGCGAGTCGGGCAAGGTCATCGACGTCAAGGTGTTCAGCCGTGACGAGGCCCACGAGCTGCCTCCCGGGGTCAACCAGTTAGTGCGGGTCTACGTGGCCCAGAAGCGCAAGATCTCGGTGGGCGACAAGCTGGCCGGCCGCCACGGCAACAAGGGCGTCATCAGCCGCATTCTGCCGGTGGAGGACATGCCCTTCCTGGCCGACGGCACCCCCGTCGACGTCATCCTCAACCCTCTCGGCGTGCCTTCCCGCATGAACGTGGGCCAGGTGCTCGAGGCCCATCTGGGCTACGCCGCCCGTTGGGGCTGGGATCTCTCCGGCGACGGCAAGGTCGACGTGGGCGACGAGCCCATCCGGGGTACTGAGACCAAGACCCGGCCCTCCACGCCGCCCTCCACCCTGGTGGCCACGCCGGTGTTCGACGGCGCCCACTGGGATGAAGAGATCACCGCCGGCAAGCACCCCACCATCCAGCAGATCTTCGGGGCCCTGCACCCCGAGGCGGTCGACGCCAGCTACGGCGACAACGGTCGCATGATCGGCATCGATGGCAAGACCACGCTGTACAACGGCCGCACCGGTGAGCCCTACGACAACAAGATCACGGTGGGCTCGGTCTACATCTTGAAGCTGGCCCACCTGGTCGACGACAAGATTCACGCCCGCTCCACCGGCCCGTACTCGATGATCACCCAGCAGCCGCTCGGTGGGAAGGCCCAGTTCGGTGGCCAGCGCTTCGGGGAGATGGAGGTGTGGGCGTTGGAGGCCTACGGCTCGGCCTATTGCCTCCAAGAGCTTCTGACCATCAAGTCCGACGACGTGTTGGGCCGGGTCAAGGTCTACGAGGCCATCGTCAAGGGCGAGAACATCCCCGAGCCGGGCATCCCCGAGAGCTTCAAGGTGCTCATCAAGGAGATGCAGGCCCTGTGCCTCAACGTCGAGGTGCTCGACGACGCCGGGGGCGAGATCGAGATGCGTGAGCTCGACGAGGACGTGTTCCGTACCGCCGAGGAGCTGGGCATCGACTTGTCCCGGCCCGAGCGGGGCTCCGACGAGGAAGACGAGCGACGCCGGGAACGAGTTTGAGAGAAGCGGTTCTGATGCTGGGAGGCACACATGCTTGACGTCAACGACTTCGATCAGCTCAGGATTGGTTTGGCCACGGCCGACTCCATCCGCACGTGGTCCAACGGGGAGGTCAAGAAGCCGGAGACCATCAACTACCGCACGCTCAAGCCCGAGAAGGACGGCTTGTTCTGCGAGAAGATCTTCGGTCCCACCAAGGACTGGGAGTGCTACTGCGGCAAGTACAAGCGGGTGCGCTTCAAGGGGATCATCTGCGAGCGCTGTGGCGTGGAGGTCACCCGTTCCAAGGTCAGGCGCGAGCGCATGGGCCACATCGAGCTGGCCGCTCCGGTGGTCCACATCTGGTACCTGCGCGGCACCCGGTCGTGGCTGGCCTACCTGCTGGCCGGCATCGAGGCCCGTGAGGAGCTGAAGGCCAAGCAGCTCGAGAAGGTCATCTACTTCGCCGCCAACCTGGTCACCTGGGTCGACGACGAGAAGCGTCACGAAGAGCTGCCCAACCTCGAGGCTGAGCTGGCCGAGGAGCTCGAGGAGGTGATCAAGCAGCGCGACCTGGAGATCGACCGCAAGTACAAGGCGCTCGAGGACGAGCTGGCTGCGCTGGAGACCGAGGGCGCCAAGGACGCCGACGTGCGGGCCCGCCAGAAGCTGGCCGAGCGCGACATCGCCAATGTCCGGGAGCGGGCCGACGCCGAGCTGGAGCTGGTGCAGCGGGCGTTCGACGAGTTCAAGAACCTGCACGGTCGCAAGATCATCGAGGACGAGCTGTTGTGGCGCGAGCTGAAGGACCGCTACTCCGCCTTCTTCGAGGGCGGCATGGGCGCCGAGGTGCTGGCGCAGCTCATCGAGCGCATCGACTTCGACGAGGAGGAGATCAAGCTCCGGGGCGCCATCGACCCCCAGGACGGGCAGCGCCCGCTCTCGGCCCAGCGCAAGCAGAAGGCCATCAAGCGGCTCAAGATCGTCAGCGCCTTCAACCGGCGCGACGAGCACGGCCGGCGGGTCAACAACCCCCGGGCCATGATCCTCGACGTCGTCCCCGTCATCCCGCCCGACCTGCGGCCCATGGTGCAGCTCGACGGTGGCCGCTTCGCCACCTCCGACCTGAACGACCTCTACCGCCGGGTCATCAACCGCAACAACCGCCTCAAGCGCCTCCTCGACCTCGGCGCCCCCGAGATCATCGTCAACAACGAGAAGCGCATGCTCCAGGAGGCCGTGGACGCCCTGTTCGACAACGGGCGTCGGGGCCGGCCCGTCACCGGGCCGGGCAACCGCCCCCTCAAGTCGCTCTCCGACATGTTGAAGGGCAAGCAGGGCCGCTTCCGCCAGAACCTGCTGGGCAAGCGGGTGGACTACTCCGGGCGTTCGGTGATCGTGGTCGGTCCCACCCTGCAGCTGCACCAGTGTGGGCTGCCCAAGCTGATGGCCCTGGAGCTGTTCAAGCCCTTCGTCATGAAGCGCCTGGTCGACACCGAGTTGGCCCAGAACATCAAGTCGGCCAAGCGCATGGTCGAGCGTCGCCGGCCTCAGGTGTGGGACGTGCTGGCCGAGGTCATCAAGGAGCACCCGGTGCTGCTCAACCGGGCCCCCACCCTGCACCGCCTCGGCATCCAGGCCTTCGAGCCGGTGCTGGTCGAGGGCAAGGCCATCCAGATCCACCCGCTGGTGTGCACCGCCTTCAACGCCGACTTCGACGGCGACCAGATGGCCGTGCATCTGCCCTTGTCGGCCGAGGCCCAGGCCGAGGCCCGGGTCCTCATGCTGTCGGCCAACAATATCTTGTCCCCCGCCAACGGGCGTCCCATCATCACCCCCACCAAGGACATGGTGCTGGGTTCGTACTACCTCACCCTGGTCACCGCCAAAGCCAAGGAAGAGCGCCGAGTCTTTCGCCACCTCCACGAGGTGGAGCGGGCCTACGAGTCTGGCCAGATCACCCTGCACGAGGAGATCGAGGTCCGCATCCCCGAGCTCCGTGACGCTGGCGCCTCCAACGGAAGCTCCGTCTACACCGCCACCACCGCCGGGCGCCTGTTCTTCAACCAGGCCCTGCCCGAGGGCTTCGGCTACGTCAACGACGTGATCGGCAAGCGCACCACCAACATCGGTGAGATCATCGAGCGCTTGTCCGATGGCTACTCCAAGGCCATGGTGGCCCGCTGCGCCGACGAGATCAAGAACACGGCCTTTCGCTTCGCCACCCAGTCGGGCCTCACCTTCTCCATCGACGACGTGCGTACGCCGTCGGCCAAGCGCGGCATCCTCGACCGCTACGAGGCCGAGGCCGACAAGGTCGAGAATCAGTTCAAGCGGGGGATCATCACCGACGGCGAGCGTCGCCAGAAGGAGGTGGAGATCTGGACC
>JBBSLT010000179.1:0-5015 GCA_038233555.1 Acidimicrobiales bacterium
CTGGCGCTGCCGCGCCGCCGAACCGACCCCATCCAGAAGCAGGCCTGGAAAGGCCCGTCGATGTCGAGCTCAACGAGATCGGGCGTTACACGGCGGCCGACGCTGAGTTCGACGAAGGCGGCGCGGAGATCGTCGCCTACGGCGTCGGGGCGGCGAACGGCCTCGTCGGGATCGCCATCTCGCCCGAGGATGCCCAGGCCGAGCGGGGCTCGGCGGTCTTCCTTGACGCTGACACACTCGAAGTCGTCGAAGAGGTCGAGGTTGGTTTCCTGCCCGACGCCCTGCTGTTCGCCCCCGACGGCGCTACCGCCGTCGTCGTCAACGAGGGTGAGCCCTCCGACGACTACCAGAGCGATCCGCCGGGCACCATCAGCATCATCGACCTCGACACCTTCGAGGTGGCTGAGGTCGGCTTCGCCGAGCTGGAGGTCGATGACGTGGTGAACTCGGAGTCATTCCGCTCGTTCGGTCCCAACGCCGGGAATCTGGCCGTCGATATCGAGCCTGAGAACATCGCGTTCGACGCCGACAGCGCCACCGCCTGGGTAACGCTGCAGGAGAACAACGCCATGGCCGAGGTCGACCTCATCGAGGGCGAGCTGGTCGAGGTCTTCGCTCTCGGGTTCAAGGACTGGGCCACGGCTGGCAACGGCTTCGACGCCAGCAACGCCGACGACGAGATCCGCATCCGGGACTGGCCGGTGCTCGGCATTCCCCAGCCCGACGCGGTCGCGGCCTACGAAGTGCGCGGTCATACCTTGCTGGTCACGGCCAATGAGGGTGACGCCCGCGACTATGACGGCTACTCCGAGCAGCAGCGGCTCGGCGACGTGGGGTTGTGCGAGGGCTTTACCTACGACGGCATGGACGCTGCCGAGCTCGAGCGCGACGAGAACCTGGGCCGCCTCAACATCACGACGGTGAACGGGTTTGACCAGAGCCAGGGCTGCGTCGAGCAGCCCTATGCCTATGGAGCCCGCTCGTTCTCGATCTACACCGCTGAGGGCGAGCTGGTCTACGACTCCGGCAGCGACTTCGAGGACATCACCGCCGAGATCCTCGGCCGGAACGGATTCAACGCCAACAACGACGAGACCGGCGACGACGCCTTCGACACCCGCAGCGACGACAAGGGTCCCGAACCCGAGGGTGTCGCCGTCGGCCAGGCCTACGGCAACACCTACGCGTTCATCGGGCTCGAGCGGGTCGGCGGCGTGATGACCTACCGGGTCACCAACCCCCGTCGGCCGGAGTTCGTCTCCTACGACACCGGACGTGACTTCGACGCGGCAACGCCCGAGGAGGCCGTCGACCTGGGCCCCGAGGGTGTGTTGTTCGTGTCCGCCGAGGACAGCCCGACGGGCCGGCCTCTGGTGGTGCTCTCCCACGAGGTCACGGGGACGACCACCATCTACCAGGTCGACCCCGTCACTCCCGGCAACGGCTGAGCGAAACGCGTCAGCGGCCGGGCACACGGTGCTGCCAAGGTGAACGGTATGAGCTGGTCAAGCAGATGTACCCGAACATCGAGATCCAGCCGAAGGTGCAGCACCTCCTAGAAGAAATGTTCCCAGACGACCCGGAGTAGCAAGCCCAAGGTCGCACCCTTTGGCCGGGGGACGGCAGCGGACGGCCCCGTCGCTGCTCGTCCCCGGGCCACCAGGTGATGATCGCTACGCCGGCGGGGGGCGGCGCAAGCGACCGTTGTCATCTTGGCGGACCCGGATGGCGTGGCGGTGGCCGCAGCCCATCATCATCGTGAACGTCCGGCCAAGATCGTCTCGCTCCGGCCCGAGCCTAATGGAGCTCGACGATGGGCCAGCCGGCAGCCTTCGCCGCCGAGCGCAGGCGGCGGTCGGGGTTGACCGCCACCGGGTAGCCACAGGCCGACAGCAGCGGCAGATCGGAGCTGGCGTCTGAGTAGGCGAAGGTCCGGCTCAGGTCGACGACGCCGAGCTCGTCCCGGAGCCGGGCCAGCTTGCCGTCGCTGTGGCAGAAGGGGCCGTCGAGGCGACCGGTGAAGCAGCCGTCGACCACCTCGGTTCTTGTTCCCACCCCCCGCTGGACACCGAGACCGGCGGCCACCCGCTCGACCAGCTCCTGGGGGCTGGACGACAGCACGACGCAGTAGTCACCGAGCTCGACGTGCTGGCTGATCAGGCGAAGGGCGGCAGGAGGGACGAGGCGGGCGACGTCGGTCCCCACCGGCGGAAGGACAGCTCGCGGATGGCGAACCCGGAGAGGTCATGGGGGCGAAGGAATCTGGCCCGCACCAGCGCCCGGCCGAGGTGCACGAGGCTCGGGGGGGGCGACGACGGGGAGCGGTCACCTGAGGTTCGTTTGCCGCTCGCCCAATGGTCATCCCCGGGCTGCGTGGCGGTCACGTCGGCCCCCTACCGTCCGCCTCGGCGGCCATCCCGTGTCGTCCGCACATTCCTTTCCCGTCGACAGGAGCTCCCCGTGTCCCCTCGCGTCCTTCCTTGGCTGATGGCGACGGTCTTCGTTGCCGTTGCGGCCGTCCTGCTCGCCATGCTCCCACCGGTGGCGGCCGAGTCGACGCCGGTCGGCCTCGACTCGGTGTCAGCGATCGAAGCCGCCAGGCGAACACGCCCTGGCCTCGAGCCCATCGTCATCGGCCACCGGGGCGCCAGCGGCTACCGGCCCGAGCACACACTGGCCTCCTACCGCCTGGCCGCCGACCTCGGGGCCGACTTCATCGAGCCCGACCTGGTCTCGACCAGCGACGGCGTCCTCGTCGCCCGCCACGAGAACGAGATCTCGGGCACCACCGACGTAGCCGAACACCCCGAGTTCGCCGGGCGCCAGACGACCAAGACCATCGACGGACAAGAGATCACCGGCTGGTTCACCGAGGACTTCACCCTGGCCGAGCTGAAGACGCTCCGTGCCGTCGAGCGCATCCCCGAGCTGCGCCCCGACAACACCGCCTTCGACGGCACCGAAGCCATTCCTACCCTGCAGGAGATCATCGACCTCGCCCGGGAGGAGGGGGTCGGCATCTACCCCGAGACCAAGCACCCGAGCTACTTCGACTCTGTGGGCCTGTCACTGGAAGAGCCCCTGATCGAGACGCTGGCGGCCAACGACTACGACGACCGCAACGATCCGGTGTTCATCCAGTCGTTCGAGACGGCCAACCTGCGCGAGCTCAACGGGATGACCCGGCTCCGCCTGGTGCAGCTCATCGGGGGTCGGGGCGCACCCTTCGACCTCGTGGCCGCTGGCGATCCCCGCACCTACGACGACCTCGTCACGCCCGGGGGGTTGGCGGAGATCTCCCGCTACGCCGACGGGATCGGCCCTGACAAGAACCGCATCGTGCCTCTCGATGCCGATGGGCGACTCCAGGAGCCGACCACACTTGTCGCCGACGCTCACCGCCGCCGACTGGTCGTCCACCCCTACACCTTCCGCAACGAGAACTTCTTCCTCCCCGCCGACTTCCGCCAGGGCGATCCCGACAGTTCCGCCTTCCCGAGGGCGACGGGCGATGCACCGGCGGAGTACCGCCTGTTCTTCGACCTCGGGGTGGACGGTCTCTTCAGCGACAACCCCGACACCGCCGTGGCTAGTCGGGAGGCTGCCGGTCGTTCGGAAGGGAGCGGTAGGACGAAGCTGGTGCGCTGACGGCCAGGGCCGGAGGGGTTGACTCGGTCTCGATTGATAAGTAGACATTCATATGGATGTCTACTGATCTCCAAGTCGGGCGATGATGCCGGACCTTGCCCGCCGGGCACTGGCCGAGCTGCTGGGAACGGCCCTGCTGCTGATCGCGGTGGTGGGATCGGGCATCGCTGCGGCTTCGCTCAGCCCCGACGACATCGGGCTCCAGCTCTTCGAGAACGCTGCTGCCACGGCGGCGGCGCTGGTCGCCATCATCCTCGCGGTCGGACCGGTCTCCGGCGCCCATCTCAATCCCGTGGTGACCCTGGCCGATCGGGTCTTCGGCGGCCTTGATACCCGTACCGCCTGCGTCTACGTCGCCTCTCAGGTTGTCGGTGGATTGATCGGGACGGTGGTGGCCAACCTCATGTTCTCCCTGCCCCCGGTCGAGCTCTCCACCACCGCCCGCTCGGGCGGGGGCCTGTGGCTGGCCGAGGTGGTAGCCACCTTCGGCCTGCTCCTCGTCATCTTCGGCGTCGTCCGCTCGGGTCGAGCTACCGCCGCTCCCTTCGCCGTGGGTGCGTACATCGGCGGCGCCTACTTCTTCACCGCCTCCACCAGCTTCGCCAACCCGGCCGTGACCGTGGCCCGCACCCTGAGCGACACCTTCGCCGGCATCGCCCCCTCCTCGGCGCCGGCCTTCGTCGCCGCCCAGGTCGTGGGCGCGGCCCTGGCCATCGCCGCGGTGCGCGTGCTGTACCCGGCCATCGACGAGGCGGCTCCCGACGTGATCGTGCCCAAAGAACCGAGGAGGATGTCAGCGTGAGCGACAGTGGCAGTGACAGGGACTGGGACTGGCTCGATCAGGCAGAGACGGGTGTGGCCATTCGTCTGGCTCGGGAATTCGCCGGCACCTTCTCGCCCGAGACGGTGAAAAACTACGTGCAGGACAGCCGGGATCGCTGGGCGCAGGTCCGGGTTACCACGTACCTGCCCATCATGATCGAACGCTTCGCTCGCCAGCGCCTCCGGGCCCTGGCCAAGGTGGAAGGGAAAATGGTGTCGGATCTCCCCGAAGTGCTCTTCGTCTGTGTCCACAACGCCGGACGATCCCAGATGGCTGCCGCCCTGCTCGACCACCATGCCCAGGGTCGGGTGCTGGTGCGCTCGGCCGGCAGCACCCCGGCCGACCAGGTCAATCCAGCGGTGATCGCGGCCATGGACGAGGTGGGCGTCGATCTGTCCAAGGAGTTCCCCAAGCCCCTCACCGACGAGGTGGTCCAAGCGGCCGACGTGGTGGTGACCATGGGATGCGGCGACGCATGTCCCCTGTTCCCCGGAAAGCGCTACCTCGACTGGGAGCTCGACGATCCCGCCGGCAAGGGCGTGGA
>JBBSLT010000180.1:0-5006 GCA_038233555.1 Acidimicrobiales bacterium
GCCGACGTCCACCACGTCCGGGTCAGGGGTTGAGATCCCGTGCCACCAAGGCCTTGAACGCTTCCATGGCCGCCGCCGTCAGGCGGCCGGGGACTGCCGGAAGCATGCGCCCGTCAACGGTGCTGATGGGCTGGATCTCCCGGGTGGTGGAGGTGAGGAAGGCCTCGTCGGCCTCGGGAAGCGCCCTCAGCGGGAGGCAGTCCTCCACCACGTCGCAGACCTCCAGCACCAGCGCACGGGTCACCCCCGCCAGGCACCCCGAGGACAGGGGCGGAGTGACGAGACGACCCCCGTAGGCCACCACCACGTTGCTGCCGGTGCCTTCGCATAGCTCACCCCTGGTGTTGGCGAAGATGGCCTCGCTGGCGCCGACTTGTTGTGCAGCGGCCAGGGCCACCACGTTCTCGGCGTAGGAGGTCGTCTTGCACCCGGCCACCGGGCTGCGCTCGTTGCGGGGCCAGATCACCGTCGCCACCCCGGCCGTGGGAGCAAAGAGCTGGAGGGCCGACGCCGCCACGATGAGGGTCGGCCCCACCGTGCCCCGCCCCGATCCCAGAGGAGCCGGTCCTCCGGTCACGGTCAGGCGCAAGCGGGCGTCGGTCAGCCCGACCGCCGCCAGCACCTCAGCGACGGCGCCTTCCAGAACCGAACGAGGCGGCAGGTCCAGATCCAGGCCGGCGGCGGAGGTCGCCAGTCGGTCGAGATGGCGGCGCAGGGCAAAAGGAACGCCCCGATAGACCCGCAACGTCTCGAACACCCCGTCACCCACGGTGAGGCCGTGGTCGAAGGCCGACACCGCGGCCCGGTCCGGGTCGACCAGGCCGCCGTCGATCCACACCGCCAACGCGCCAAGGGGAGCGGGGTCGCGAATCGCCACGGTGTTCGATGGTAGGGCGCCGCCACTATCCTGGCCCCAAATGGGTACTGCCATATCCGCCCCGCGCCTACGCCGCAGTTGGCCGCAGCGATTCCTCATCACCTTCAACTGCACCCTCATCGCCATGTGCCTCATGGGTGCGAGCGCTCTGGGCTACTCGTACTACCGCTTCGGCAACATCCCGAGGGCGGCCCTCGGCGACTTCTTGGCCGACGACCCTCCCGGTGAGCCCCAGAACTACCTGCTGGTGGGAAGCGACTCCCGGGCCTTCGTGCAGGGAGACGACGACGAGAGCTCCTTCGGCGACGGGAGCGACGAACCGGGGCAACGGGCTGACACCATCATCCTGTTGCGCATCGACCCCCAAACCGAGACGGCGGACATGACGTCGTTCCCTCGAGATCTGTGGCTCACCATCGCCGGCACCGGAGGCCAGAAGCAGCGCATCAACACCGCCTTCGAAGATGGACCGGCCCAGCTGATCGAAACCATCGAGTCCAACTTCGACATTCCTATCCACCACTACGCCCAGGTCGACTTCGAGGGTTTCCGGGAGCTGGTGGACGCCATCGGCGGAGTGGAGATCTATCTCGACGCCCCGGTACGCGACCGTGACGGCAACGGCAACAACGTGAGCGGGCTCGACATCGACCAGACCGGTTGCGTGACCCTCGACGGGGATCAGGCCCTGTCGTTCGTGCGTAGCCGGCATTACGAGGAGTTCGTAGACGGCCGCTGGCAAGCGGACGTCACGGCTGACATCGGCCGTATCACTCGTCAACAGAACTTCGTGGCCACCGCAGTCCGCCAAGCCCTGGAAGCGGGCTTGTTCAATCCGGCCAAGTTCAACAGCCTCGTCGGCGTGGCGGAACGGCACCTGACCCTCGACGACGAACTCGACCCGGACAACATCCTCGACCTCGCCGAGCGCTTCCAGTCCTCTGATCCCTCCGCGCTACAGACCCACCCGCTTCCCACCGAGATCGGCACCACAGATGGCGGGGCCTCGGTGGTCTTCCTCCTCGAACAGGAGGCGCAAGGGGCGCTCGACGTGTTCCGGGGGATCGAGCCCAGCCCGGAGACTGCGGTGCCGGCCCAGGTCACGGTGAGCGTTCTCAACGGTTCTGGACAGACCGGACAGGCGGCAACGGCGGCGGAGGCCTTCTCCGCAGTCGGATTCAAGGTGGCCAACACCGGGGACGCCGGCTCCCAGTTCGAGAGCACCTCGATCCGCTACGGACCCGACGAGCGGGTCCGGGCCGAGTTGCTGGCCAGCTACCTCCCGGAGCCTCCGGTGTTGGTGGCCGATCCGAGCGTGAGCTCGGTCGATGTCGTGCTGGTAACCGGTCTCGACTTCGCGGGCACGCTGAGCACCCCCCGACCAGCCGAGGCCGCACCGCCGCCCAGCGAAGTCCCCGAGGACGTACCGGAGCCCATCGAGCCCGTCTGTTGAGCGCACCTCCGCACGAGATCGCCTCGTCACGAGATCACCTCGTCGACGATCGGGCGAGCGTGAGCCAGACGACCCTGCCGGGGTCGTCTGACGAGGCCGCGCCCGAACCCGACCACCGACCGACCACAGCACCGGCCGGCGCTGAGCCGGTCACGGCGCCACCACCACCCCGATACGGGCGCCGGGTCGTGGCTGGGTTGACCGGCCTGGTGCTGGTGGCGGTGCTGTTTCGCCTGGCGGGCCGGGGCATGTCCTTCTGGCTGGACGAGGGCCTGTCGGTGGGGATCTCCTCGCATCCCCTCACCGACATCCCCGGTCTGCTGCGCCAGGATGGCTCGCCTCCGTTGTACTACTTGTTGCTGCACGTGTGGATGCTCGTCTTCGGCACGTCCGAGGAGGCGGTGCGGGCGCTGTCGTTGCTCTTGGCCCTGGTCACCATCCCGGTGGCCTTCTGGGCCGCCGACGGCCTCTTCGGGCGACGGGCGGCCTGGGCGGCAGCGGTGCTCACCACCACCAGCAGCTACCTCTTGTACTACAGCCGAGAAGGGCGGATGTACACGCTGTTGGTGCTGTTGGTCCTGGTGTGCATCACCGCCTTCACCCACGCCTTCGTCTACGGCCGTCGCCGATGGTTGCCGGTGGTTGCGCTCAGCCTGACGGCCGCTCTCTACACCCACAACTGGGGCCTCTATCTCGCCCTCGGGCTGGCCGCGGCTGCTGGGCTCACGGTGGCGGCCGCCGCCGATCGCCGCCGGCTCCTCCTCGACGGCGCCGCCGTGGGCGCCGGCGTGGCCGTGCTCTATGCCCCTTGGGTTCCGACCCTCGTCTACCAGGCGACCAACACCGGCGCCCCGTGGTCGAAGACCCCGAACATCGGCGGTCTCTTCGGGGTCGTGGGGTCGGTGCTCGGTTCCCCCGGAATCATCATCGCCTTTGCCCTCGTGGGCCTGCCCGCTCTGGTGGCGCTGGCGCGGCGCTGGCGAAGTGGCGGTGAAGCCCTGGCCGTCGCCGCCCTCGCCGTCACCTTGGGCGTCTCCCTCGTCGTGGCGTGGCTTTCGTCGCTGCTCGAGCCGGCGTGGGCCGGTCGTTACTTCGGGCTGTACCTGCCACCCTTGGTCCTGTTGATGGCCCTCGGCCTAGCCCGTGAGCGTCGGCGGGGCATGGCGGCGCTGGGGCTGATCGCCTTCCTAGCCATCGATCCCTTCCACCAGTTCCCCGGGTTGCTCCCCACCGGCCCGAGCCAGAAGTCCAATGTGCGCCGGTCGGTGCTCATGGTCGACCACCTCGCCAGCGCCGGCGACCTGGTGGTGTCGACCCAGATGGAGCACGTCCCCTTGCTCCACTACTACTTCGGGCCCACCCTGGCCTACGCCGACCCCATGGGTCCCGTCGCCGACCCCCAGATCGTCGACTGGCGCGATGCCACCGAGCGCATGAGGGCAGCCACGCCCGAGCAGGGGCTGGTCCCTCTGGTGGAGGACATGGAGGTAGGGAAGCACCTCTTCTTGGTGTGTCCTCGCAGCGACAACGACGAAGACTCCCTGGAGTGGTCCGTGCTCATGGAAGAGCACTGCCTGTCTTGGCGCACCGCGCTGGTCGACGACCCTTCGATGGGGCGGATCTTCGGGCCGGTCTCGCCCAACCCCCGGAGAGCGGCGGGATCGTCGGTCTTCATCACCGTCTACCAAAAGCTGCCCTAGCGCTGCACCCCCTACCCTCTGGTGATGCCTTCCTCCATCGCCGTCGTGGGAACCGGCTATGTCGGCCTCACCACCGGTGCGTACCTAGCCCACCTGGGTCACCGGGTCGTCTGCGCCGACGTGGTGGCCGAGAAGGTGGCCAAGCTCAGCCGGGGCGAGCTTCCGATCGTGGAAGCGGGCCTCGACGAGTTGGTGACCGAAGGGCTCGCCACCCAGCGCCTGTCGTTCGTGCTCGGTGCCGCCGGGGCCGTGGCCGATGCCGAGTTCGTGTTCCTCTGCGTCCCCACCCCTCAGGGCCAGGATGGTTCGGCCGACCTCAGCTACGTGCGCCAAGCGGCGGGTGAGATCTCCGCCCACCTCAGCGCCGAGTGCATCGTCATCAACAAGTCGACGGTGCCGGTGGGCTCGACCAGGGTGGTGGAGGAGGCCATCGGCCGCGACGACATCTTCGTCGTCTCCAATCCCGAGTTCCTCCGGGAGGGCTCGGCCGTCCACGACTGCCTGCACCCGGACCGCATCGTCATCGGCAGTGACGACCAGGCCGTGGCCATGCGCGTGGCCGGGCTGTTCGAGTCCCTGCGGGCGCCGTTGGTGATCACCGATCCGGCCTCGGCCGAGACCATCAAGTACGCCTCCAACGCCTTCCTCGCCACCAAGGTGAGCTTCGTCAACGCCCTGGCCAACGTGTGCGAGGCGGTGGGCGCAGACGTGAACGAGGTCGTTCTCGGCATGGGCCACGACCGCCGCATCGGCTTCGAGTTCCTCAGGCCCGGCCCGGGCTGGGGCGGTTCCTGTTTTCCCAAAGATACGCGGGCCATGGTGCGCATCGCCGAAAACGCCGGCTACGACTTCGGGCTGTTACGAGGCGTCATCGCCGTCAACGACGAGCAATACGAGCGCATGGTCGAAAAGGTCGAGCGCATGGTCGGGGGATCGCTCGACGGTTGCCGCGTGGCGGCATGGGGGCTGACCTTCA
>JBBSLT010000181.1:0-4987 GCA_038233555.1 Acidimicrobiales bacterium
CTGCCGCCTCGACGCTGTCGTCGAAGGTTCCCGGGGGCAACGGCGTCGGTTGGCGCCGGGCAGCGCCACCAGCCCTGACCGACCCGCCGAGGGACGCAGTCGAGGCCTCCTGCCGCCGCGGCGCATCCTCTAGAGCCGGTGTCAACAGCCGTTCCGCCTCGTCCAGCGCTCGGGAGAGCACCTCCGCAGCCCGGGCAGCGTCGGCGATGAGCCCGGACAACCCGGCATGGTCGAACAGTGGTGGAGACGGAACCGGTTCAGCCGCCGGCTCCTCGGACCGGGGCGGTGGTGGCGGGGCCGCACCCTCCATGGCCTGTTGGAGCAGGGAGTGACGGCGACGGAGTTCGTCAAGGTCGGCTGCCGATGAGTCCGCCTCCCGGCGCCGTCGTCCGGCATCCGACTCGGCCAACCGGCGAGCCCGACGTTCATCGGCTAGCTGCTCCTTGGCCACGGTCAGCTCCGCCTCCAGCCGCTTGCGACCCTCGGCGGTGCGGTCCAGGCTGGACTCGAGGACCGTCACCCGTCGGCGCAGCTTCGCCTCGGCCTTGGTCTCCTCGGCCGCACCGTCGGCGTCCTCGACCGCAGCCGCCAACCGGGCCAGCTCCTCGCTCCAGCTCTCGGGACGATCCAGGAAGAGCCAAGACGCCCGCCCCACCGATTCTTCGCTGGTGGCGTCGCGGACTCGCCGGCGGAAGGCATCGTCGTCGGTGACCACCTTGCGGGCGGCGGCCAGTGCCCGGTCAGGGAGGCGCTTGAAGTGCAGGAGGGGCAGCAGCCCCCGAGGAGGAGGCACAGGTGGATCGGCCTCCAGGCCCATCCGAGCAGCAGCGATCGCCGCCTCCACCGCCGGTCGCAGGAGCTGGTCGGCGGGCCTCAGATCGTTACCTGCTGATCAGACCTGGCAGGCACCGCAGAAGAAGGTCGACCGCTGCCCCCAGCGCGACCGCATCACCGGCTGGCGACAACGTCGGCAAGCCTCGCCTTCGCGGGCATAGACCTTGTGCTCCGACTGGTAGCTGCCCACCACGCCGTAGAGGTCTCGGTACTGCTGATCCGACAGTGAAGACCCCCGGTGCTTGATGGCGTCATTGAGGGTCTCCAGGACGGCCCGGTAGAGGCGGCGGACCTCCTGGGTGCTGAGCGATTCAGAGCTACGATCGTTGCGCAGACCGGCGGCCCAGAGGATCTCGTCGCTGTAGATGTTGCCGATGCCGGCGACGAAGCGCTGGTCCATGAGCAGCGTCTTGAGCTTCACCTTCCGGGCTCGCAGCCGGGCACCGAAGGCGTCCCAGCTCATGACGTCGACCACGGGGTCGAATCCCAGCTCGCTCACCTCGGGAACTTCGGTGAGCAGCGCCTCGTTGGAGACCACGAACATCTCGCCGAACGTCCGGGGATCGAGGTAACGGAGCTGACCGCCCTGGGTGAAGGTGAAGGTGACGTGGGTGTGAGGGGCCACCGGGTCCTTGACCGCCGCCTTGAGAAGCTGGCCACTCATGCCGAGATGGATCAAGAGCACATCCTCGCCCAGCGAGAGGAGTAGGTACTTGCCGCGACGAGTTACCCGCTCGATCTTTTGGCCCTGGACCTTGTTGATGAAGTGCTTCTTGTTGGGGTGACGACGGATCGCCCGCATGCCCGAGACCTCGACCGTCTTGATCCGACGACCGACGACCTCCTTCTCGAGATCGCCCCGCAGCGTCTCCACCTCCGGTAGCTCGGGCATCAGGCCGGCACCCCACCGCTATGGACGACGCCGCCGCCCTCCAGGACCTGCCACACCATGCGCGCTGCCTCCTGCTCGGCCTGCTTCTTGGAGCTTCCCTCACCCCTGCCCGAGAGGGCCTCGCCCACCACCACGGTGGCCTCGAAGTGCTTGGCGTGGTCGGGCCCGCGCTCGATCACCTCATAGGTCGGCAGACGCTCGAACCTCTGGGCCGCCAGCTCCTGGAGTCGGGTCTTATAGTCATGACCACCGGGGCCGGAGGCGGACTCGACGATGCGCGTCGCCAGACACCGCAGCACCAGCGCCGAAGCCGCGTCCCATCCGCCGTCCAGATACACGGCGCCGATGACCGCTTCGAGAGCATCGGCCAAGATCGAGGGCTTGGTCCGGCCCCCGGAGTTGACCTCCCCCCGACCCAGGCGCAGGGCATCGCCCAGACCGAGCTCCACGGCCACCTCGGCCAGCGCGGCCGAGCTCACCACGCCCGCCCGCACCTTCGCCAGCTCGCCCTCAGGCAGCTCGGGGTAGGTGCGATAGACGTGATCAGTGACGACCAGGCCGAGCACAGCGTCCCCGAGGAACTCGAGGCGTTCGTTCGACTCGTGGCCTGCCCATTCAGCGCACCAGGACCGGTGCGTCACAGCCCCGTCGAGCAGCGTCATATCGTGGAAATGATGAAAGAGGCGCCCGGCCAGCGCCTCCAACTCCGGTGGCGTCACCGACCTCAGCCGAGGCGGGCGCAGACGTAGTCGACGGCATCGCGCACCGTCTTCAGGTCCTCGAGGTCCTCGTCCTCGATGCGAAAGCCCACGGTCCGTTCGCCGACCTCCTCCTCGATGGCCTCCACCAGCTCGATGAGTGCCAGCGAGTCGGCTTGGAGGTCGTCGCTGAAGGACTTGGACTCAGAGATCTCAGAGGCGTCGATCTCGAGGATGTCGGCCAGGCGGTCACGGATGAGCTCGAAGACCTCGCTACGGTCCATCGGGCTTTGCTCGACATGGGTTTCAGCAGGCACCGAAAAGGCTCCAGGGACGTTGGACAGAGGGGACCATCAGGCGTCGATACCGGCGCCGGAGGCGGGATCGTACACCAGCCGGCTAGGCATTGGTGGCCTTGCGCAGCTCTCCGACCAAGTCGGCGCGCACCATCTCGCCGGCCACGTCAAGAGCGTTCACCACCGCGTTGGCCGACGAGGAGCCGTGGCTGATGATGCAGACGCCCTCCACCCCCAACAACATGGCCCCTCCGTAGCTGTCCGGGTCGAGGTCGGTGACCAAGGGCAAGACGGCGGGCCAGAGCACCTCGAAGGCGGCCCGAAGCTCCTCGGTGGCGGTCATGGCCTCCAGCAGGGCCCGTTCGACGAAGCGCATCCCACCCTCAAGGGTCTTGAGCACCACGTTGCCGGTGAAGCCGTCGCTGACCACGACGTCGACGTCGTTGGTCATGACGTCGCGTCCCTCAACGTTGCCGACGAAGACGCCTCCCGACCCCGAGGCCCACGCACCATCGGCCAACAGGGCATGGGTCTCCTTGACCAGGGTCGTTCCCTTCGTCGCCTCCTCACCCACCGACAACAGTCCCACCCTGGGCTCTTCCAGGCCGTAGCGGGTCCGGGCGTAGACCGCACCCATCTGGGCGAACTGCACCAGCCAGGAGGGTTGGCACTCGGTGTTGGCCCCGGCGTCGAGAAGCACGGTAGGCAGGGACCCGGGAACGGGGATGGGGGTAGCGATGGCGGGGCGGTGGACGCCGCGGATGCGACCCATGCGCAGCAGGGCGCTGGCCATGGCCGCTCCGGTGTTGCCGGCGCTGACCATGGCCGAAGCGGCACCGTCGCGCACGGCCTCGGCCGCCCGCAACACCGACGCATCCTTCTTGCGCCGCACCGACGCCCCGGGGTCGTCGTGCATCTCGATGACCTCGCTGGCGGCCAGGACCTGGAGTTGGCCCGGATCGGCTGCCGCGATGGCGTCAGGACGCCCGACCAAGATGACGGGGACGCCGTGTTCCTCGCTCGCCCGGCGGGCGCCGGCGACGATCTCGCCGGGTGCCTTGTCGCCGCCCATGGCGTCGACTGCGACCGGCTTCATCTTACGCGCCTTGGAAGGGGGGTCTGCGCCTCTCTCAACCGACGTCGAGCGCTTGGCGGCCGCCATACCAGCCGCAGGTGCCGCACACGACGTGAGGCAACTTGGCCGAGTCGCAGTGGGGGCACACGCTGCGGGCCGGTACCTCGAGGCGCCACGCCGATGCCCGTCGGCTCCGGCTCTTGGCCTTGCTGGTCTTCTTCTTCGGTACGGCCATTCCGGCGATCTTACCGAGGCCGGCGCCTGCCTGCTCAGGGGCTACTCCAGATGGAGTTGGTCGAGCCCGGCCCAGCGGGGATCGTGCGCCTCGTCGGCGCACTCGCACGGCGCTTCGTTGCGGTCGGTCCCGCACTGGGGGCACAGCCCGGCGCAGTCGGCGCGACACAGCGGGGCCAGCGGCAGCTCGAGGAGCACTGCCTCGCGGACCACGGGCTCGATGTCGATGAGGTCGCCGACGAGGGGATGGGTCTCCCCCTCGGTGGGGTCGACTTCGAAGATCTCGAGGATCGGGGCCCGCAACGTCTCCTGCAGTGGACGCAGGCACCGGCGGCACTCGCCTTGCCAGACGGCGGCGGCGGTGCCCTTGACCACCACCGCCTCGTTCAGGGCCTCGAGCAGGAGGTCGATCTTCAGCGCCTCGCCCTCGGCCACCAAGCTGCCGACCACGGTCAAGTCACCGACCTCGACCTCCAGGTGCTCCTCACGACGGCGGCTCGGGCGGGACAGGAGGTCGGCCACCCCGAGGGTAAGGACGTCCCGGGGCATCAAGAGTCCTGGTCGTAGAACTCGGCGTCGATGCCGGCCTCGTCGAGGATGGGCTCGACCTCTTCCTCGGGGATGGACGCCTGGAGGCGGGCTCGGCCGGCCTGGACCGTCTTGGTGGTGCGGTCGAGGACGATCTCGAACTGGGCCAGCCTCTGGTCGCAGAAGTCCTCGGCCTCATGCCGTAGGCGCCGGGCCTCGGCATCGGCTTCGTCGATGGTGCGCCTGGCCTCCTGCTGGGCGGAGCGCACCACCTCAGTGCGTTGCACCATGCGCTCGGCCCGGACCCGGGCCGACTCGAGGATCTCGTCGCCCTCCCGCTGCACCTTGGCCAGGAACTCCTGGCGCTCGCGCAGCAGCCAGCGGGCCGCCCGTAGCTCCTCGGGTAGGCGGGCAACGGCCTCTTCGACCA
>JBBSLT010000182.1:0-4984 GCA_038233555.1 Acidimicrobiales bacterium
GACGAGCTGGCACCCGACGAGCTGGCACCCGACGAGCTGGCACCCGACGAGCTGGCACCCGACGAGCTGGCACCCGACGAGCTGGCACCCGACGAGCTGGCACCCGACGAGCTGACGGCCTCGGGGGCGGATCTAGCTCGGGCGGCCTGCGTGGCTCGAAGCTGGGCGGCGATGCGCTCCTGGTCAGCGGCGATTTGTCCCGCCAGTTCGGCATCGAGGTCGGCCAGAGCCGCCGACTCGGCCAGCGTGGCGTCGAGGCGCTGTTCGACCGACGCCGCGAACTCGGCTTGTTGATCTCGTGCCTGTTCGAACTGATCGACGCGCCCAGCCACCTCCGCCCGTTCTTGCTCGGCCCGGGCCGTGGCCCGCTCCGCCTCCACACGACGTGCTTCCACGTCTTCGCGGGCGGCCCGCAGCTGATCCAAGATCTCGGCGTCGCGCTGGGAGCGGAAGTCGAGCAGGGCGCTGCGCCGTGATGCGTCGGCCACCGAGTCGGCCGAAAGGACCACCATCGGATCGACGGTGCTGGGTCGCATGTACTCCTCGATGGCGATCTCGCGCACCATGGATTCGAGCTCGGTGATGTCGTCCCTCGCCCGCTGCTCCTCGCGCTGGGCGCCAGCCAGGCTTGCGGCGGCCTGGTCGGCGGCACGACGGGCGTCGGCGAGCAGCGCCTGCTGGCCGGCCACGTTGGCCTCCAGGTCGGTCAATGCGGTACCCACCTCTTCGTTGGTCGCCTTGAGGGCATCGACCTCGCTGGCGACAGCAGCCTGCTCAGAGCGCACCCGCTCCCGCTCCTGGCGGGGGTTGGGTGCTTCGGAGGCGCCGGCACCGGGGACCGGGGAGACGGTGGCCAGGATCACGGCGACTGCCATGATCCGCACCGCCCGCCCTCTTGTCTTTTCCGGTACTCCCACGCGCCTCCTTGGGAACGAAAATCCACGGCCGTCCCCGCCGACTTCCCGAGCCGGCTGGAAACCCAATAGTCATACTGTTGCAGACTGACGAAGGCAACGGTAACAAACGCCGACCCTTCCGTGCTCGGGCGACGGGATCATCGCTGGCTTCCGTCGACGGGACGAGCCATCCGCTCGGCTTCCACGTGGGCGGCGACGGCGGCCAGGTACTTGCGCAGCGCCGCCTCCTGCAACCACTTCACGATCGGCGTCCCCAGCCGAGCCAGAAGCGTGGCGGTGGTGGCCTGCACTCGGATCGTGGCCCACACCGTGTCATCAGCCCGGTGCTCGACGGCGAAGCTTTCCTCACCTTGCGCCTGGTGACCAGGGAGGGTTCCGTAGGCGAAGGCGAAGTACCGCGGCTCGTCGATGACGGTGACGATCCGGTTGGGTGCCACCACGCTCCACGACCCGTAGCGCAGGACGACGAGCACGGCGGCGCCCGGCTCGACCGGCTGACCGTCGGGTTCGACCGAAGCCGAGATGCCCCGCTGGGGGACCCAGGTTCGCAGCGCTGTTCGAGCGGCGGCGAAGTCGGCGGCGCCTGTTCCCACGTCGAGGTGATGCATGCGCACGTCCGCCGCACTCCAACGGGCGGGATCAAGGGTCGAGCCTTCGTGGTCGTAGGTGAGGGCGGAGCGGCGGGCAGCAGTGAGGAGGCGGTTGCGATCCCGGGAAGAAGGCGTTCCCCAGCTGATCCCGGCGATGTTCACCTCTCCATTCTGAGGGATACCGCCAGGCCACCGCAGCCTCTAGTGTTTTCTGCCCGAGAACGCCTGGATCCAGCCGGTGCAAGATGCGCGGGTCCTGCCGACCGATGGCGATCCGTCGCCGTGGCCGAGGCCCCCGAGACGATCCGCCTGGCCTTCGTGGCTGCCCTCCAGCACCTTCCGCCCCGGCAGCGGGCGGTGTTGATCCTGTGCGAGGTCCTGCGCTGGCAGGCCAGCGAGGTGGCTGCCCTTCTGGTGGGAGCTACAAGCCCACGGGGTCGGGAGTCCTCGAGCCCTTCGCCCTCCAGGTGGTGGAGGTTTCAGGCGAACGGATCTCGGGGCTCCATCACCTCCTCGGCTCGTCCTCGCCCACCGATGCACCTCCTCTTCCGGCCGTCCAACTACAGACGGGCCGAGAGGGCCGAACTCACCGAAGGGCGCCGTAGGCCGAGGCCTGCAGGGCGAACAGCTCGCCATAGCGGCCGCCGGCGGCCACGAGCTCGTCGTGGGTGCCCTGCTCGACCAGCCGGCCCTGGTCCAAGACGAAGATCCGATCGGCCGAGCGCACGCTCGAGAACCGATGCGAGATCAGCAGCACCGTCCGGCCGGAGGCCATGGCCCGGATCCTCTCGAACAGGGCGTGCTCGGCTCGGGGGTCGAGGGCGGCGGTGGGCTCGTCGAGGATGACCAGCGGTGCTCCCCGGAAGAAGGCCCGAGCCAGCGCCACCCGCTGCCACTGCCCGATCGAGAGCTCGTGGCCGCCGGCGAACTGGCGCCCGAGCAGCGCTTCGTACTCCCCGGGTAGGGCGTGGAGGAAGTCGTCCGCCCCCGACTGACGGGCGGCATCCCGGATGGCGTCCAGGTCGTCGACCCGCTCGTGGTCGCCGGCGCCGATGTTCTCCCGAGCGCTCAGCCAGTAGCGGGCGAAGTCCTGGAAGATCACCGCGACGTGGCGGCGTAGGGCGGCCGGGTCGGAGTCGGCGGTGTCCACGCCGTCCCAGAGGATGCGCCCGCCGGTGGGGGCATAGAGGTGGCAGAGCAGCTTGGCCAGCGTCGTCTTGCCCGAACCGTTCTCGCCCACGAGGGCCACGACGTCGCCCCGTCGGATCTCCAGGGAGACGTCGGACAAGGCGACCGTCTCGGTCTGGGGATAGGAGAACGAGAGGTGCTCGACCGAGAGCAGCTCGAAACCGGCTGGAGCCGGGCCCCGGGGGCGAGCCGCCTGGACGACCGGAGCCAGCTCGAGGAAGGAGTCGTAGTCGTTGATGAACAGCGAGTGCTCGAAAAGCAGTCCAGCGCTGGCGGCGATCGTGCCTAGGCGCCCGTTCAGCTGCTGCACGGCCACGGCCGCAGCCACAGCGGCCGCCACCGACATGCGGTCGGCCAGGAGCAGACCTACAAGCAGGGCGATGCTGGCCGCCCCCAACACCGAGCCGGAGATGCTGGCGAAGAGCGACCGCCGCAACCGCTTGCGGTTGATGTCCCGGAGGTCGGCGATGCGTTCGTCGTAGATCTGCTCCCAACGGCGGCGCAGGTAGGGCGCCAGCGCGAAGGCCCGTAGCTCCTGGGCCAGGTCCTTGCCGGTGAGCGCCTGGTCGAGATACCGGCGCTCCCGTTCCCTCGGGGTCCGCCCCCAGTGCAGCCGGTACACGTCACGCCCGTTGCGGGCGGTGGCCAGCCACAGCGGCACGTAGGCGACGACGATCACGGGCAGCACCAGCGGCTGCAGGGCAGCCAGGGCGACGAGGAGCCCGGCCACGCCGATGAGCGACCCGAGCAGGCGGGTGAGGTCCAGGGCCATCGACTGGGGACGACCCATGGCGGCCAGGCGGGCTCGCTGCAGGCGGTCATGGAAGTCGGGGCTCTCGTAGGCCTCGAGATCGACGAGGGCGGCGATGTCGAGCAAGCGGGCGACGGCATGGCGACCGGTGAGCTCGCCGAGCAGTCCGGCCACCACGGCCTGGGCCGAGCTGACGAAGCCAAGGACGGCAGTGACCAGCAGCAGGGCCATGAGGCCGGGGATGACGTCGTCGAAGCCGCGGTCGAGCTGGTCGGCCTCCAGGATGGTGGCCAGCACACGGCTGCCGACGAGGAGCTGTACGGCGATGCCCACACCGGCCACCACCTGGAGGGCGATGGCATTCAGGAACTGCCGGCGTCCGGCGTGCCAAACCAGTGCGAGTGAGCTGCGGATCACCCTCGGAAATCGGCGTAGATCGTGGTCGGCCCGCTGGTTGTCGCCGCCGTAGATCGTTGCCCGCCCCACGATGGCGAAGCTACCGGAGGCGTGCGGTTCCCCCGTCACTGGTTGCTGGGCTACCGCGCCTCCGCCCGTGTTGCTCGCTTTTCGGCAAGGACCGGGCGATGATCGAAAGTGTGGGACACGAGATGAAGTGTTGACGAGGAGACGTCGTAGCTTCGAAGCGGTCGACCTGCGAGACTTGGACCATGTCGATCTGCGAACGCAGGCCGACCTGAGCCGGTACTTCGAGATCGAGTCCGAGTTGCACCGCTGCTCGGCGAATAGTGTTGGTCGCGCCGTCGGCGTCGACGAAGCGTCGGAGCGAGGTCAACGTCGGAGGGTCCGGCGAATGTCCTTCATGAGCAGCACCAGATGCAGGTCGTCGGTGGGGCTCTGCTCGAACTCGGGCACGAGGTGGGGGTAGAAGTCTCGGGCTTCGGGCGCCTCGGCATGGACCAGCAGCCCTCGGCACCCGATGTTGGCCGAGAGCCTCGGTGTGCACCCGGGTGATCGAGCGTCTCTACGGCAACTCCGCAGAGCTCAACCACGCCGGCCAGTACCAAGTACTACGGCCGGGTCGGCGGCTGCATCGTGACGGGCAACGAGGATCCGCGACCACCTCGCTGGCGCCGGCCGCCCCCAGGAGCACGACATGAACCGTCGCACGCCGTTCGAGTGGCTTCGCCCCGCCATGCCCTGCCACGTCGTCGCCGAGCGGCTGCAGGAGTACCTCGACCGGGAGCTCGACGACCTCTCGGCCCGCCGGATCAAGCGGCACCTGCGCGCATGCCGGCGTTGCGGCCTCGAGCTCGACGTGTGCGCCGAGATCAAGCAGTTCCTGGCCGACCGCGGGGAGTCGCCGGATCCCGCCGCACTCGACCGGCTCCGGGCGTTCGGTCAGGAGCTCGTCGAGCACGGACCCCCGGGGTCCGCCAGCGCCTGACGACGCTCGGCGGCCGCCCGGCTCAGGAGGAGGCTCCACCGCCCTGCGTCGACAGCGCATCGATCAACGCGGCCACCGTCGGTGCTCCGTCGAGCTTGTCGCCATCCGGATAGAGACGGCAGGCGAGCGACGC
>JBBSLT010000183.1:0-4981 GCA_038233555.1 Acidimicrobiales bacterium
CTCGACGGGGCGACGAGCGACATGGCGACGAGCGACATGGCCTCGGTCTGCAAAGCCATCGCCCACGGCTCGCTCATGGGGGCCCGGGGCAACTCCGGGGTGATCCTCTGTCAGATCCTGCGGGGCCTGACCACCACCTTCGCCGACGTGGAGGAGGTAGATGGTCCCGCCTTCGCCCGGGGGCTGGCGGCGGCCACCGAGGGTGCCTACCAGGCCGTCGGCCGGCCGGTGGAGGGCACGATCCTCACCGTGGTGCGCGAGGCCTCTGAGGCGGCAGCCGAGGCTGCGGCGGCCGGCGGGGCCACCCTCGCTGGGGTCCTCGAAGCCGCCCTGGCCCGAGGAGCTGCGGCCCTCCAGCGCACGCCCGAGCTGCTCGACGTCTTGCGCCAGGCCGGCGTGGTCGACGCCGGCGGCACCGGCTTCTTGCTGCTGCTCGACGCAGCACTGTGCGTGGTGTCAGCCCGACCGCTGCCCGAGCCGGCCGCCATCACCGGTCCGGCCCCGGCCGCCGCCGCCAGTGGCGAGCACCCGCCGGCGGGCGGAGACCTCGCCGACCTGCGCTATGAGGTCATGTACCTGCTCGACGCGGACGAGGAGGCCGTGGGCGCCTTGCGCCACGACTGGGCCGGCATCGGTGACTCGATCGTGGTGGTGGGGGGCGACGGTCTCTGGAACTGCCACATCCACACCGACGACATCGGAGCCGCCATCGAGGCCGGCATCGTCGCCGGGCGCCCCCGCCAGATCCGGGTGACCGACCTGAGCGAAGAGGTGGAGGAAGAGCGCTGGGTGCGCGACGCCTCGCCCGGCGCCGCCGGCCCCGGCGAGTCGGAAGCAATTACGGAGGTGGTGGCGGTGGCCAGCGGCAAGGGCCTCAGAGCGCTCTTCGAGACCCACGGTGCTGGCACCGTGGTCTCCGGAGGCCAGTCCATGAACCCCTCGACCGCAGAGTTGCTGGCGGCGGTGGAGGACTGTCGGGCCGACCAGGTGGTGATCCTGCCCAACAACGCCAACATCGTGGCCGTGGCTGAGCAGGTCGACGCCCTTACCACCAAGTCGGTCCGGGTGGTAGCCACCACCGAGGTCAACTCCGGGCTGGCCGCCCTGGTGGCGTTCGACCCCAGCCAGGGCGCGGACGACAACGCCAAGGCCATGGTGGCGGCCACCGAGGGCCTGGTGGCGGGCGAGGTGACCCAGGCGGTGCGGGCCTTCGGCTCCAGCGTCGGCCCCATCGCTGAGGGCGACTGGATCGGCCTCGGCCCAGGTGGCATCGCCGCCTACGCCGCCGACGTGGCCGGGGCGGCCATTGGCCTGCTCGACGCCTTGGTCGGCGACTCCCACGAGCTCGTCACCCTGATCGAAGGAGACCAGGCCCGACCCGAGGACACGGAGGTGATCAGGGCCTGGCTGGCCGAGCACCGCCCCGATGCCGAGGTCGAGGTCCACGGCGGCGGCCAGCCGCTCTACCCCTACCTCGTGGGCATCGAATAGCCGTTGGGAGGCAGTTCGTGCGGCGCCTGAGCCAGCTGGCCGGCATCCCGGTGACGACCCTCACCGGGGTGGGGCCGAAGAAGGCCGACGGCCTGGCCATCTTCGGTGTCACCACGGTGGCCGACCTGGTGATGCACTACCCGCGGCGCTACATCGACCGCACCCGCCAGGCCCGGATCGCCGAGCTGGCCCTCGGCGAGGAGGCCATGGTGCTGGGCAAGGTGCGGCGGGTCCAGGCCCGGCGCACCCGCAACCGCCGCAGTCTGGTCGAAGTGGACGTCACCGACGGCTCTGGGTATCTGCGGTGCACCTTCTTCAACCAGGCATGGCGGGCCGGCCAGCTCGTCTCGGGGACCAACGCGGTCTTCTTCGGCAAGCTGGACGAGTTCCAGGGGCGACGGCGCATGACCAACCCTGTCGTCGACCTGGTGGGCGACCGCACCGGGCGGATCATCCCTGTCTATCCCCAGTCGGAGAAGGCCGGCCTCTCCACCTGGGAGCTGGGGGCGTGGATCGAGGAGGCGCTGGAGCGAGCCGGCACCTTCGCTGACCCGGTTCCCGACGACGTGCGCCGGCGCCTCGACCTGGTCGAGCGCACCGTTGCCCTGCGCGGCATCCATCTGCCCGAGTCGGCCGACGACCGCCGCCGGGCCCGGACGCGGCTGGTCTTCGACGAGCTGTTGCGCATCCAGGTGGTGTTGGTGCGACGCAAACGGGAGCTGGAGGCGGCTGCCGGGGGGATCGCCCACTCCAAGGTCGGTGACCTGGTCGCCCGCTTCCACCAGAAGCTGCCCTTCGCCCTCACCGGGGCCCAGCGCCGGGCGATCGGCGAGATCGGCGACGACCTCTCCGCCCCCGTGCCCATGCACCGCCTCCTCCAGGGAGACGTGGGTTCGGGCAAGACCCTCGTGGCCCTGACCGCGCTGCTGGTCGCGGTCGAGGGAGGCCACCAGGGCGCCTTCATGGCGCCCACCGAGGTCCTGGCCGAACAGCATCACCTTGCCTTGCGCGGTCTGCTCGAAGGCCTCACCCTGGCCCGAGAGGGCGACAACCTCTTCGGCGAGCGCCCGGTGCGCGTCGAGCTGTTGACGTCGCGCGTCGGCGCCGCCGAGCGGGCCCGCGTCGGCGCCGCCCTGGCCGCCGGAGAGGTCGACGTGGCCGTGGGCACCCATGCCCTCATCCAGGACCGGGTGTCCTTCCGGTCCCTCGGCGTGGCCGTGATCGACGAGCAGCACCGCTTCGGGGTGGAGCAGCGGGCGGCGCTGCGGGCCAAGGGGGCGGCGGTCCCCGACGTCCTGGTCATGACGGCTACGCCCATCCCCCGCACCGCGGCCATGACCGTCTACGGAGACCTCGACGTCAGCGTCCTCGACGAGCTGCCTCCCGGGCGCAGTCCCGTCGCCACCTCCTGGGCCCGTACCACCGCCGAGGAGGCCCAGGCATGGCAGCGGGTGAGGGCCGAGGTGGAGGCCGGTCACCAGGCCTATGTGGTCTGTCCCCTCATCGAGGAATCCGACACCCTGCAGGTCCGCTCGGCCGAGGAGACCTTCCATCGCCTGGACGAAGGGGAGCTGGCCAGCCTGCGCCTCGGCCTGTTGCACGGGCGCATGGCTCCCAAGGACAAGGAGGCGACCATGGCCGCCTTTCGGTCCGGTGACCTCGACGTGTTGGTGGCCACCACCGTTATCGAGGTCGGCGTCGACGTCCCCAACGCCACGGTCATGGCGGTGATCGACGCCGACCGCTTCGGCCTGGCGCAACTGCACCAGCTTCGGGGCCGGGTCGGCCGGGGCCAGGCGACGTCGTGGTGCCACCTGCTGGCCGACGAGGAGCGGGCCACGCCCGAGGCGGAGGCCCGGCTGGTGGCGCTGGAGCGCAGCACCGACGGGTTTGAGCTGGCCGAGGTCGACCTCGACCTGCGGGGCGAGGGGACGCTCATGGGCGCACAGCAAAAGGGTCGTAACGACTTGCGCCTGGCCTCGCTGCGCCGGGATCGAGACTGGGTGGTGCGCGCCCGGGAGGTGGCCTTCGAGCTGGCGGACGGCGAGGGCGGCCTCGGGTCGCATCCCCTGTTGGTCGAGGAGGTGGAGCTGCTGGTTGGTCCCGAGGGAGACGACGCCGAGGCCGAACGCACCGAGTTTCTGTTCAAGAGCTGAGGGCGGGGTGAGGGTGGTGGCGGGGACGGCGAGGGGTCGGCGGCTGATGGCGCCTCCGGGGCGCTCCACCCGCCCCACCGGGGATCGGGTGCGGGAGGCGACCTTCAACGCCCTCGACAGCCTGGGAGCACTGCGGGGGGCCGAGGTGCTCGACCTGTTCGCCGGCTCAGGAGCGCTGGGCATCGAGGCTTTGTCCCGGGGGGCGTCCCGGGCCACCTTCGTCGACGACGACCCTCGGGCCCTCGATGTGGTCCGGGCCAACCTCGCCGCCACCGGGCTGGCCGCCTCGGGATGGGTCGTGCGGGCCGAGGCCCTGCGCTACCTGGGCGAGGACCGTAAGCGTGTCGACGTGGCGTTGCTCGATCCCCCGTACCGCTTCGGCAACGAGGCCTGGGAAGGCCTCCTCGCCGCCGTCGACGCCGAGCTGGTGGTGCTCGAGTCCGATCGGACGATCGAGGTGGGGCCAGGTTGGGAGGTGCTGCGGTCGAAGCGCTACGGGGCTACGGTGGTGGCTCTCGCCCGGCGCCGGTGAGATGCCTGGAGGTGACGGCGATGAGAGTCCTTTATCCCGGGTCGTTCGACCCCTTCCACAACGGGCACCTCGAGCTCGTGCATACCGTGGCTGGCCTCTTCGACGAGGTGGTGGTGGCCGCCTGGCACAACCCGGCCAAGGGAGCGCCGCTGCTCGAGCTCGAGGAGCGCACCTCGGTGATCGAAGAGGCTCTCCGCGACTTGGCGAACGTGGTGGTCGTGCCCTTTGCCACCCTGGTGGTGGAGTTGGCGGAGAAGCTCGGGGCCGACATGATCATCCGGGGCCTGCGGGCACCGTCTGACTTCGAGAGCGAGATGGCGCAGGCCCAGATGAACCTTGCTATCTCTGGGGTACAGACCCTCTTCGTCCCGACGGCCTCGACCAACTCCTACATCGCCTCAAAGTACATCCGCGAGATCGTGCGTTTGGGAGGCGACGTCGACTCCATGGTTCCCGGCGCCGTGGCCAAGTGCCTCCACCACAAGTACCGGATCTGAAAGGATACGCACCATGGGCAGCGTCGATCAGGACAACGGTCCCGCACCCTCGGCCGCAGCCGACGTCGAAACCCTTCTGAGCAGGGTCGCCGACCTCGTCGGCAACGCCCGGCCCATGCCGCTGTCGGCGTCGGTCATGGTCAATCGGGACGAGGTACTGGAGTTGGTCGAAGAGGCCGTTGCCCGCCTACCCGAGGAGCTACGGGCGGCCCGCTGGCTGCTGCGCGAGCGCCAGGAGTTCCTGGCCAAGGTGCAGCGGGAGGGCGACGAGATCCTCGAGTCGGCCCGGGTCCGGGCCGAGCGCA
>JBBSLT010000184.1:0-4981 GCA_038233555.1 Acidimicrobiales bacterium
CCGTTCCTTCGCCCGCATCCACCGCCAGAACCTCGTCAACTTCGGCGTGCTGGCGCTCACCTTCGCCGATCCCGGCGACTACGACGCCGTCGCCGCCGACCACGAGCTGCACCTCCCGGGGGTGGCGGAGCGGGTCAGGGCGGGTTCGCCACTGGTGGTCGAGAACCGGAGCACGGGGGCTACCTTCGCCGTCGAGCACCACCTCTCCACCCGCCAAGTCGAGGTCATGCTGGCCGGCAGCCTCATCACCCTGCACCGAGGACAGACCGCACCCGTCGCGACGTAGCCGGACCCCGGGTTGGGTGTCAGGCGGCGGCTGAACCGGGGCGGCGATAGGCGGCCTCGGCGCGGGCCCGGAGGTCGGACACGGCGTGCTCCAGGCCCTCGGGGTCCTTGTAGAGAGCGCTGCCGGCGACGAGGATGTTGGCGCCGGCGGCTGCTGCCCCGGCCACCGTCGACGGGCTGATGCCTCCGTCGACCTGGATGTCGATGTCGCGCCCGCTGGCGGCCACCATGGCCGCGATCTCGGCCACCTTGGGCTCCATGGAGGCGATGTAGGCCTGGCCCCCGAAGCCGGGGTTGACCGTCATCACCAGCACCATGTCGACCAGGTCGAGGACGTGACGGACGGACTCGGCCGGGGTGGAGGGGTTGAGGGCGACGGCGGCCCGGGCCCCGAGCTCGGTGACCCGGGAGAGGGTGCGGTGAAGGTGCATGGTGGACTCGGCATGGACGAGCAGCCACTCACAGCCCGCCTCCACGTAGCGACCCAGGAGCTCGTCGGGGTTGTTCACCATGAGGTGGGCCTCGAAGGGAACGCTGACGTGCGGTCGCACGGCGGCGATGACGTCGGGACCAAAGGTGAGGTTGGGGACGAAGTTGCCGTCCATCACGTCCCACTGGATACGGTCGACTCCGGCCTTCTCCAGGGCCATCGCTTCTTCGCCCAGGCGGGAGAAGTCGGCGGGGAGCACGGACGGGACGATCTCCAGGGCGGTGGCCATGGTTCGATCATACTTCCGCAACGACTAGCATCCCAGCCAGCGGGGGAGCGCATTGGTGGCCGGCCGGGCCATCCGAAAGGGTCGGCAGTGTCGAACAGCGAACGTATGGCCCAAGTACACGATCTGACCCTTGCCAGCGATGCATCCCTCGTCGTGGCCATCGCCCGGTGGCGCCAGGATGGGTTGGCTGAGGCCTACCGCCGTCACGCCGGTGCCGTCTTCGCCTTGGCTAGGCGCCTGCTGGCCGACCACACGCTGGCCGAGGAGGTCGTCCAGGAGGTGTTCCTGCGCATCTGGGACGCGCCCGAGAAGTTCGACCCTGAGCGGGGTTCGCTGCGGTCCTATCTCCTGGCCCAGTGCCACGGCCGCTCGGTCGATCTCATCCGCTCGGAGCAGTCCCGTCGCGCTCGCGAGCTCAAGGAGCACCGCCAGCAGGCCGAGGCGGGCTACGACATCGAGCACGAGGTCTGGGACCTGGCCGTGGCCGACCACGTCCGTGAGGCCATCGCCGAGCTGCCCCTCGAAGAGCGCCGGGCCATCGAGCTGGCCTACCTCGGGGGCCACACCTACCGCGAGGTGGCGGCGCTGCTCGACCAGCCCGAGGGCACGGTCAAGAGCCGCATCCGCGCCGGACTGCGCCGGATGCGTCGGGGACTGGCCGATGCCGGTGTCGGAGGCGTGGGGTGAAGACCGACCTCGGCCACCGCGAGCTCGAGGAGCTGCTCGGCGTCTACGCCCTCGACGCCCTGGAGGCCGACGAGAGCGATGCTCTCGAGCGCCACCTACCCACCTGCGCCCGGTGCCGGGGCGAGGTCGAGGAGTACCGGGAGGTGGCCGCCCTGCTGGCGCATTCGGGCGCGGCGGCCCCCGAAGGCCTCTGGGACCGCATCGCCCAGTCCTTGGAGGGCCACGCCCCCGACATCGACTCGGCCCCGGCCCTGCCGTTCCTCCCTCCGGTGGCGCCCGCCGGCGCCGGAGGGGCCGGACCCGTCGCCGATCTCGCCCGTCATCGAGCATGGCGGACCCGTGCCGCCGGTGCGGTCATGGCGGCGGCCGCCGCCGTCATCGTGGTGCTCGGCATCCAGATGGCCCAGCAGGATCAGCGTCTCGACGAGATGGCGGCGCTGCTCTCCGTCGACGCCCTCGAGCGGGCCTACCAGGCGGCCGAGGCCTCCGCCGGATCGGAGCAGGTCGAGCTCCAGTCCTTCGACGGGCAGATCGATGCCCAGGCGGTGATCACCGAGGACGGCGTGGGCTACCTGTGGGCATCCGACCTCCCACGACTAGATGAGGGCCGCACCTACCAGCTTTGGGGCGATGTCGGCGACCGTCGGCTCTCGCTCGGTCCCCTCGGTCCCGATCCCCAGGTGGTGCCCTTCGAGGTGTCGGACCAGCTGGTGGGCGTGGCCCTCACCGAGGAGGCCGAGCCCGGCGTCATCTCCTCCGATCAGCCCGTCCTCGCCCACGGCCTCCTTCCGGAGTAGCGCCTCCCGAGGAAGCGCCTCCTAGGTGCGGCCCTCGACCTCTTGGGCCCGCTCCAGGCTCTCGCTCGGTCGTCCCCAATGGGCCAGGCGAACGGGGTAGCCGGCGCTGGCCGCCGCCTCCACCACGGCCTCGTCGTCGTCGACTAGCACCGCTACCGAGCGGTCCCGAGCCAGGACCGTTAACAGGCCGACCTTGACCTCGGCCGCCGGACGGCGGTTGCCGGTGGGACGCATCACCAGCAGCTCGTAGCCGACACCGTGGTCGCCCAGCCATGTCTCGGTGTCCGCCCGGCACCCCTCCGGCCGCCCGGTCAGGAGCACGATGTCGTGGTCGACGGCCAACTCGCCGACGAGGGCAATGCCCTCGGGGTGGTCGGGATCGGTGCGGGCGGCGGCGAAGAAGCCCTTCCAGTCCTTGGGGCGACGGTCGAGGAAATGGAGCCGGTGGCCGACATCGGCCAGCACCCCGTCGATGTCGACCACGGCGAGTGGGCGCGAGGCTGGGTCCACCAGGGCGAGGGTAGCCCCAGCACGAACGGGTACACGTCCCATCGTGCAGGAGGTCTCCATCGGGGCGCTGTCCCCTCAACGCTTCGCTCCGGTGGTCGGCCCTGAGCAGATGCAGCGCCTGGCCGACGCCGCCTCGTCCGTTCGCGATCTGCTCGGCTCGGCCAGCGTGTGGAACGTCAATTCAACCGCCGCCGGCGGGGGAGTGGCCGAGATGCTTCAGCCGCTGCTGGCCTACGCCCGGGGCGAGGGGATCGACGCCCGCTGGCTGGTGATCGAGGGTGACGCCGAGTTCTTCCGCATCACCAAGCGCCTCCACAACGGCTTCCACGGCGAAGCCGGCGACGGTGGTCCACTGGGCGACGGGGAACACCGCCACTACCAGGAGGTGCTGCGAGCCAACGCCGAGGAGTTGCTGGCCCTGGTGCGTCCCGACGACGTGGTGGTGCTGCACGACCCCCAGACGGCCGGGCTGGTGAAATCGATGGTGGAGGCAGGGGCCACGGTGATCTGGCGCAGCCACATCGGCAGCGACCGGGCCAACGAGTTGGTGGCCCGGTCGTGGGCGTTTCTGCAGCCCTCCCTCGACGACGCCGCCGCCATCGTGTTCTCGCGGGCCGCCTACATCCCCGACTGGCTCGAAGGCGACGACCGGGTGCGCCTCGTCGCCCCCTCCATCGACCCCTTCTCCCCCAAGAACCAGGATCTCGACCCCGACACGGTGCGCACCGTCGTGGGCCACGTCGGCCTGGTGGCCGACGGTCACCCGGCTCCGGCTGGCTTCCTGCGGCGAGACGGTTCGCCGGGACGGGTCGATCACCTGGCTGACATCGTGCGCACCGGTCCGCCACCCGAGGTGACGACACCCCTGGTGGTCCAGGTGTCGCGCTGGGATCGGCTCAAGGACATGCAGGGGCTCATGGAGGGCTTTGCCGAACACGTGGTGACGGCTACGCCGGCGCACCTGGCCCTGGTGGGGCCCAACGTAAGTGGCGTGGCCGACGATCCCGAGGGGGCCGAGGTCCTCGAGGAGTGCTTCGCGGCCTGGCGCGATCTTCCCCACGCCGCTCGGGCCCGCATCCAGCTCGTGTGCCTGCCCATGGCCGACGTCGAGGAGAACGCGGCCATCGTCAACGCCATCCAGCGCCACGCCACCGTTGTCGTGCAAAAGAGCCTGGCCGAGGGCTTCGGCCTCACCGTCGCCGAGGCCATGTGGAAGGCCAAGCCGGTGGTGGCCAGCGCCGTGGGCGGCATCCAGGACCAGATCGTTGACGGGGAGAGCGGGCTGCTCCTGGCCGACCCGACCGATCACGAGGAGCTTGCCTCGGCCCTGGTGAAGGTCCTCGGCGACGCCGACCTTGCCCGCAGGCTCGGGACCTCGGCTCGACGACGGGCGTCCGAGCGCTTCCTCGGCAGCCGCCACCTCCTCGACTACGCCCAGTTGCTCACCGAGCTCGTGCGTCGCCCCTGAGGGAGGCAGGCCCCCCGGACTCACACGGCGGTGGTACCGCGCCCGGCACGGCGGCCATGGGTGTAAGACCACCCTTGGCCGGCGAGGCCGATGCCAAGCAGGACCAAGGCCAGGGTCACCAGGCCGAAGCGTCGGGCCGAAGGTGTCGAGGCCGGGCTCTCGGAGATGAGGCCGGCGACCTCGCCGAAGGCCAGCTCGGAGCTGCGGTTTGTCGGTGGATCGGCAGCCTCTGGGTCGCTCTGTTCGACAACCTCAGGTTCCTCGCCGGCCGGCGAGCTGGCTGGAATGGTGTCGGCCACCGTCTCGGCGACGGGCACTCGCTCGGGCTCCGGAACCGGGACCGGGACCGAGGTCGCGATCGAGGTCGGCGCCGAGGCCGGGCCGGCGTCACCGGGCGGAGGTGGCGGTGGCGGCGGTGGCGGCGGCGGAGAGGCGGCAGGTGGCGGTGTCGCTCCCGAGGGCTGGACGAAGTCCTGGGTGACGTAGTACAGCCCGTCGGTGTCCTGCATGACGGC
>JBBSLT010000185.1:0-4957 GCA_038233555.1 Acidimicrobiales bacterium
ATACCTGCCGGTACCATGGGAGCGATCCGCCGCAGTCTCCGACCGTGCCTGGAGCCCGAGGACTTCGATGCCGTCTTCTCATAGAGCCGTGTTCGAGTACGACGAGGCAGATGCCGTCTGGCTCGTCGAGTTTCCTTCGCTTGACGCCTGCCACACTTACGGCGAGACCCTGGAGGAAGCCCGGGCGCACGCCCGCGAGGCGTTGCAGGTCTGGCTCGACACAGACGATGTGGCCGTCGATGAAGAGGTCCGGCCCACCACGGCTGCCGCCGGCTGAACGTCTCAAGCGCCGCTACGGGACGGAGCCGAGGTCGGCGTCCGCACGCCAGGAGTCGGTCTTGTAGTCGACCACCACCAGGCCGTCGTCGTCGCGGTACATGAGGTCGACGAAGCCCTCCAGCACCCCGTCGCCGAAGGGGCAGCCCACGTAGACCTTGCGCCAGTGGGGGCGGTCGGCGGCTCGCCTTACCAGGCCCGAGGCGAGGGCCGACCGGGCGAGCGCAGCGACGACCTCCTTTCGGACCCGGTCGACCAGGTCGATGGCGGCCCGCTCGGTGAAGGTGACGGCGGCGATGCGGTCGGCGGTCACGCCGCTGGCGACGAGGGCCACAAACCGCTCGACCAGCGAGGTGGTCTTGCCCGAGCCGGCGCCGGCCTCCAGGAACAGGGTGGCGCCGAGCTCTTGACGTACTGCCTCCGATGTGACTGGTGAAGAGGTGGCCGTCCGGTTTCGGCTAGGTCAGGTTCAGAGCGCCGGTAGGACGAGAAGCGCCTCGTCCTCGCTGACCACGAACGCCTCGATGGCCTCCACGTGGTCGAGGATGACCTGGAGGACCATCGCAGTCGATGCGTTGCCCACCCGAAGCCAAAGAACCTTCGGCGGAGGGCCGTACAGGAAGGCCAGCTGGCGGAAATCAGAGTCCTTCGAGACGACTACATATCCGTGATCGCTGGCGTGGTCCCAGATCTCGCGATCAGACGCGGTGTCGAGGTCGAGCGCGGTGACGTGCCGGCTCTCGGGGAAGAAGTCTCGAACCTGCCCCACGAGGTTCCTCGACAGGTTCTGGTCGAACAGAAGCCTCACGCCGTGGCGAGGCGCCGTTCACGAAGGGCCGCGAACTCGATGGAGGCCCGGACGTGTTCAGGTGTCAGCTCGGGAAAATCCGCGACGATCTCCTCGGCGGTCATCCCCGAGGCGAGGTACTCGAGGACGTCGTAGACGGCGATCCGGGTGCCGACGAAGCAGGGCTTGCCGCTGCGGACACCCGGGCGGGTCTCGATGACCGACGTGAGATCCATCTGCACCACGCTAGTTCCAGCTACCTGGCGCCGGGAGTTTCACGACCCGAAGGGCGGGCGACCGACGGCTCGCCATAAGCCACGCGACGCACGTCGATCGCCATCCGACCTCCTGGCTCGTCCCTGGAGCGAGGGCTCACAGGTCACTTCCGGCCGTGGGCCGGCGCTCCACTATGCCGTAGCACGGCCCCAGGCTCGAACCGGTCGGCCGGCGAGGTTCTACCCGCCACCGGTCAGGGTGAGGGTCACCACGCCGGCGGTCAGGGCGAAGGCCACCCGGCTCGCCTCCTCCTCGCTCACCCCCAAGGTGACCGCCTCCTCGCCCACGCCGATCACCGAGGCCGAGCGGGCGACGGGGAAGGTGGGCTCGCCGTCGCCCACGCTGTCGGGGGCAAAGGTAACGAGCACGTCGACCAAGTCCCCCACCGCCAGGGGCAGGGCCGCTCCCCCGGTGGGCACGGCGATGCCCCGGGCACCCGGCACCAATGCGGCGGCCATCGGGGACAGGCCGGCCGGGGCGAGGCGCTCGGCCGACACCGGCTCGCCCCGGAAGATGGGGGCGGCGACCATCTGGCCGTCGACCAACTGGTCGAGTCCGGCGGGGGGAACCAGAGCCGCCGGCAACTGCTGCAGCTCGGTGTCGCCCGGACCGACGACGGCGCCGGCGGCGAGGTCGGTGGTGGCCACCAGGGTGGGGCGCATCTGGCCCCAGCGGGCAGCACCGGCCTGAGCGTCGGCCAGGAGGCGGGCCACGGTCAAGCCGGTGAGGGCGGCCAGGACCACGGCGGCGAGCCAGAACACAGACGGCCGGCGGCCGAGCAGGGGACGGGGACGGATCGCCCGGGGCGTCGGGCGGGGCAGGACGGTGGCGGACACGCGCGCTCCTCAGCAGAGGGGACTAGAGCTGCGGGGGAAGCGCGGCGTGAATTCTAGGCTTCTGAAGGCTCCTACGAAAAGGGTGAGGTCAGGCGCTCTTCTGGGCCGAGGGCTTGGACGACGAGGAGCTCGAAGCGCTCGACGGATTGGAACCCGACGACTCCTTGGCCGCCGGCGCCGCCTCCTTGGAGGCACCGTCCTTGGAGCCCGAGCCGGACTCCTTGCCCCCGCCGCCGTCCGACGTCTTGGCGCCATCCTTGGCCGATTCCTTGCTGCCATCGGTGCCCTTGGACCCGGCGCCGTTGCCCGACTTGGCCACCTTCCGGCTGTCGTTCTTGTAGAAGCCGCTGCCCTTGAAGGCGATGCCGATGCTGCCGAACACCTTGCGCAGGCTGCCCGCGCACGACGGGCACTCGGTGAGCGACTCGTCGTCGAAGCGCTGGACGACCTCGAGGTGGGCGTCGCAGCTCCGACAAACGTATTCATAGGTAGGCAACGTGGAACCTCCGGGACCGGCGGACCTCCGCCGCAAGACTGCCAGATCGGGCCGTCAGTGTACCGCCTTCACCCCGCCTCCTACCATGGGCGCCATGGGACCCAGGCTGCGGCAGCGGCTCTTGCGGACGCTGACCCCCTGAGCGTCTGGGGCCGCCTCAGGCTGGTGGCGGTCGCGGTCGTGCTCCTGCCGCTCGCCTCCTTGGTGGCGATCCAAGCTGGCGGCATCGACGAGAACTTGCGGCCGGGTTTCTTGGTGGCGGCGGCGGCGGGGGTGCTCGTGGCCGTGGTGGCCTGGCGGACCTCCGGGCAGGTGAGTTCCTACGTCGAGGAGTTGGAGCACTCCCGGCGTGAGTTCCGCCTGGCCCTGGCCCGCCTCGGCCAGACCCTGGAGGCCTCCGACGACCGGCGGGTGCTCCTCGACGTGGTCCTGGAAAGCACCCAGGCGATTCTCGAGGCCGACCACGCCGTGTTCTTCGCCGCGGCCCGGACCAGCCTCGTGGCCAAGGCGGAGCGAGGCAGCCGAGGGGTGCTCGAGGCGCGCCTCGACCACGGCGTGGGCCTGGCCGGCTGGGTGGCCCAGCACGGCGAGCCCGCCCGCTGGCCGGCCGGCCCCACGGCCCCCGTACCCCCGGAGCCCGACAGCAAGACGGCCCTAGCGGTCCCGCTGCACGCCGCCGGCCACCTCTTTGGGGTGGTCGGCCTCTACGGGCGGGCCCGGCCCTTCTCCGCCGACGACCTGGCCACCGTCAGCGACTTCGCCCGCCAGGCCCAGGCCTCGATCGACCGGACCTTCGCCCACGAGGAGGCCCGCCGCCTGGCCATCACCGACGGCCTCACCGGGCTGTGGAATCGCCGCCACCTCGATCTGCGTTGCTCTGAGGAGCTGGATCGGGCGGCCCGCTTCGGCGAGGAGTTCGCCCTGGTGATGATCGATCTGGACGACTTCAACGAGATCAACAACGCCTACGGCCACCCGGCCGGCGATGCCGTGCTGGTGGAGGTGGCCAATCGGCTGTCGGCGTCGACCCGCCAGGTCGACCTGGTGGCCCGCTACGGAGGTGAAGAGTTCCTGCTCCTGTTGCCCCGGACGGACTGCGCCGGCGCCCTCGAGGTGGTGGAGAAGGTGCGCTCGGCCGTGACCGACCATCCCATCGTCACCGGCGCCGGTCCGGTGCGCCTGACCATCTCGCTCGGCGTCGCCTGCCACCCCGCCGACGGCACCACGGTGGCGACGCTGACCGCCGCCGCCGACGCCGCGCTGTACCAAGCGAAGCGTTCGGGCAAGAATCGGGTGTGCGTGGCGCAGGTGCCCGCCGAACCCCCGTCCCCCGACCTTGAAGAGAGCTGACGATGCCAGCACGCGTCCGGACCGCCGTCATTCCCGCCGCCGGGCTCGGAACCCGGTTCCTGCCCGCCACCAAAGCCCAGCCGAAGGAGATGCTTGCCGTCCTCGACCGCCCCGCCATCCAGTACGTGGTCCAAGAGGCGGCGGCCGCCGGTCTGGACGACGTCCTGATCGTGACCAGCCGGAACAAGAGTGCCATCGAGGACCACTTCGACCGCATGCCCGAGCTGGAGGCAGCACTGGCAGCCAAGGGCAAGACCGAGGCCCTGGAGGCGGTCAACGCCGTGGCCGAGCTGGCCCGGGTGCACTACGTCCGCCAGGGCGAGGCCCGAGGGCTCGGTCACGCTGTGGGGATGGCTGGCGACCATGTGGGCGACGCCCCCTTCGCCGTGCTGTTGCCCGACGACCTCATGGTCGACGATGCCGCTCTGCTGCGGGGCATGCTGGCCGCCCAGGCCGAGCACGGTGGCTCGGTGGTGGCACTCAAGCGGGTGCCACCCGAGGAGATCTCCGCCTACGGCTGTCCCCGGGTCGAGGCGGTCGACGATGCCCTGGTACGCATCGTCGAGATCGTCGAGAAGCCCGATCCCGCCGACGCTCCGTCGGACCTCGCCGTCACCGGGCGCTACGTGCTCTCCCCCGGCATCTTCGACGCCCTGGCCAAGGTGAAGCCGGGCAAGGGAGGTGAGATCCAGCTCACCGACGCCCTTGCCCTGCTGGGCGAGACCGAGCCGGTCTACGGGTGGATCTTCACCGACGGGCGTCACGACGTGGGCACGCCGCTCGACCACCTGCGGGCCAGCATCGAGCTCGCCCTGGCCCGGAACGACATGGCGTCGGAGATCGGGCCGTTCCTGGCCGACACCGTGCGCCGCCACCGGCTGGCCTAGGTTCGGTGCCGCTCCTTTCGCTCGACGACGGCCGGGCCTACGTCCTCGA
>JBBSLT010000186.1:0-4955 GCA_038233555.1 Acidimicrobiales bacterium
ACCACGGCCCGACTGACACCCCGCCGGCCGGGACCATGCAGGTGGTCGACCCTGACCAGCACACCCCGTTGCCCGCCGGTGAGCTGGGCGAGATCGCCTTTGGTGCCAATGCCCCGGTGCGCTATTGGGACGAGGCGCCGGCGGCGAGCCACGGCTGGTACCACAGTGGCGACCTCGGTCGTCAGGACAGCGACGGGCGACTTTTCATCCTGGGTCGGCGCAACGAGCTGGTCAACCGGGGAGGGCTCAAGGTCTCTTCGGGGGAGGTGGAGGCGGTGCTGGTGCGCCACCCGGGGGTCGCCGACGCCGCGGTGGTTCCCAGCCCCGACCCGGTCCTGGGTGAGGCCATCTGCGCCTGCGTGGTACCGGTCGGATCGGTCAGTCCGACGCTGGCCGACGTACGCGACTTCCTGGCCGTCTCCCTGGCTCGTCACAAGCTGCCCGACGAGCTGTGCGTTCTCGAGCGCCTCCCCCGCTCCTCCATCGGCAAGCTCGACCGGACGGCGTTACTGTCTCTGGTGGTCGACGGCGACGTGCCCCGTGAACGCCTTCGGCCCCGCTGACGCGGTGCCGCGAGTCACCACCACCGACGGCGTGGACATCGCCGTGCACGACCTCGGTGGTCGGGGACGGCCTCTGGTGCTGGCCCACGCCACCGGCCTGCACGGTCTGGTCTGGCAGCCGCTCGCGGCCGAGCTGATCGACGACTTCCGCTGCTTCTCCCTCGACGCCAGGGGACATGGCGACTCTGGTCTCCCCGCCGGCCTCGACTTCGCCTGGAGCGGCCTGGCTCTCGACATCCTGGCCGTGATCGACGGCCTCGGCCTCGATCGCCCATTGGGCGTGGGCCACTCCTCGGGAGGAGCAGCGATGCTCCTGGCTGAGCAAAATCGACCCGGCACCTTCGCCGCCCTCTACTGCTTCGAGCCCACCGTGTTGACCGCTGATCCGCCCCTCGGCCGGGACCCCGACAACTGGATGGCGATGGGCGCCCGCCGGCGCCGGGAGCGCTTCGCCTCGCGCCAGGAGGCCTACGAAAACTACGCCTCCAAGCCGCCGTTCTCAGGCGTCGACCCAGCGGCGCTGCAGGCTTACGTCGACCACGGCTTCGCCGACCTTCCCGGCGGCGACGTGGAGCTCAAGTGCCGAGGCGAGCACGAGGCCCTGGTGCACGAGATGGCCTCGGCCCACGACGCCTACGCCCACCTCGGCGAGGTCCGCTGCCCGGTGATGCTGGCCTGCGGCGAGGGGACCGAGGCCTTTGGCCCCAACTTGATCAAGGCTCAGGCCACCCGACTACCCGACGTGCACACCGAGGTCGTACCCGGCGTGGGTCACCTTGGCCCCCTGGAGGATCCACCGGCCGTCGCCGCCTCAGTCCGGCGCTTCTTCACCCGCATCTGACGCCGATGATCCCGTCCAGGAGGAGAGCTTCGGTGGCGTTGGTGCTCGTGATTGGTCATCAGACCCGCCACCAGCACCGAGGTGTCGAGCATCAGCGGTTCGAGCGTTCGGCGTGGATCACCTCGAGCACCGTGGCATTGCGGATCGTCCCGGCACCGGGCCGGGGAACTCGACTCGCAGAAAGGACCAATGCCTATGGGCGGCAACGCTGCTGGAGGTCAACCGGCGCAGATAGAGGACTAAGATGCATTGTTCCGACATGGACCGACAAACCTTCGATGGAGGAAGACCGTGACCTACAAGATGGCCTGCGCCGACGTCGTGCCCGGCTGTAACGCCGTGTTCGAAGCGGAGTCGGAGGAGGAGTTGCTCGCCTTGGTGGGGGCCCACGCCAACGCCGAGCACGCCGACCACCAATCGCCGGGGTGCGAGGTGGTCGACCAGGCGATCAGCGAGCACTGAGTCAACGCAGCGTGTCAAGCTCCAACAACGCCAACGTGAGCGACGTCCTGCTCGCCCCCAGCCTCGACGCCGCCTGCCGGCGATGGCCCGATCGTCCTGCCATCACCTACCACGGCCAGACCACCACCTACGCCGAGCTGGGCGACAAGGTGCGGACGTTGGCTGCGTCGTACCAGCGTCTCGGCATCAAGGCGGGTGACCGCATCGTGTGCCAACTGCCCGATTGCCCGGAGCACATCGTGGCCATCGGGGCAGCCTGGGCCTGTGGCGCCATCCACGTCGGTGCCGACAACGACCTGACCGGCGAAGAGCTGTCCTGGCTCCTCGATTACACCGACGCCGCCGCCCTCCTCTACCACCCCCGTCGCGACCGGGAAGACCCACTGGCCGATCTGCATGTGGTGGCCAAGTCGTGTCCCGAGACCCGCATGATCTTCCACGATTGGGAACCGAGCGGTATCGACCTCCCCTACCTCGACTTGGCCGAGCTCTTCGACGGAGGCCAGGGTCAGCTCCCGTCAGGAGAGCCACTACTCGGTTCCGACGACACCGCCGTGTTGTTCCTGACGTCGGGGACCACCGGCAAGCCCAAGGGGGTCATGGAGAGCCTGCCGGTGTACTGGTCGAAGATGCAGTTCTTCACCGACGCCTTCCGTCCCGGGCCCGACGACGTGCACCTGATCTACCTGCCCGTCTCTCACGTGTTCGGGATGCGCCTCGCGCTGCTGGCCCTGCTGCGGGGGGGTCGAATCGTGCTCATGGACCGCTTCTCGCCCCGTCAGGCGCTGCGCCTCATCGCTGAGGAACGGGTGACCGTGCTTCCCGGCATGCCCACCCACCTCACCCTCATCACCAACGAGCTCGACAACGGCGACTACGACGTCACCAGCCTGCGCTGGGTCATCTCGGCCGCCGCCAACCTCCCCCCCGGCCTGGTCGAGAAGGTGTACGACCGCCTGGGGGTCGAGTTGCTCTACGTGTACGGCTGTAGTGAGGGCTTCACCACTGAGACCACCGATCGCCAGGACATCGTGCAGGGCTCGGTGGGCAACTTGGTGTTCGAAGGTCCGGAGGGAACCGCAGCCGACGGCACGGTAGCGATTCTCGATCCCGACGACGCCACGCCCGTACCTCCGGGTGAGATCGGCGAGATCGCCTTCGGGGCGAGGGTGCCGGTGCGCTATTGGCGCCGGCCACCGGTGGCGACCGACGGTTGGTACCACACCGGCGACCTCGGTCGGATGGACACCGAGGGCCGGGTGTACGTTCTCGGCCGTCTCAAGCAGGTGGTCAACCGGGGCGGGCTGAAGGTATCGCCCGGTGAGGTAGAGGTGGCGATGGTCCGCCACCCGAAGGTGGCCGACGCCGCCGTCATCGCCACCCCCGACCCGGTGCTCGGCGAGGCAACCTGCGCCTGCATCCTCCCCAACGACGACGACCCGCCCGACCTTGAAGAGCTGCGGAGCTTTCTCGGCATCGGTTTGGCCCGCCACAAGCTTCCCGACGAGCTATGCCTGGTGGAGAGCATCCCCCGCACGCAGATCGGCAAGGTCAACCGACCCGCCCTCGAGACCTTGGTGATCGACGGAGAACGACCACGCCAGCGCCTGCGACCCCACTGAGCCTGCTGGCCGCTTCCACCCGACAGGCTATGTTCTAAGGGCATATTCCTACCGAGCGGAGGTGTCCTGCGATGGCTGGTACGGGCGAGCTTTACAAGGATGAGAACGGTGCCTGGGGGTTTCGGGTCAAGGCGTCGGATGGTGAGACGGTGGCCACCGACGGCGGCCACGTCTACCCGACCAAGGACGAAGCAAGATCCACCTTGCAGATGCTGTTGGCCGGGGGCTTCGACGGACCCATCGCCGAGATACCCACCCTGGTGTGCGGCCAGGAGATCTCCGAGGACACCACCCTCGACGGCGACCTGATCTGTGCGGGTGGCCCTGCCCTGGTGGTCACCGCCGACAACATCACCCTCGATCTGGGAGGGCACACGGTGTCGGGCCACCTCGATGCGCTCGGCGGTGGTCCCGGCATCCTGTTGCGAGGGGTGCGAGGGGTGACGGTCCGCAAGGGCACGGTGCAGCACTTCGGCGCCGGGGTGGTGATCGCCGGCGGCGGAGCCAACATGGTGCAGAATCTGACCGTCCGGGACAACGTCGGGGCCGTGGGGGGCGACTTCGGAGACGGCATCGTCATCGACGGCTCCAGCGAGAACCGAATCCAAGGCAACACCGTGCAGCGCAACGGCCCGTTCAGCGGGATCTCCCTGGTGGGCGAGTCGCAGCAAAACGAGATCCTGGAAAACCTGGTCACCGACAACAACATGTTGCACATCGGTGATCCCAGCGCCGGCCGCCAGGCCATGGGCATTCGCATCGAGGGCCCGTCCGCCAACCACAACAAGGTGGTGGGCAACACCGTCACGGGCAGCGGAGCCGATGGCATCGTCGTCCTGCCCACCTGCATCAGCGTGGCCAACCAGCCCGAGTGCGCCGGGAGCCCCCCCAACGAGCACAATCAGATCACCGCCAACTCGAGCCATCGCAACGGCACCAGTGGTCGTGGCGACGGGATCAGGCTGTTCACCGTGGCCAACCCGGTGGCCGCCGCCCACACTTCCATCATCGACAACGTGGCCGACGAGAACACCACCAACGGCATCGGCATCGATGCAGTGGGGAACAACAATCCTGGCCCGACCGAGAACGAGGTGATTCGCAACGCCGGTCACGGCAACGGGGCCTACGACGGCTACGACGGGAACGTCAACCCGCAGTGCGGCAGCAACATCTGGGAGGGCAACGACTTCGGCTCGGTGAACCAGCCCTGCGTGGCCGCCCAGCCAACGACGCCACCGGAGCAACCTCCGATGCCACCGGAGCAGCCCACCCCGCCGCCCCACCACTGAGAATCGGGTGGACCATAGCCGGGTCGACGCCGGACTGGCTGCGCTGCTCGACGACGCAGCTCGTGCGGGGCACCAGGCCTCGGTCGGGGGGAAAGTGGACAGCGCCGTCGTCTTTCTCGACCTCGCCGACGGTGCTGGCCTCGGACCCTTGCCAGGTGTGGAGGTGCACGGTGGC
>JBBSLT010000187.1:0-4954 GCA_038233555.1 Acidimicrobiales bacterium
CACACCGTCTGGCCGCCCACCAGGTCGAGCAACCGGGAGTCCCCGAGTCGCTCCAGGGCGGTGCGCCCGTACTCGCCCCTCCCCGTTTGGGCCACCACGCCGCCGAGCTGGCTGGCCACCAGCTGGGCTCCGTAGCAGATGCCGAGCACGGGGATCCCGAGCTCGAAGACCTCGGGATCGAGCTGGGGCGCTCCGGGTACGTGGACCGACTTCGGCCCGCCGCTGAGGATGATCCCCGCCGGCGCCCGCTCCGCCACCTCGGCGGCGGTCACCCCGTGGGGAACGATCTCGCTGTAGACGTGGGCCTCACGCACCCGCCGGGCTATGAGCTGGGCGTACTGGGCCCCGAAGTCGACCACCAGGACGGTGTCGAAATCACTCACCGGCCACTCCCCACCCGTCCACGCCCACCGTTCTGGCCGCTCGAGTGGTCGGATCTCCAGCCGATCCTGTTGCCAGAAGGGGTTGGGGCCGGGTCACCCGAAGCGGCCCATGCCGATGCCCTGGGAACGCTGCAGCTCCTTGCCCTCGGTCTTGAGGGCGGGAGCGACCATGACCTCGGCCTTCTGGAACTCCTTGACCGTCTCGTAGCCGCAGGTGGCCATGGAGGTACGCAGGGCGCCGAAGAGGTTGAGGCGCCCGTCGTTCTCCCGGGCGGGGCCCACCAGGATCTCCTCGAGCGTCCCTCGTACCCCGACCTTGACCCGGGCGCCGCGCGGCAACGTGGGGTGGAAGGTGGCCATGCCCCAGTGGTGACCGTGACCAGGGGCCTCGGCGGCGGCGGCGAGGGGCGAGCCGACCATGACGGCGTCGGCGCCGCAGGCGATGGCCTTGGCGATGTCACCCCCGGTGCTCATCCCGCCGTCGGCGATGACGTGGCAGTAGACGCCGGTCTCGTCGAGATGGCGCATGCGGGCGCCCTTGGCGTCGGCCACGGCGGTGGCCTGGGGCACGCCAATGCCGAGCACCCCCCGGCTGGTGCAGGCGTTGCCGGGGCCCACGCCCACCAGCACCCCGGCGGCGCCGGTACGCATGAGGTGCAGAGCCGCCTGGTAGGAGGCGCAGCCGCCTACCACCACGGGGATGGGCAGGTCGCGCACGAAGCGCTTGAGGTTGAGCGGCTCGACGGTCTTGGACAGGTGCTCGGCGGAGACCACCGTCCCCTGGATGACCAGCAGGTCGAGCTCGGCCTCGAGCAGGTGGGGGGCGAAGTCCTTCGTGCGCTGGGGGGTCACCGAGGCGCACGATACGACGCCGGCCTCCTTGACCCGGCGGATGAGGGGCACGATGAGCTCGGGCTTGATGGGCTCGGCGTAGATCTCCTGCATGCGTAAGGTGGCCTTGTCGGTGGCCAGGTCGGCGATCTCCTCGAACAGCGGCTCGGGGTCCTCGTAGCGGGTCCAGAGACCTTCGAGGTTGAGCACGCCCACCCCGCCCAGGCGACCGAGCTCGATGGCCGTGGCCGGGCTGACGACGCCATCCATGGCTGACCCCATGACGGGCAGCTCGAAGCGGAAGGCGTCGATCTCCCAGGAGATGTCGACGTCCTCGGGGTCGCGCGTGCGCCTGCTCGGCACGATGGCGATGTCGTCGAACCCGTAGGCCCGCCGGCCCGACTTGCCGATCCCGATCTCGATCTCCGCCACGTCTCGCCCCTAGCTCTCGCGCCACTGGGAAACGACCAGCCTACCGCCGGCCATGGGGCTGGGATTGAAGCGGTGGCTCGCCGAGGCCGATCTCACCGGAGTCGAGGTCCAGGCGTCAGGCGCCCTGACCGCCTTCAGTGCCCACCGTAAGTCGAGCGCTCAGCCGGCGATCTGTTCCTGCTGGACGGCAACGAGTTGCTCCAGCACCTCGCGCAGGCCACCTGTCTTGAGGTTGGCCAGCACCCGGCCCGGGGGCTGCTCCCCCTTCTCCCACTCCATCCAGGAAGCGAGCAGCTTGGACGGATCAGGGGGCGGGCGTTCGTCCATGAGGCCAGACTACCCGCCCCCGGCTGGCCCAGCCGATCGACCGCCTTGTGTGCACAGGTGATGCTCCAGGCACCAGACGTGCACACAAACCCGGATTCCTCACCACACGCGAGACGACCGGCCCTCAACGGGCCGGTCGTCTCAACTGCTCTTCAGCACGAACAAGGGGTAGGAGTGGGCGGGTGGCACCTAGGGGAGGGGCCCGCCCGGCCCGGAGCGAAGCGGAGGCCGGGTGGGAGGGGTCCCGCTGGGTGACAGGACCCGCCCACTCCGGAGGTGACCTAGAAGCCCATGCCGCCCATGCCACCCATGCCGCCCATGCCGCCGCTCATGTCGCCGGGGGCACCCATGCCGTGCATGGCAGGAAGCTTAATGTCCTCGGCCGGCTTGTCGGTGATGAGGGCCTCGGTGGTGAGCAACAGGCTGGCGATCGACGCTGCGTTCTGCAGCGCCGCTCGGGTCACCTTGGCCGGGTCGATGACGCCCGCCTTGACCAGATCCTCGAACTCGCCGGTGAGGGCGTTGAGGCCGGTATTGCCGGTCTCCCGCTCGATCTGTTGGATGGCGATGGCGCCCTCGATGCCGGCGTTGGTGGCGATCCAATGCGCCGGAGCTGAGAGGGCCCGGCGCACGATGGTGGCGCCGGTGGCCTCGTCGCCGGTGAGGCCCAGGTCCTCGAGGGAGGCGCGGGCCCGCACGAGGGCGGTGCCGCCACCGGGCACGATGCCCTCCTCGATGGCGGCCCGGGTGGCCGACAGGGCGTCTTCGATGCGGTGCTTCTTCTCCTTGAGCTCCACCTCGGTGGCGGCACCGACCTTGACCACGGCAACGCCTCCGGACAGCTTGGCCAGGCGCTCCTGGAGCTTCTCGCGATCCCAGTCGGAGTCGCTGTCCTCGACCTCGCGCTTGAGCTGGGCGATGCGTCCCGAAACGTCAGCCTCGCTGCCGCCGCCCTCGATGACGGTGGTGTCGTCCTTGGTGACGATGACCTTGCGGGCCGTGCCCAACAGGTCGAGGGTGGTGTTCTCCAGCTTGAGGCCGACCTCCTCGGAGATGACTTGGCCACCGGTGAGGATGGCAACGTCTTGGAGCATCGACTTGCGGCGCTCACCGAAGCCAGGGGCTTTGACCGCCACCGAGGTGAAGGTGCCGCGGATCTTGTTGACCACGAGTGTGGCCAGGGCCTCACCGTCGATGTCCTCGGCGATGATCAGCAGCGGCTTGGGTGCCTGCATGACCTTCTCCAGCACGGGCACCAGGTCGTGCACGGCGCTCACCTTGCCGTTGACCAGCAGGATGTAAGGGTCGTCGAGGACCGCTTCCTGGCGCTCTTGGTCGGTGACGAAGTAGGGGGAGAGGTAGCCCTTGTCGAACTGCATACCCTCGGTGAAGTCGAGCTCCATGCCGAAGGTGTTGGACTCCTCGACGGTGACCACGCCGTCCTTGCCCACCTTGTCGATGGCCTCGGCGATGACGTCGCCGATGGAGGAGTCGCCGGCAGAGATGGACGCCACCTGGGCGATCTCCGACTTGTCGTCGACCTCCTTGGACTGGCTCTTGATGGAGGCCACGGCCGCGGTCACGGCGATGTCGATGCCGCGCTTGAGGGCCATCGGGTTGGCCCCGGCGGCCACGTTGCGCAGGCCCTCCTTGACCAGGTACTGAGCCAGCACGGTGGCCGTGGTGGTGCCGTCACCGGCGATGTCGTTGGTCTTGGTGGCGACTTCCTTCACGAGCTGAGCGCCCATGTTCTCGAAGGGATCTTCGAGTTCGATCTCCTTGGCGATCGATACCCCGTCGTTGGTGATGGTGGGGGCACCGAACTTCTTCTCCAGGACCACGTTGCGACCCTTGGGGCCGAGGGTGACCTTGACCGCATTGGCCAATCGGTCGACTCCGGCCTCCAGGCTACGACGAGCCTGCTCGTCGAACTTCAGCATCTTCGACATAGAGTCTCCCTACTTCTTGACGGTGGCGAGGACATCCCGGCTGGTCAGGATCAGCACGTCTTCACCGTCGAGGGTGAACTCGGTGCCGCCGTACTTGCTGTAGACGACGATGTCGCCCTTCGCGATGTCGAGGGGGATGATCTCACCGCTCTGCTCGGAGCGCCGGCCGGGGCCGACGGCGAGGACTTCGCCCTGCTGGGGCTTCTCCTTGGCGGTGTCGGGGATCACGAGCCCGCTGGCCGTGGTCTCCTCCGACTCACCGGGTCGCACCACGATGCGGTCGTCGAGGGGCTTGAGCTTCATGTACGCCTCCGTAGGGGGAATGGTTCGCTGGGACCGTGCGCACCCGAGCCTTCGTGCCTTCGGAAGAACCGTTAGCACTCTCGGGTGTCGAGTGCTAACGATAGGCGCAGCATCCCTCGGCCACAACCCCGAGTCTTGGCGGGAGGGGCTCAGCCCCGCTCCTGGCGCTCCAGCAGCGCCCGCAGGGTGGGCAGGACCGCCAGGTCCTTTCCTCGCGCCGCGGCCTCTTTGGAGCGCACGACATCGGCGAGCGAAGCCAGCCTCACCACCTCACTACCCAGTTGGCGGTATTCGGCGCCACGGTTGAGATCCTCATAGCCCTGGGTCCCCGAGGGGCGGAAGGACAGGTCGAACATGCCGCAGTTGGTGACAAAGTTCCAGATCGAGGCCTTCTCCAAGGCTTCAGCGCTGCGATCGAAGGGGATACCGTATGATGCCCACCGGGTCGAGCTCGTAGGTGACTTCAGACATCGACGGGAACGGCGTTCGAAAGTCTCTTGAACCACTTGCGGACAGCCAGACACGTTGCCGCCGGCCCGGCGAGCGAAGCGAGCCAGATGAGTGTTCAGCGCGGAGGTTGCCGGATTATCGGCGGATCACCGCCGATAATCCGGCGGGGTGCCCGGTGACCGGAGCGCCACCAAGCTCGGTCGAACGGAGCGAAGCGGAGTGAGACCGAATCAGACCAGGCGGAGGTTGGGCTCGGCGCCGGCATCGAGGGGTGTGGGC
>JBBSLT010000188.1:0-4951 GCA_038233555.1 Acidimicrobiales bacterium
GGTTCGTCCTTCGACTGTGGCTTTCGCTCCCGAACTCATCCAGCGGACGGGAAACAGACCATCCGGGCCACGTTGGTCATGGTCTGGCCACCCGAACTTTCACTGGCGCGGTGACATCTCCTCTCGTGACAGACATGGTCGTGATCGTGGGCCAGGGCTACGTCGGCCTCCCCCTGGCCATGCGTGCCGTCGAAGCCGGGTTCTCGGTGGTTGGCTACGACACCGATGAGGATCGGATCAAGCGACTGGCGGCCGGCGAGTCCTACGTGGAGGACATCACCACCGAGGCGCTGGCCGCCGCCCTGGCGTCAGGGCGCTACCGGCCGTCGAGTCAGACCGGCGACTGCGCCGGCTTCGACGTGGCCGTGGTGACGGTGCCCACGCCGCTGCGCGAGGGCAACCCCGACCTGTCCTACATCGAGTCGGCGGCAGCTCTGCTGGCACCCCACCTCTCGCCGGAGCCACGGTGGTGTTGGAGTCCACCACCTATCCAGGCACCACCGAGGAGCTGTTCGGCCCCATCCTCGAGGAGGGATCGGGCCTGGCCGCCGGTGGCGACTTCCACCTGGGCTACAGCCCCGAGCGCATCGATCCCGGCAACCCGGTGTGGGGCCTAGCCAACACCCCCAAGGTCGTCTCGGGAATCGACGAGGCGTCACTTCGGGCCGTGGCCGGCTTCTACGACCGCCTCGTGGAGACCACGGTGGCGGTGTCGGGGTGCAAGGAGGCGGAGCTCATCGACGTGTGGGAGTCGATCGACGCCGCCTCCACCAAGCCCTTCGGCTACATGCGTTTCACCCCCGGCCCCGGAGTGGGGGGACACTGCCTGCCCATCGATCCCAGCTACTTGTCGTGGCGGGTGCGGCGCAGCCTCGGTCAGTCCTTCCGCTTCGTGGAGCTGGCCAACGACATCAACGACCACATGCCCGACTATGTGGTACGCCGGCTGGGCGCCGGGCTGAACACAACGACCTCTACGACGTCACCGGCGTGTGCATGCGGACGACAGCGAATGCGCCATCGACGGATCGTGATTTCAAGAGGATGGGCTCGAGGAGTCTCCATCGTTGATCGCGGTCGGGAACATCACCTCGACGAGGAACTGGACCTTGGCGGCCAAGGGGCGGTGGCGCCCGCTATGTCCTCAGTGAGGTCGAGGATCTCCGGGCCGAACCGAGGCCACAGACCTCGGCGAGGAATCGGATGTCATCAGCATCCCGGATCACGGGGCGAGCGCCCCGACGGGGATGACGGCTACGCCGTCGGGCCGCACATAGCCGAAGCCCGTCCCCGAGATCACGCCGAGGACCGCGGGCTCTCCGCTCTTGCGGGTGTCGACGGCGTCCCGGAACCGAAGCAACGACTCGGCGCCCTCGTCGACGAGGCCAGCGCCGAGCTTGATCTCGAACGCGGCCCAGCGCCCGTCCGCGAGCTGGATCACGGCATCGGCCTCGACGCCGTAGTTATCGCGATAGTGCCAGACCTGCCCATCGAGTGGCTGCACGAGCACACGAAGGTCACGGATCACGAGCGACTCGAACAGCAGCCCGAGCAGATTGAGGTCCTGCAGCAGACGCTCCGGCCCGGCGCCGAGCGCGGCGACTGCCAGGGAGGGATCGACGAAGTGCCGTTTCGGCGAGCTGCGGAGGTAGGCCCGGGAGCGCAGGTGCGGCGCCCATGCCGGTTGGTCTTCGATGATCATCAGGCGGTCGAGGATGTTGAGGTACTCGGCGACGGTGTGACGGTCGAGGGGTTCGTCGCCCCCTCCTGCATCGAGGCGGTTCGGCGGCCAGCACCGAAGCCAGCGAGATCGCCCCGTTCGTGTGCCCGGTCTCGAACAGGGTCATTGGCCGCATTCGCAAGAACGAGAAGCGGCCCGTGCCGGTGTGCCGGGCAACGTCGTCAGCCGGTACCGACGAGCCGGTCAGGATGAACTGGCCATCGGCTCCACGCTCGTCGACCGCACGGCGCACGTGGTTCCAGATGCCCGGCTCGATCTGCCACTCGTCGACCAGCCGCGGCGTGGGCCCCTCGAGCACGAGCGACGGGTCGACCGCAGCCGCCCGGCGGGCGTTCTCGTCGATGTCGAGCAGGACCGCGCTCGCCGCCCGCCGGCGGGCGGTCTCGGTCTTGCCGCACGCTTTGGGTCCCTCGATGACGACGGCGCCGGCAGCGGCGAGCCGGGCCTCCAGCTCGGCATCCACGATCCTGGGCAGATACGCCATTCGGTGGGCTCCATCTCGCCTGGCACTAACCACCAGATTGTAGAGCTTCTGAGCGCCACTTCGTAGATCACCAAGCCACCGGATCCGCGGCCGGGCGGCCAGGTGGCGGCCCGTCGGGCCACCGTCGGCCCTCCGACGTGGGCTGGATGGTCCCCGGCGAAGGAGTTGCACAAGGGTGGCAGTACCCCTCCAAAGGGGAGGCAGGCCGCACCGCGCCCTACCAGGGGCCCGTGAGCCGGTTGGTCGAAGAACCAGCCCCGCTCACGGTCGTCTTCATCGTCGGCAACCAGCGCAGTGGGAGCACGCGAGCGGTGGGAGGATGATGGGCGTGCCCGACCCGCCGGCGGTTGAACCCGGGGAGGCCTTCGCCGACCGCACGCGGTGGGAGTCCCGACCACGAGCTTTCGCCATGCCCACCGCGATCCAGGAAGTGACCTGTCGAGTCAGCGGCCACCCTCCAGCAAGGGGTTTCGCCACCGAAGGTCCGGGAACCGGGCGAAGTCGCCGTCGACCGAGCAGACTTCGAGCCCGTGCTCCATGGCCAACGCGGCCAGGTGGGCGTCAGGGATGAGATTGGCTCCCAGGTGCAACTCGGTGACAAGGCGGCCAAGCACCTCGTGATGGCGTTCCGTTGGCACCGGCGTCCACGCCACGGGGGAGGCGAACCAGGTCTCCACGTGGCCCCACGCCCGGGCCGGGCTGAGCGGGCGATCGCTGACCCTTGGGTTGGTGGTGAGGCGGAGGAACGCCAGCACCGACGGCCAAGGTAGAGCGACCCGGCGGGGTCCGTTGAGCTGTTCCTCCAACCAGGGGCGGGCCCGGGCATGGAACGGACTGCTGGCGTCGTGGGCGTAGACGAGCAGGTTGGCGTCGAGCAGCATCAGGACCGGTCGGGCCCCTCGGCGATCTCCAGCGCTTCGGCCACATTGGAGATGTCCAGGCGTAGGTCGAGATGGAACGTCTCGAGCCGGACGGGGGGACGCATCTGCGAAGTTCGCAACCCTCGGCGGACAAGGTCGTTGACAGCCTCGCTCATCCCCAGCTTCCGTTCGTGGCGAAGCCGCTCGACGGCGGCGGCCACATCGTCATCGAAAGTGACAGTCGTCCGCATGCTCGCATCTTAGCATCTTGATGTATTCGTACATACATTACTCCAGGAACCGCTTCGATCGGCCGATAGGAAGAGGTGCGCACCCTCCCTCGCTACGCCCTTGCCCTGATGCTCCTGCTCGGGCTTCTCGGTGCCTTCCCCGCCCCGGCCACCGCCGCCCTGCCGCCGCGACCCGACCAGGCACCGGCTCCAGGAGAACGTCGGGGGGAGCAGGTACCTGACCGCTACATCGTGGTCTATCGCTCCTCCGTCGCCGATCCCCGGGACAAGACGGACCGGCTCCAGCGGGCCCGGGGGTTTCAGGCCGATCAACGCTACAGCCGGGCTCTCGAGGGCTTCTCCGCCAAGCTCTCCGGGCCTCAGGTGGCCGCCCTGGCCGAGGATCCCGACGTCGAGTTCATCAGCCCGGACCGCCGGGTGAGCGCCTCGGGCGCCGTCCCTCTGGCATCCGGTGACACGGTGCCCACCGGGTTGCGGCGCATCGAGGCGGCGACGAGCGAGACCACCCGGGAGGCCAGCACCGCCGATGTGGCCATCATCGACACCGGGATCGACCTCGATCACCCCGACCTCAACGCCGTCGACGGGATCAACTGTGTCGGGTCCGGGCCCGCCGAGGACGATAACGGCCACGGCACCCACGTGGCCGGCACGGTGGCGGCGTCCAACAACGGGGCGGGTGTGACCGGGGTGGCCCCGGGGACGAGGGTCCACGCCGTCAAGGTCCTCGACAGCGCCGGGAACGGGACCTGGTCGCAGATCATCTGTGGCGTCGATTGGGTCACCGCCACCCGCACCGACGCCGACCCCGCCAACGACATCGCCGTGGCCAATCTCAGCCTCGGCGGCACAGGGCCCCCCGTGGGGACCTGTGCCACCACCACCGATGCCCTGCACCTGGCCATCTGCAATTCGACCGATGCCGGGGTCACCTTCGTCGTGGCTGCCGGCAACAAAAACTGGGACTTCGACTATCCCTCCGAGCCCGACCACCCCGCCGCGTACCCCGAGGTGCTCACCGTGGCCGCCGTCGCCGACCACGACGGGCTTCCCGGCGGCGCCGGTGGCTCCGGCTGCGACAGCCTCCAGAGCGACGACACGTCCGCCAGCTTCTCCAATTTCGCTTCCACCTCCGCCGGCGCCGACCACCTCGTCGCCGCACCCGGGTCCTGCATCTTGTCGACCAGGCTCGGCGGCACCTACTCCACCATGTCGGGCACCTCCATGGCGGCGCCTCACGTCGCCGGCGTAGTGGCCCTGTGCCTGGGTGAAGGTGGAGCACCGGGGTCCTGCACCGGCCTCGAGCCCGCCGAGATCATCGACAAGGTCCGCTCCGACGCCGAGGCCCGTACCACCTCCGACAGCATCTACGGCTTCGCCGGCGACCCACTGCGCCTCGTCGCCGGCCGCTCCTACGGCTACCTGGCCTGGGCCCCCAACGACACTCCCCTGGCTGACAACGGCCGATTTCGACCCCTGGAGCCGAGCCGCATCCTCGACACCCGCTCGGGGAACGGGGCCCCGCCGGTCAAGGTGGGCCAGGGCGCCACCGTGGACCTGCAGGTCAGCGGGCGAGGAGGGGTTCCCGCCAGCGGGGTGTCGGCGGTGGTGATGA
>JBBSLT010000189.1:0-4936 GCA_038233555.1 Acidimicrobiales bacterium
CCCGGCCAGTACGACTCGTTCTTCCGTAGTCACGACAACTGCAGCCACTGCGCCTTTGACGACCTGTGCCCTCGCGACCGCGACGACCACGCCGAGGCGAAGGTCACGGCTCCCGAGCTGGCCGTGCTCGCCCGCCTGTTGTCGCCCGAGCCGCCCGACCCCGATCCGGGCGCCACCGCCGCGCCGGGGAGTGCGCCGGCATGAGTCCCGCCACCACGACCAGCATCAGTGATGCCGACGAGCGGGACCGGATCGAGCACACCGGATTGACTGAAACCCTCTTCGTCGAGGCCGGGGCGGGGACCGGCAAGACCCACGAGCTAGTGGAGCGTGTGGTCAACCTGGTCCTTGTCGGCGGCGTGCGCCTACGCGACATCGCCGCCATCACCTTCACCGAAGCGGCCGCGGCCGAATTGCGTGACCGCATCCGGGAGGCCTTCGAGAAGCGAGCCGACAAGACCGCTGAAGCCGAGAAGCGAACGACGTACCGCCAGGCGGTGGCCGACGTGGACGAGGCCGCCATCGGGACCCTGCACGCCTTCTGCCTGCGCATCCTCTCCGAGCATCCCCTCGCCGTGGGCCTGCCTCCCCGGGTGGTCATCCTCGACGAGGTCTCCTCCCAGCTCGCCTTCGAGCGGCGCTGGGAGCGCTTCGTCGACGCCCTGCACAGCAAGTCCGATGCCGAGGAGCTGGTCATGACGGCATGGGCCGTCGACGTGCGCATCGAGCCCCACAGCAGCCGCTCGGCGTCGTTTAGGGACGTGGCTGCGGTGTTCAACAACAACTGGGACCGTCTCGGCGCCTTGGCCGATGAACCACTCACCCCATTGCCCGTAGCGGACTGGTCGGTTCTGGAGCGGGCGGTGGCGGCCCTGGCTGAGCTGCCCCGCCAGTGTCGCGACGAGGGCGACGGGCTCCTCGCCCTGGTTCGCCGGATGGGCGACGAGGCGCAGTTGGTGTTGACCCAGCAGGACGCGTTGCGTCGCCTGGTTCTGGTTCGCCAGTACGTCGAAAGATGGAAGGCCGGCAATGCAGGCGTCAAGAAGAACTGGGACGACAAGCTGGCGGCGCAGGCCACGGTCAATGCGGTGGGGGAGGCGGCGAACGCCATCGTCGCCAACGCAACCGACGCGGTGCTGCGCGGGCTCAGTGCCCGCCTGGCCCGATTCACCCGCGAGGCGGCTGACGAGCGTCGAGCCGAGGGTCGCCTTGAGTTCCACGACCTGTTGGTCCTGGCCCGCCGCCTGGTGCGCACCAGCGACGAGACCTGCACCGCCCTGCGCCGGCGCTACACCCGACTGTTGCTCGACGAGTTCCAGGACACCGATCCCATCCAGATCGAAGTGGCGGTTCGCATCGCCGCCGCCGTGGGCCCAGCCGGTGCCGTCACGCCCGCCCCCGACCAACCTTGGCAAGAGGTGGACACTGTGGAAGGGCGGCTGTTCTTCGTGGGCGACCCCAAGCAGTCGATCTACCGCTTCCGCCGAGCCGACATCAAGCTGTTCCTTGACGCCCGTGACCGCTTCGCCGGTGCCGCTCCCGTGCTCCTGGGTCACAACTTTCGCACCGTCGGGCCCGTGCTCGATTGGCTGAACCACGCCTTCACCACACTCATGCCCGAGGAGGTGCCAGGCGCCCAGCCCCGCTACGAGCCGCTGGTGGCCGACCGCCACGATGTCCCCGGCGACCACCGGGTGGTGGTGCTCGGCGGAGGGTACGCGGTGAAGGCGGGAGAGTTGCGCGACATCGAGGCAGCCGCCGTCGCCGCCGCCGTCGCCACCATCCGCGACGACCCCGGCGCCTGGCCCGTGTTCGACCGCACCACCAAGAAGTGGCGCGACCCGCACATGGCCGATGTCACCGTGCTGTTGCCCACCCGTACGTCGTTGCGCCAACTAGAGGACGCCCTTGATGCCGCCGACGTGCCCTACCGCGTCGACACCGGCACCCTCGTCTACGACACCCAGGAGGTCCGTGAGGTACTCGATGCCCTGCGGGCCATCGACGACCCCGCCGACGCCATCGCCCTGGTCAGCGCACTGCGCTCACCGCTGTACGCCTGCTCGGACGTCGAGCTGTTCACCTACCACCAGGCGGGTGGACGCTGGGACATTCGTCTCGACCCACCAGCCGCCGTCGCCGCCGACCATCGGGTCGCCCTGGCCATGGGCCACCTACGGTCGCTGTGGGAGCAGCGGTGGTGGCTGGAGCCGAGTGCCATGGCGCTGCGACTGGTGGAGGAGCGCAAGGCCTTCGCCCTCGCTTTCGCCCACCGCCGGCCCCGGGAGGTGTGGCGCCGACTGCGGTTCCTGGTGGACCAGGCGAGGGCGTTCTCCGAGGCCGGTGGCGGCGACCTGCGGGCCTTTCTCGACTGGGCGGAGTTGCAGCGCCACGAGGGCAGCCGGGTGCACGAGCCGCTGCTGCCCGAGACCGATGACGACGCCGTGTCCATTCTCACCATCCACGGCGCCAAGGGGCTGGAGTTTCCCATCACCGTCGTGTCCGGTGTCACCACCGAGCTCGGCAAGCGGCGCCGGGGCGTGCAGGTCCACTGGGACGGCGAGCGCCCGGAGGTGAAGCTCAACAAGGCCACCCGCACCGACAACTTCGACCGCCTGGCCGATATTGAAACGGAGATGGACGAGTACGAGCGCCAGCGCCTCCTCTACGTGGCGTGCACCCGGGCCAGGGACCACCTCGTGCTCTGCACCCACCACGTTCCCGGCAAGGAGTCCTACGGGAAGTGGCTGAGCGGCGTGACGGCCGACGTGGAGGACTCGTTGTGCCGGCGTCTCCCCGACGTCGCCGTCGAGATGGCGAAGCCCAGCGCCGTGCCGGCGCCGGCCGGTCAGGTGTTGATCCCGCCGCCGGACGACGACCGCGCCGCCTGGGTCGCGGCCCGCACGGCGCTGCTCGAGCGCGAACGACGCCCGCGCTTTCTCTCCGCCACCGCCTTGGCTCAGCTGGCGGCCGAGCCTGACTGGTCCGAGACCGACGAGACCGATGTCGTGTCGGGCGAGGAGACTGAACGACCGCCGGTGAGGCCGTGGCGGCGCGGCCGGGCGGCAACCGCCATCGGGAGAGCCGTGCACGCCACCCTCGAGCTCGTCGACCTGGAGACGGGCGAGGGCCTCGACGACCTCGCTTCCCAGCACGCTCATCTCGAGGCCGTCCCCGAGGCCGCCGCCACCATCGCCGCCCTCGCTCGTTCGGCCCTGGCCGCGCCGAGCGTCAAGGCCGCGGTGGCGTCGAGGCGCTACTGGCGAGAGCTCTATGTGGCCGCGCCCGTCGGCGAGGTGGCCATCGAGGGCTACATCGACCTGCTGTACGAGACCGACGCCGGCTTGGTGATCGTCGATTACAAGACCGACACCATCGGGCCCGACGCAGCCACGGCCGACAAGGTCGACCGTTACGCCCGTCAGCTAGCCGGCTACGCCATCGCCCTGGAGACCGCCACCGGGCTCACCGTCACCGCCGCGACCCTGCTGTTCTGCACGAAGAACGGCCCCGTCGAAAGCGCCGTCCCAGATCTCGACGCTGTCCGGGCGGCGGTGGCGGTACAGGTGACCGCCGCTTCGGCCATGAAGCGAAACGAAGCGGAAGGAGGCGTCGTGCCGACGCCCTAACCCTCGACCTCCATGGCCATGTTCGAGGAGGGCGCCGGATCCTGGACGCTGGCGGGTCAGAGGCGCTGGTTCGGTTGCCAGTTTGGACTCAGGCCTGGCCCTTGGAGGCGACCAGGTCGGCGATGTGCTCGAGGGTGGAGGGCGTGAGCTGGGTGAAGGCGATGTGACCATAGCGGGCCTCGTCCCCGTCCGAACTGGTGCTCACGACCAGACCCGAGAGCTCGAAGGAGTCGGACCCCTCATCCACTGTGAGCTCGACCACGTCGCCCAACTGCAATGCGGGCGGTGCGGTGATGCGGACGCCGCCCATCGAGAGATCGAGGACGTCGACGTATTGGTGCACGCCGCTGCGGCCCAGCCGGCGACAGATCACGGTAAAACGGCTGGCCACCCGGGGATGGGCACGTCGCTCAGCGGCGTCCGGCACTCCTGGTGTGCTCATTTGACCCCTCGTCGTTCCGGAGACTTGTGCATCCTCCAGCCTGCCACGTCGTGCCAAATCCTGCCGCTCGACGTCGAGCGGACTCACCGCCGGACCGGCGAGCTCATCGGGGTGATGACGGTGCCAGCACTTCCCACCCAGCCATGGACGTGGTGCGGTAGTCGTACATGGAGAACCCGACGGCGCCCGTCTCGTCGGCGGCACGGACGAAACCTTCGAAGTCCTCGACGGTGGACGTGTCGGCGACACCACCGATGGGGTGGATCAACGCAGTGGGATCGCCGAGGTTGGCGATCAGGGTCCGGGTGCCCGACTCGGTGTAGCGGTAGCTGTCACCGTAGGTCGACGACTCCGCCTCGATCTCGGTCCAGTAGACCATCGGCATCCACACGTCGTAGCTCGGGGCCAGTTCCTTCCAGGGGAAGCCGGGCCAGAAGTCGGGTCTGATCTCCTCGAACAGCACGGGGGGATAGACGATGGCGCCGAGTGCGAGTCCGGGCGCCTCGTCACGGAAGCGGCTCGACAGATCGAGTAGGCGGGCGTTGCGTTCGGCGTGGTCGGGCACGTCCCGGCGATACTCGATGTCGACGGCGATGCTGTCGAAGCGGTGCCCTTCGACGTCGAAGTCGCGGAGCAACCGCAGGTTGGCCAGGTCGGCCTCCACGTCGGCGAACTTCGGCAGGTACCAACCCACCACCTGCATGTCGTTCTCGTGGGCCCGCTTCAGGAACGAGGCCACCAGCGTGCGGTCGACGATGCCCTCGGGCGATCGATCGTCCAGACGGGCTGCCTGCAGGAACAGGCTGCGCACGCCTCGGTCGGCCATGGCGTCGATGTCGTTGGGAACGAGCAGCGGACCTTCTCG
>JBBSLT010000190.1:0-4903 GCA_038233555.1 Acidimicrobiales bacterium
GCCCACCTCGGCCCCTTCGACACCGAACGGCTCAGCTACCGCTGGTCGGCGGCCGACCCCGCCATGGACGAGCTCCAGCTCCGCCTGGCCGAACGGGTGGAGGCCGGCCTCGCCGCCGGGGAGGCGCCGGGGAGCCTCTACCTGGAGGTCAGCCGGCTGGTGCGGCAGACCGCCGGCCGACCCGCCAGCGAGCGGGAGCTCATCGCCGCCGGGTCAATTGAGGGGAGGCCACGCCTCACCGAGCCGTGGTTCTGTTGAGCGGAGCCAACCGAGGGCCAGTTCGGCCCTCTCGCCCAGCTGTGAAGGGCCCGGTCACCAGCCCGGTCATCGCCGTGGTCCTCTTCGACGGGGTCGAGGAGCTCGATTGGGTCGGACCGTGGGAGGTGTTGGCCACCTGGGCCCGGGGCTGGCCCGACGATGGGGCGAGAGTGTTCACCGTGGCCGACGACGACGCCGCCGTCGTGCGCTGCGCCAACGGGGCGCGGGTGCTCGCCGATCACCGCTGGGACGACGTGGCCGACTTCGACGTCTTGGTCTGGCCGGGTGGGCGGGGCACCCTCGCCCAGCTCGGCGACGAGGTGGTGCGGGCCCGGGTACGTCAAGCCGCCGACGCCGGAGTGCTCATGGCCAGCGTCTGTACCGGGGCTCTGGTCTATGCCGACGCCGGCATCCTCGACGACCGTCCCGCCACCACTCACTGGTCTTCCCTCGACCACCTCGCCGCCCTCGGGAGCAACATCGAGGTGCGGCGCCAGGACCGCTTCGTCGACGACGGACAGGTCGTGACCGCTGCCGGGGTGTCGGCCGGCATCGACATGGCGCTGCACCTCGTCGCCCGCCTGCACTCGGCCGAGCGGGCCCGCCAGGTCCGTCGGGCCATCCAGTACGACCCCGCTCCTCCGGTGTGAGCGCTGTCCGCCGGTAGCCTGAGCCTTCTGACCACTGGCGGAAGGGAGATGGCGATGACCACGGCGAAGGCGACGTTCGGGGCCGGGTGCTTCTGGGGGGTTGAGGCGGCTTTTCGCCAGCGCTCGGGGGTGGTCTCCACCGCGGTGGGCTACATGGGGGGCACGACCGACGATCCGAGCTACCGCCAGGTCTGCTCCGGGCGCACCGGTCATGCCGAGGTGGTCGAGGTCACCTACGACCCCGATCGTCTCTCCTACGACGACGTGCTGGCCGTGTTCTGGGACAACCACGACCCCACCACCCCCGACCGCCAGGGCCCCGACGTCGGCACCCAATACCGCTCGGCGGTGTTCTTCCACGACGACGACCAGGAGAAGACGGCTCGGCTCTCCATCGAGGGGCTGGAGGCCTCCGGTCGCTTCCGCCGCCCCATCGTCACCGAGGTCACCCCCGCCGCCACCTTCTGGCCGGCCGAGGACTATCACCAGCAGTACCTAGAAAAGCGCGGCCTGTCGACCTGCCGCATCTGAGCTAACGGACCTTGGCTCGACGCCGTCGAGCGGCGATCGGCTCCGTCAGGCTGGCCACTCCTCGTGGGCGAGTGGGGCGTCGTTGAGCTGGTCGCGTTGGCTGGCGGCGCTGGCTCAGAGGCCGATTTTCTTGCCGGTGACGAAGGCGTGCTTGTTGAGTGCTCCCGGATAGGCGCCCCAGACACCGCCGGGGGTGAAGTACCAGGCGTCGAAGACCTGCTCGTCGAAGGCGATGACCCGGGTCGGGACGTAGAGGCAAAGCATGGGGATGTCTTCGGCCACCAACCGTTGCATCTCGTGCACCAGATCGCGTCTGGTCGCTCCGTCTGGTGCGGAGAGCTGGCGTGTGGCGAGGTCGTCGAACCTCGGATCCTTCAAGCCGTGCACCCTGGTGCGCGACGTTGCCTCGATGCTGGAGGAAAGCTGGAGCCGCAGCCAGTCGGGGTCGCCTCCTAGGGAGCCGTAGCCGACCAGGGCGAGCTCATATCGACCCTCGGCGGCGGCAGCGTCGGCTTCGTCGAGTGAGAGTACCTCGACGGCAACCTCGATACCGACCTCGCCGAGATGGCCGGCGATCAGCTCGGCCGCGTCAGCCGATGCCGAGCTGGTCTGGAGCCCGACGGTGACGCGGATCCCTCTCCGCCGCCTACCGGTCGCGCCAGGAAGCCCGAGCTCGTCGAGCAACGCAGCCGCCTGCGCCGGATCATGGCGGTACGAAACCAGGTCGGGGGCGGCGAGGGGATGGGAGGGGGCAAGGCCTCCGGCACTCCCGGGCTCGCCCCGGCCGAAGAGGACACGACGCACCAGCTCGTCTCGATCGATGCCGTAGGCAACGGCCCGACGGAAGCGCACGTCGTCGAAGGGGAAGCCCTTCGCCAGGTTGAAGTACAGCGCCCGGGCCCATTCCCCCCGTGCCGCCATGGTGGCGGAGGTTCGGTGGCGGACGGCGCCGAAGGAGGCGTGGATTCCCGCATCCTCGCCTCCGGCATTCACGGCGTCGACCTCGCCTCGGTGGAAGGCGGCTAGCGGGTCGGGAAGGGCGAGGAACTCGAGCCGACGGACGTAGGGCAGACCGAGGAAGTAGTCGTCGTTGGCGTCGTAGGTGCAGGCGCCGGTGGCATCGCGGTACGACTTGAGGCGGTAGGGGCCCGAGCCCATGGTCGTCTCCGGTCCCTCGGCTGCGAACGGGTCGTCGATGCGGGACCAGACGTGCTCGGGCAGGATCAGGACCCGCCCGGCCACCCACTCCTCGAACGGCGGATAAGGCGCTTCGAGGCTGAAGACCACCGTGTTCGGCCCCGTCGCTTGGACGGCGACGAGACGTTCCAGGCCTTGGTGCTGGATCAGCTCCCGATGACTCCCTGGGCCCGACCTCAGGTACTCGAAGGTGAACTCCACGTCGTGGGCGCTGAGTCCGGAGCGGTCGTGCCAACGGATACCGGGCCGCAGCCGGAAGCGCCACTGCGTCTTATCCGGCGAGCACTGCCATTCCTCAGCCAGCCAGGGTAGGAAACGTCCGCTGGCGTCCTTCCACAACAGGGTGTCGAACAGCAAGCCGGCCTGGACCAGGCCAGGTCCACGAGCTGAGGCGAACGGGGACGGGCGGGCCTGGCAGCGGTCGGACCCGGCGAAGAGAAGGTTGCGATCGAGCCGCAGGCAGGCGCAGGTGAGGCCGGTGCCTAGCAGTCGCTTCATGGCGCGGGCCTGGTCAATCAGACCCTGGACCTCGGGAAGCTTGCGCTCGGCCAGCGCCCGCCATCGCTGCGATGCCGGCACCCCTGCCTCGAAGCCGTCCAGCAACTCCCGCACCTCGGCCAAGCTGAAGCCCGCCCGTTTGGCCAAGTCGATCACGTCGAGACGGCGGAGGACCCGTGGTTCGTAGCGCCGGCGCCCGCTGACCCGCTCGGCCGGCTCCACCAGGCCCTCCGCCTCGTAGAAGCGCAGAGCCGAGGGCGCCAGACCGGCTCGGCGGGCCACCTCGCCGATGGCCAGCAGCTCGGGTTGCGCGTCTCCCTGCATCGGTCTCCTTGACCTCAACCCTACTTGAAGTGCAACGCTTACCAAGACATCTAGCGCTGCGACGAGGAGAGATCCATGAAGAGAAGAACGTTCGTGTTGGGAGGCCTGGGAGGGGCTGGTCTGATCGTTCTGGGCGGGTGCGGTGGTGACGGGGACGAATCCTCCACGCCGACGACCGATCCGCGGGGTGCGACGGCGCCGCTTCCACGTCCGACCCTGCGGCTGGTGGGGGACGACCACGGCTTTCCTTCGCCCTTCGCCTACATGCGAGGGCCGGGGTACGTGAAGACCAGCCTGATCTACGACACCCTGGTCTGGAAGGACTCCACCGGTGAGCTCCTCCCCTGGTTGGCCGAGAGCTTCGAGGGCTCCGACGACGGCCTCCTTTACACCTTCCAGCTCCGTCCCGAGGCCACCTGGCACGACGGCCAACCGGTGACGGCAGAGGATGTCGCCTTCACCTTTGAGTACTTCCGATCCCAGACGATCTCGCCGCAAGTCATCATCCAGCCTCTGCCTGAGTTCGACGAGGTGGTAGCGACCGGCGAGCGCACCGTCGAGTTTCGCCTGGGCGCCCCCCTCGCTCCCTTCTTCGGCTTCGGAGGTGTGGGGTCGGTTCCAATCGTGCCGCAGCACATCTGGTCGTCGATCGAGAACGCGGCAATGGAGAGCGACCCGGCCGTCCTCGTCGGCTCCGGCCCCTATCGCCTGGAGTCCTATTCCCAGGGCGAAGGCGCCTACCTCTACGAGGCCTACGACGAGCACTACCTGGGCACGCCCTTCGTCCGCCGCCTGGAGTACCGCCCGGTGGGCGATGCCCTGGCCGGCGTGGCCGCCGGCGACCTCGACGTGGCCACCGCGTCGGGGGTCGTCCCCGCCGTGCTCGAGCCCTTTCGGGCCAACCCCGACCTGGAGGTGCTTGACGCACCGTCTGGCAACGCCGGCAGCGGCCTGTTCTGGAACCTCGCTCGAGGAGGTGCGCTGGCCGACGTGCGCTTCCGCCACGCCTGCGCCATGGCCATCGATCGCGACGACATGGTGCAGCGGCTGCACGGCGGCAACGCCGAGCCGGGCAACCCGGGGTGGATCCCGAGGGCGAACCGCTTCCATGCCGACGTCGAGCAGTACCCCTTCGACCCGGCGAGGGCAGAGGCGCTGCTCGACGAGGCCGGGTATGCACGGGCGGGAGAGGGTGGCGTGCGCCAAGGCCCCGATGGCCAACCGCTGCGCTTCACCCTTCTGGTCACGGGCATGTCCCCGGTCGTGGACCTCGTCGTCGGCGCGCTGGGGGCGGTGGGGGTGGAGCTGACGCCTCAGGCGCTCGACACCCCGTCGTTCAACCAGCGGGTGATCGCCGGCGAGTCGGAGATGTCCATCATCGGCTTCGGCGGCATGAACACCGACCACGCCCCCGGGTACCTCCGCCAGGTCTACTCGTCCAACAC
>JBBSLT010000191.1:0-4895 GCA_038233555.1 Acidimicrobiales bacterium
GACGTTGACGAACGTCCTTGCTCCCACCCGCAAGTGGTAGCCGAGGTCGCAGTAGAGCGGGGGCCGGATCTCGCTCCCGGCCCCGCATGCACCCAGGAGCTCGCCGAGGATCCGGCGGCGCTCGGCATCGTCGCCGGCGGGGGTGCGGTTGTACGCCTCCATGAGCCGCATGGCGCCCAGGTGCTCCTCCGCCAGCTCGGGATCGTCGGCGAGGTAAAGATCGCCGGCCAGCATCCGCTCTCGCTGGGTCCGGCGGTCGTCAGGCTGGATCGAATCGCCCTGGCCCCGGCTCAGAGGTCGCCTCCGGCCCGGCGGGTCCCGAGGGAGCCGGGCGCCACCAGGACCGGTTCGGGCTCCGTCCGGTGCGGGCGACGCCCGGCGCGCTCGACGATGGCCAGAAAGGCACCGGCCAACAGCGGCGCCAGCGGGGCCGGGAGCTTGACCGCGTCGCGCATTGCCTCCTCCACCCGCCGGGCGGGAAGGAAGACACAGCCGGCCGTGGCCTCGCCGCCCAACGGTGGGCCGACCAGGTCGGCGAGAGCGGCGGCGATCTCGGCCCGGGCCCGAGGATGGCGGGGAGCGGTGTTGACGACGGGGACGATGCGCCCGGCGGGAACGCCGTGGGCGGCGAGCTCGGCGATCACCCGGACCAGGGCATGGGTGCCCTTGACCCCCGGACGACCCACGGCGAAGACGACGTCGGCCCACGACACGGCGGTGCGGGCCATCAGGTTGCGCTCCTCCACGTCGGCCGATCCACTGGCATCCTCGCCCTCGAAGTCGGCGGTGACGTCGCAGACCACGGTGGCGAACACCCGGCGCAGGGAGTCGAAGGCGGCCTCGAAGGCCCGGGGACGAAGGGTCGCCCAGTAGCGGGCCTGGCGCAGCCCGAGGAGGAGGTGGTAGCGCCGCTCGACCACCGAGAAGGTGAGGGCCTCCACCTCGGCGGCCGACGGGGTCCCGCCCCGATGGGCATCCACCAGCTCCTGGATGCCGGGCATGACGTCACGGACGTCGTGCAGCATGGCCTGCTCACCATGGCGGGCGAGATCGGCAAGCACCACCGTGCCCTGGTGACGGCTCTCCTCACCCAGGCCCTGGGCCAGCGCCGCCGCCGCCGTCGAGGCACCCGTTCCCCCCGCTCCACAGACGGCGGCAACCGCCGAGGGTGCCAGCGCCAAGTCGAGAGGCTCGGGGCGAGCACCCCCGGGCAGGGGCGCAGCTGCGTCGCCCACCATCACGGCATGGGTGGCCAAAGCGTCGAGGAGCACCTCGCGGGTGAGGGCGGCCGGCAGCACCACCGCGGCGCCGAGGGCCACCCAGTCCCGCCCTTGGCGGCCGTCGTCGACCACCATGACCACCGCTCCCGCCTCGCGGATGGCCTGCAGGAGATCGCGGTCGACGGTCGAGAGCCCGCCGTCGACCAGGGCGCAGGAATGGGGTCGGCCGGTGGCGAGGCGGGCCCGCAGCTCCTCCACCGACACGCAACGGAGGAACTCCGCCGGCAGCGCGGCGCTGGTGGACCAGCGGCCGACGTCGACGAACCACTGACGGCGGGCCCGAGCCAATCCCAGGATGACGAAGCGCTCGCCGGACATCAGCGCTCGCCCGGGCCTTGAGCTACGCCGGTGACACGGGCGATGGACACCACCCCTGCGGCGGCGGCCTGAGCAAGTGGTTCGAGGTCGTCGGGTGTCACCGCCAGGACCACCGTGAGCCCCGCACCTCCGCCCACCCGGTCGCGCCCGTCGATGACCCTGACCACGATGGCATCGTCGCTGACCGTGGTCGTCTGGGGCGACCCACCCTGGGTGTAGGTGACGATGACCGCGACCTGTTCACCTTCGCCCAGCAACGCCGGGTCGCCGCCGAGGGCGTTGCCAGGGTCGAGGGACAGCGAGATCTGAGCCCGTTCGGGGGCGCCGGCAGGCTTGGCCACGTCGCTGGTCTGGATCAGCTGTCCGGCGGCCAGAGGAGCGAGGGCAATGGCGCCCTCGAGCAGACCGAGGTCGGGGAAGGCCAGGCGGCGCTGCTCGTCGGGAAGCTCGAGCGGGACGAGGACGAGCTCGGCGCTCGAGAGCCGGTCGCCGGCCTGGACATCGACGCTGACGGTGGCGTAGGAGCCGTTCGGCGAGGAGGCCGCCGAGGTATAGGCGGCGAAGACGCCGACGGCGCTGACGGCCACGAGGAAGCCGCCGACCACGGCCCGGCCGCCGGGAAGACGCCGGGGCGGGCGGACCTCGCGTGCCGATGGCGGTGACAGCGAGCCGTTGGGCCGGGCGCTCGGGAATGGGGCGGTGACGGGAAGGGTGGTGGAATCGGCCATCCAGGGACTCCTCGGTGCCGAGGTGCATCGGGTTCGGTGTCAGGACCAGGGCGTGACGCCGGCGTCTCCACCGACGGTGCTCTGGCCAATGGTGGGACCCTATGTCGGCCCGAAGCTGTCCGGCAAGGGTGACACACCAAGGGCCGTCATAAGGCGGAGAAAATACGGAAATCCGCACTACGGTCACCTGATGGGGTACAATCACGCCGTGAATCGTGAAGAGATCGTCTGGATGAGTACCCAGGAGGCGGCCCGGCGTCTTGGCGTCACCCCCCGCACCCTCTACCGCTTTGTCGACGAGGGCACCTTGCCCGCCTACAAGATGGGCCGGGTCTTCCGGCTCAAGCAGGCCGACGTCGACACCTTCATCGAAGGGGCCCGGGTCCCGCCCGGCAGCCTCGAGCACCTCTACCCCGAGCGCAAGGGAGCCGACGCCACCCGGCCCGAGGATGCAGGCGCGTCCCCGAGCTAGGCGTCCAGAAACGCTTCGCTGAGGGCACCGGCGGCGACGTAGCAGATGTCGCCCCCGGTGCCGTCGAGGCGAAGGCTCACCACGTCGGTACCCACCGCCCGTAGCTCTCCGGCCACCACCTCACCGGTACGGGTGACCAGGCTGACCCTTCGCCGCTCGCCGGCGACCCGGCCGAGCACCTCCAACAAGAGCCCTTCCGTCACCGGGCGGCGAGCTCCCGAGGCGACATCGTGGCGCCCGCCGGGATGGGGGCGCACGGTCGTGATGGCGTCGAGGCGAAGGTGGACCTCGGTCTCGTTGTCGGCCCGAAGCACGCAGTAGTCGCCGCCGACGCCGATCACCACCCCATGGTGGCGACGGCCGGCCACCGTGGCCATCGCCACCGGTGCGGCGTGCTCGGCCAGGTCGACCAGCGTTCCCGCCAGCTCGGCGCCCTCCTGCTCCATCCGGCGCAACTGCCGCTCTCGCGCCCGGGCCGCCACCATGTCGCTGGCGCGGCTCTCGTCGAGCAACTCGACGAGCGGGTCAGACTCCCCCATGCCCCGACCGTAGCCGGAGTGGCCTCTTGCTTTCCCTGTCATCCCGTAGCATCCTATTGGCGATGGCCGACGGAACCCAGCTCAGCATGACCAACGATGGGCGGCTGGCCGTGACCAAGCGGGCAGCCAACGGCCCCGGTGCCGACCGGCTACGTCGGGAAGCCGACATCCTGCGCGGCGCCGCCCACCCCGGGGTCGTCGAACTGTTCGGCATTGTCGACCTTGAGGGCGGCGTCGTGCTACACACCGCCTTCGTCGGCGGCGGAACCCTCGCCGAACAGATCGTCCCACCCGATCGGACGACGTCGTCCGGGGCGACCAAGGCACCTGATGCAGTCCGAGGGGCTCAGGTGGCCGCTGCTCTGGCTGCCACCTTGGCCGATCTGCACGATCGTGGCATCGTCCATCAGCGGGTCACCGCCGACCACGTGCTGGTCACCGACGTCGACCAGGTACGGCTCTGCGGTTTCGCCGGTGCCGCCATGAGCAGGGAGGCCGACTCCTGTGATCCTGAGGCCGCCGCCGCCGACGTCGTCGCCGTGGCCTGCGTCGTGGAGGACATCGCCGGGGCGGCGACGGGGGCCGGAGGCGAGGCGCTGCGGGCCGTGGCCGACCGGGTGCTGCGGGCGGATCCCTCGGCCCGCCCCACCATGCGCACGCTGGCCCAGGCCCTCGCCGCCCTGGCCGATGGAGAAGCAGGGTCGACACCCCCGGTGGCGCAGGGTCGCAAGCTCCTACCCGCCCGTCCCTCCGCCGCCACCCGTCGCCGTCGGCCGACCAACCGCCAAACGGCCGTAGCGCTGCTCACCGTCGTCGCCGTCCTCGTGACCTCGGCCGTAGTGGCCACCACCGTGGCGGGCCCCGGCCCCTCGTCGCCTCCCGTGGCCCCTGCCGTTGCCCAACGCAGTACCACCACCGTTGCCGTCACCCCGTCGGTTTCGACTCCGCCGACGGGGGTGCGGGTCTGGCCCCGCGACCCCGGGCCGACGCCCGACCTCGAGGGTGAGGACTGCCCGTCGCCGGCCACGCCCGCCACTGTTGACACGGCGGGGACAGCCGACATCGATGGCGACGGCTGTGCCGAGGTGGTGGCGGTGGCCGACGGCGTCGTCTCCGTCCTTGGCCGGCGCTGGCAGGTGGCGTCACCCGACGACCTGGTGGTCGTGGGCGACTGGAACTGCGATGGCGTCTCCACCCCGGCCGTGGTGCGCCCCGACACCGGCGACGTCTGGACCTTCCCCCACTGGGCCGAAGAAGACGAGGAGGTGTCCGCCTCGGCCAAGGAAACAACCACACCGGGCGTCATCGCAGCCGTGGCGATAGCCGCCAGCGGCGATGAGCCGGGCTGCCACAACCTCGAGCTGACCCACGCCACCGGCAAGACCACCCGGCTCAGCCTCAACGCCCAACGCGGGTGACGCCCAACGCGGGTGACGCCCAGCCCAGCTCACGCCCAGCGCCCTCGTTCTTTGTCGCGTGATGCACAGACCAAGTGCAAGACGCGACAAAGAACGGAGAGGGGGCCGCGCCGGCGGGCCGCCCTCGCTGGCGGGCCGGC
>JBBSLT010000192.1:0-4823 GCA_038233555.1 Acidimicrobiales bacterium
GAAGATGATCGCACTGAAAAGGTGCCCTCCGACTTGGTGGCGAATGTGGTTCAGCAACCAACATTCTTCCAGTTCAGGGCACCTTTTCTGTGGACCCTCAGCCGCTCAGCGGACTACCGGGTCGGTGGATCCAGGCTAAGAAGGATCTCCTAGTACCGAGAAGTACAGGGGTAGCCATAGCCTCCACAGGCGCCAGCTCGGTGACGGACCACCACGTCGGGATCGGCCCGCTGGCTCAGCGACGAACCAGGTGACTTTCCCAGCCGGCGACCGACGGCCTGCGCCGCGAGCGGGTGGCCGCCCGGCGGGCCTGGCGGCTCTGGCGGGATGCCTGGTCGTCGCGGGAGGGCGGCATCGAGGAGTTCGACGAGTTCTTGCCGAGCAGCGCCTTCAGCGCGTCCAGCTCCTTCGTCAAGCGCTCCACCTTCGCCTGCAGGTCCTCGACGCCCTCGACGACACCCCGCAGCTGGGCGTTCTCGGCCTCCAGCTCGACGATCCGGCGCTGCTCGGCGGTCACGAACGCCAGCAAAACTGAACGCGCGCGTGATGTCAAGCATCTCGATCAGCCCGTTCGGGCTAGCGACCACCTGAATAGTTACCACGTTTGGGCGTGCCGATACCTGGGCAAGACCCGGCTAGGCATGTAGCCACGCGATGCAAGGAGGTGAGCCGTTGCCATCGAAAAACATCTCCAGAACCCTAGTGATCCTCGTACTCGTTACGTTAATGTCGACTCTTGCAGTTTCAAGCGCGTCTGCTGAGCATTGGTATCCATTCCCGGACTACAAGGTGAAGTACAAGAAGCACAGCGAGGGGTTCAACGTTCCCTTCGTTACTCCGGAGGGCTATAAGTATGAGGCTCAAAAGATGTCCGATCCCGCCGGTCCAGGTCCTGAAATCAACATCTGTTATGCTTCTAATGGGCGCACGGGATATTGGGAGCAGAACGGAGCCACCACCGGCAAGCTTGTCATCGTTCAGTCCAATACCATCAGAACCTTCTACCAGGCGACCCTCGACAACATCGACAATTTCTGCGATAGCTGATGAGGGGCGTCGATGGGGTCGTGCGGGTTGAAGGCGTCAGCCGTGGTCAGGAGCCAGCGATTGCGGAAGCCGGTCTGCCAGTGCGACTGGTCCTGGAACGTCTCGCCTTTGCCTCTGATGACGAGATGACGCGAGAGCTTGGTGCGCGACTAAACGGGGCCGATCCAACGGAGCTTTCTCTCGAAGCGGTCCGAGCGGCCGCTGCCTACGGGGCGTCGTTGGCGCGAGACAAGAAGCTCTCGCCACAGAGGGAAAAGGTCTTCAGCAACCTGCGCTCCATAAGCGGGCGAGTGCGCATTGAAGAGGTTCGACGGGTTGTTGTGGAGGTTCTCCAGAACCTGGGGGACGGCATCTCTCGAGATCGGCTTGTGGACGTCAGTCCTGACCTCAGCCCCGAGCTGGTGAGCGCCGCCCTGCTTTACGGTGCCGCTCTCGTCGGCGAGGAGCGGTTTCCTCCCCTTGTCGCGGAGCCGGCCAGTGAACGTTACCTGCGAGCTTTGCTGCCTAGCCATGATCAGGAGCTGATCGAGGACTGTTGTCAGATGTTCGGCAATGAGTTGACTCTTGAGCAGCAGTTCACGGCCTGGATTGAGTACGTGCTACAAGTCGAGGGCGGCTACGATGACTCATTCGACGAGTACGTGTATGACCTTTGGCGGCGTGACCGCCTTGAGGACCTTCTCTCACTCATCTCACCAACGGGCCAAGCGCTGCTTCGGCCAATCCTCCTCCCCTGGGACAAGCGATTTGAAGCCGTGACGGAGACCGTCGCATATCCGCTCATGGGAAGCGGAGGCAGGTGGGAGGGGCGACGATGGCAGTGGTATCGTGTACCAGTTCGACGAGGCAGGAGCCTTGAGCAGCACTTGAGTGGGCTCGGCAACGGTCTGCTTGAGGCAACGAACGGGCTGTCGTGAGCGAGATGGTTGACCGTCGCCGATAGTCCCACTAGTGCTCTCGGGCCAGCGCCACCAACCCCCGCTGCCGGTCAGAACCGGTTTTCCATCCAATGTCTTCGTGCCCTCATGCCACGGCACCGGCTGGACAATCTAAGTCCGAAGGCCCGCTTCTCTCGGGCCGGCTCGTTGTCGAAAGGCTTCGGCCCCCTGTTGCCTATCAGCGCTGATTGCCACCCCAGGAACGGTCCTTCAGAGGTCGTTCCTGGGAGCAAAGCGGCCGGTCATCGCCGATGCCTGCACGCGTACTTCGCCCAGATGTCGTACGATCATCGTCCCGTCCGGTGCCAACTCCCAGGGATCCGTCAGATCCGATCGGAACCAGCGCCGGCTGGCCGGAAGGTCGCCGGGCAGCGTCGCCCCCGGCAGCGCCGCCAGGGCCACGTTGACCGCCTTGCCCACCCCGGTTTCGAGCATCCCGCCGATCCAGAGGGGAACGCCCCGCTCGGCGGCCAAGTCGTGGATGCGTAACGCCTCGGCCACGCCTCCCACCCGGCCCGGCTTGAGGTTGACGTGGTCGGCCGCGCCCAGGGCCAGGACCACCTCCAGGTCGACAACCGAGGTGATGGACTCGTCCAAGCACACCGGGGTCTCCAGCCGGCGAGCGGCTTCGGCCAAGCCCACCAGGTCGGCGGCAGCCAGGGGTTGTTCGATCTCCACCAGCCCGAGCCTGTCGAGCGTGGCCAGCACGCCCTCGAGATCGGCGCGCTGGTAAGAGCCGTTGGCGTCAACGCCCAGGGCCAGGCCAGGCCAGGCGGAGCGCACCGCCCCCACCGGCTCTGCATCCCACCCCGGTCGTACCTTGAGCTTCACCCGCTGGTAGCCGTCGTCCACGAAGCCGGCCACCTCGGCCACCAGCTCGTCGACCGAGGCGGCGATGCCCACCGCCACCCCGCAGGCCACCCGATCGCGCACCGCCCCCGCCCAGGCGGCCAGCGTGGTCCCGGCCGCGGCCAAGCGCAGGTGGAGCACGGCCGCCTCCAGGGCCGCCGATGCCATGGGGTGGCCGACCACGCCGGCGGGACGCCCGGCCAGGGCGGCGGGAACTAAGAAGCGCCGCAGCACCGCCTCTGCCCCGTCGACCCACTCGGAGCTATAGCCGGGTGCGGCCAGGGCGGCGCACTCGCCCCACCCCTCCGCCCCGTCGGCGCTCACCGCCCGCACCAACAGGACCTCTTTGGACGCCTCCGTACCGTGGGCGGTGACGAAGGGCCGGACCAGGCCCAGCCGGCCCCGAACCACCTCGATAGAAGTGAGCACCACCTCGGGCAGGGGCGCCCGGGCGCCGCCGGTCACGCCGACAGGGCGGTGGTGAGGTAAGGCTCCCAGTGGGCGGGGACGGTGCCCACGGCCACCGTGATCCAAGTGAGCTCCCGGGGTGCGGTGGGGCGCCGGCGCAGGACCATGCCGCTCTCGGCCAGGAGCCGGTCGCGCTTGCGGGCGTTGCACGGCCGGCAGGCCGCCACCACGTTCTCCCACACGTGCTGACCGCCCCGGCTCCGGGGCACGACGTGATCGATGCTCTCGGCCGGCTCGGTGCAGTACTGGCAGCGGTAGCCGTCGCGAGCGAAGACCGCTCGACGGTTGAGCGACGCCCGACGCCGGAAGGGCACCCGCACGAAGTAGCGCAGGCGGATGACCGACGGAACCGGCACCCGCAGGCGCTCCGAGCGCATGACCGACCCGGTGTCGTGGAGGATCTCGGCCTTCTCGGCCAAGACGAGGATGACGGCGCGCCGCACCGGCACCACACACAACGGCTCGTAGCTCGCATTGAGCACCAGCGCCCTCGACACCGGGCGCAACGCTACTCGCCGCGCCTCTGGTCGGGAGGGCAGTTCCGGTCACCCTGCCGGCACCAGTCGAGGTAGGCCACGACGTCGGCGGGCTCCGGGTCGTGATCGGCATCGCCGTAGGCCGTCTCCATCCGGAAGCGCAGGTAGGTGGGGTCCGGCCGCGGCAGCGGTGGCCAGCGCCGCCACCACCCCGAGGGGGCCAGCCGAAGGGCCTGGCGCAGCGCCGTGGGCCACAGGCTTGGGCGACGGACCAAGGCCAGCCCGGCGCCGACCCACCATGGCTGGTGCCCCGCCGGGGTGGTCACGGCATTGCCGCCCGAGCAGGTGCACCGGCCAGGACGTCGACCCCCATGCCCCGCCAGCCCACCGCCCCGGCGCCGATGAGCGGCCCACGGTCGCCGAGGCCCGCCGGGCAGATGCGGGCGCCGGCCGAGAAGTCGAGGCAGGCGCAGCGGTCGAGCTCGGCCTGGGCGGCAGCGAAGAAGGGGACGCCAAATCCCAATGCCACCGACCCGGCCACCAGGGCCAGGCGCAGGTCGAGGAGGTTGGCCACCGACGCCACCGCCCGGCCCACCATCGTTCCGGCGTGGGCCACCATCTCGGGGGACGACTCCGCCGGGGGCCGGCCGGTGGCCCGCCGGATCCCTGTCCCCGACGCCTCCGCCTCCAAGCAACCGTAGGCGCCGCACCCGCAGCGCCGGCCTCCCGGAGCCACGATCACATGACCGATGTGCCCGGCGTTGCCTGCGGCCCCGTCGAGCAATCGACCGCCGAGCACCACGCCTCCGCCGACCCCGGTGGACACCACCATGGCCAGGTAGTCCGCCACCCCCGCCGCCGCTCCCACCCAACCCTCACCCAGGGCCAGGGCCTTGGCGTCGTTGTCCACGAAGGCGGCCAGACCAGTCGCTTCGGCCAGCCGTCGGCGTAGCGGGAACCGCCGCCAGGAGGGAATGTTCAGCGGGGAGACCTCCTCACCACCGGGGGCCATGGGACCACCTGTGCCCACCCCGCATACCACCTC
>JBBSLT010000193.1:0-4816 GCA_038233555.1 Acidimicrobiales bacterium
CAACGTCTGGCTCGGGGGCGGCGTCATCGTCCTGCCCGGCGTCTCCATCGACGAGAACAGCGTCGTGGGGGCAGGCGCAGTCGTCACCCGGGACCTCCCCGGCAATGTCGTCGCCGTCGGCAACCCCGCCCGGGTCGTCCGCCGGATCGAGGCGTGAACGAAGACATGGGAGGCGAGCGCCCGGGCCCTCTGGCCCGGCTCCGTCGCCGATGGTCACGATGGGACACCGCACTCCTCCTGGGCTCGCTGGCCCTGTTGGCCGGCGCCGGTCTCCCCCTGCCGGGCTACACGATCGGTCCCGGCCCTACCAGGGCGGTGGATGAGCTCGTCGAGGTGGCCGAGGGCGAGGCGTTCCCGCCTCGCGGGGAGGTGCTCCTCGCCACCGTCGCCCTCCATCCCCTGAGCCCGTTCCGGGCGGTGCAGGCGTGGCTGGACACAGACATCAACACCGTGGCGGCCGAGGACGTCGTCGGCTCCGAGGCGCGTGCGCAGGACATGCAGGAGTCTCGCAACGTCGCCGTCACCGTGGCGCTACAGCGCCTCGGCTTGCCCCCGTCTGCCGGCGACGAGGGGGGACTGGTGCGTATCAAAGCGACGGGGGTGGACGGGAACTCGGCCGGGCTGGCGTTCACCCTCGCCATCCTCGACGTGCTCACGCCCGGTGAGCTGACCGCAGGGCTGACGATCGGCGTCACCGGCACCATCGAAGCCGACGGCGACGTCGGCCCGGTCGGCAGCGTCGGTCTGAAGGCGGTCGCGATGAGCGAGGTCGGTGCCGACTACCTGCTGGTGCCGGCGGGCCAAGGTGGGGAGGCGACCGCACAGGCTGAGGACAGCCTCGAGATCATCGAGGTCGCCACCCTCGAGGAGGCCCTGGCTGTGCTCGAAGGCCTCGGCGGCGACGGCTTGGTGCTGCCGCCGGACGGGGGCTGAGCACCGGCGACGCCACCATCGCGCTGACGGGCCGCCCCGACAGGTAGCCTTGAGCTTCACCCGCTGACATGGTGCCGGTACGCCGGCGGCCTTGGGCACGTGCGCCACACAGATGCACAGCCGCCCCGGCGACTCCCCCGATCAGGAAGACCGGTTTCATGAACACGTCCAATCCTCAACGCCGGCGTCGCCGGCCCGCGACCTCTGAGCGCACGGCGCAAGTCGAAGGTGGCTCCCGCGTCGCCAAATCCCGCCCTGCGGTCGTCACCTCCCCGGCGTCGGCCGCCACCGCCCCTGCCGGGGGCACCGTGTCCACCGACGCCGCCGTGTCCTTCGCCGATCTGGGCGTGCCGGAATGGCTCGCCGCCCCGCTGGCCCGCCAGGGGATCGATGCACCGTTCCCCATCCAGGTAGCCACGCTGGCCGACACCCTCGCCGGGCGCGACGTGCTCGGCCGGGGCCGCACCGGCAGTGGCAAGACCCTGGCCTTCAGCCTCCCGCTGGTGGCCCGCCTGGCCGGTGGCACTCGTCGCCCCCGCCAGGCCCGGGCGCTGGTGTTGGTGCCCACCCGTGAGCTGGCCAACCAGGTGTTGGCGGTGGTTCGGCCCCTCGCCGAGGCGGCCGGCCTGAAGGCAACCGTCGTCTTCGGTGGCGTCGGCCAGAACCCCCAGGTCAAGGCCCTGTCCGGCGGCGTCGACATCCTCATCGCCTGCCCCGGGCGCCTCGAAGACCTCATCGGCCAGCGGGTCTGCGACCTGTCGGCCGTCGAGGTCACGGTCATCGACGAAGCCGACCACATGGCCGACCTCGGGTTCTTGCCCGTCGTGCGCCGCATCCTCGATCGCACCCCCGAGGTCGGACAGCGGATGCTGTTCTCGGCCACCCTCGACAACGGTGTCGACGTCTTGGTCAAGCGCTACCTCGACCGGCCCAAGACCCATTCCGTCGACCCTGCAGTGTCGCCGATCTCGACCATGACGCATCACGTCTTCGCCGTCAGCGCCGCCGACAAGCAGGCGGTCATCCACGAGCTGGCCGCCGGCAAGGAGCGCAGCCTGTTGTTCATGCGCACCAAGCACACGGCCAAGAAGCTGGCCAAGCAGCTCACCGCCGCCGGCATCCCTGCCGTGGAGCTCCACGGCAACCTCAGCCAGAACATGCGCGAGCGCAACCTCTCGGCGTTCGCCAACGGCAGCTCGAAGGTGCTCGTGGCCACCGACATCGCCGCCCGGGGCATCCACGTCGACGACATCGCCCTGGTCGTCCACGTCGATCCTCCCACTGAGCACAAGGCGTACCTGCACCGGTCGGGCCGTACGGCACGGGCGGGGGCCGGGGGCACGGTGGTCACCCTGGCGCTGCCCGACCAGGCCCGCGACGTGCGCACCTTGGCCAAGCAGGCCGGTATCCGCCCCACCACGGTCTCGGTCCGCCCCGGCGCAGCCGAGGTCGTGGCGCTGACCGGTCCGCCCGCGCCCTACGTCGAGCCCCCGGTCGTCGTGGCCGAGCCATCCCGCCCCGGCACCCGCAACGGGAGGGGCCAGCGCTCCAGGGACGGCGCAGCCAAGGCCTCGACTTCGGGCGCCCACGCCCGTGCCGGGCGCCAGGGAGCCAGGCGAGGAGGGTCGGCCGGGCCGGCCAGGACCCGGGCCGAGCTGGCAGCACGGGCGGGTCAACCTCCCGCCGCACGGCGAGGGTCTCGCTGACGCCGCATCTCTCGCCCCGGCTCGGGTCAGGGCGGGTGGCCCGGCTCGAGGTCCTTCACCGCCTGGAAGCCGAGCTGTCCGACCCAGTGGCCGGCTGCTGCCTCGAAGAGGGCGAGCAGATGGCCGACGTGGTCACCGGAGTCGAGCCGTTCGACGATGTGGCCGGCCACCCAGCGGGAACAGTCGCTGAGCAGCGGCAGTGCCTCCGGCCCCGGCTCCCAACGGCAGCGGGCGAACTTGTCCACCTCGTCACCTGTCGACGAACCGAAGAGCGCCGCCAGCTCGTGCTGGTCTTGCGAGGGGAAGTGGACCACCAGGCTCGAGGCTTTTACAGCCACCCGAGTCGTCCGGTTGCGCTTCGACATCCACACCATGAGCAACGGAGGATCGATGCTGCACTGGGCCACGAACCCGACGAGGCATCCCGCCTGCTCTGTCCCGTCGGTCGTCGTGACGATGACCATGGGGTAGTCGAGATCGGCGGCGATGTCATGGAAGGCCTCGGCGACTCGACTGACCGGCACATCTCCTTCCTACTGCATCCTCGATCCCGACGTCAGCGGCTGCCCGCATCGAGGCGGAGGCACTCCGCCCGCGCCCTATGTCGTGCCCCTTGACGACCTGACGCGCCTGGCGGTGGCCGAGGACTCGCTCTGGAGGTCCGGGCACCGGCCGACGCCGAGAACCTGATCGGTGCGCTGTTCGGGGCGGCATCAGCGCGAGCTGGCGACGTTCCTCAACGGGAGCGGTACACCACGGACCGGGGGCGGATGTCGAGCACGATCACGGTATGGGCGGGCTCGTCGATCTCGTACAGCACCCGCCACTCACGTCCGAGACGTGCGCTGTGAACACCGGTGAGTTCCTCTCCGAGAGCCTTGCCGACGCGCCGGGGAGCGTCGAGGAGTGGGCCGGTGATGAATTCGACCGCCGCACTTGCGATTTCCTGGGGAAGCCGATCGGCCAATGCTCGCCGGGCCGGGCGGGCTGTTCCCAACTCGTAGCGATCCTTCCTCACGAAACGCGACGACGATCCACCAACTCCCGGACTGCATCGGTGCCGTAGACGACATCCCCGTCTTTGACGGCGGTCCGCGCTTCGGCCAATCCACGCAGCGTGTCGGGATCCGCCTTGATCTCCGCAGTTTCACGTGCTGCGAGGTGAGTTTCGATGGCGAAACGAACCTGTTGCTGCATGCTGCGGTGATCTTCTTCGGCAGCCGCGCGTAGTTCCGTTTCGAGATCTGGAGGAAGCCTCAACGTCATCGCCATACCGGAACGGTATCAAAATGCACCGTCCCGGTTCACCAGAGGCGTCGACCTCACTTCCCGCCCGTCTCGAGAGACGGCCAACCGCCTCTACCGCCGGCTCGGCTGCGCCCCTCCTGGAGACCAACGTGTGGAGGATGTCCAGATCGGACAGGCCGTGATGGCGCCGAAGAATTTGGTGGTGGCCACGAGCACTCGACGGAGATCAGGGGACGTGCCCAAGCTAGGATAGGGATATCGAACCACCTTGGCTATCGAATCCACTATAATCCGCTATCTTGAGGTGGTGACCCATACGCGACGCAAGACCTCCCTCGAAGTGGATGTCACCAAGGTGGCGTCGGCCAAAGAGATCCTCGGCACCACCACGCTGACCGCCACCATCGACTCCGCCCTGGACGAGGTCATCAAGTCGAAGCAGCGCCAGCACCTGGCCGAACTGCTCTTCACCCCCGGGCGCCTTGATCTGGATGACGCCGAGGTGATGGCCCGGGCCTGGCGCTGAGCCACACTGGTGGCGACTTTCCTGGCCGACAAGAGCGCACTGACGCGCAGCGACACGCGACCTCAGGTACGGGACGTGGTCGAGCCACTGTTGTTCGCCGGACGCATCGCCACGTGTGGCATCGTCGACCTCGAGTTGCTCTTCAGCGCCCCGAGCCCAGCAACCTACGTGGAGCTTGCGACCTTGCTGAAGGCGATGCCTCGAGTGCCGGTGACCGAATCTGCCGTCGACCGGGCTCTCGCCGTCCAAGGGCTCCTCGCCGCGACATCCGCCCACCGGTCGGTGCCGCTGCCCGACCTGCTCATCGCCGCCTGCGCCGAGGCGGCCGGGCTCACCGTCTTGCACTACGACGCCGACTTCGATCGCATCGCCCGACTCACCGGCCAGCCGGTCCAGTGGGTGG
>JBBSLT010000194.1:0-4729 GCA_038233555.1 Acidimicrobiales bacterium
GAGCGCGCCAAATGTGGTGGTCATGATCTTCTTGCTCCTGTCGTCGAGATGAGGGTGGGTCGGCCTCGGCGACTCCACACAGACGAGAGAGAGCAGCAGGTGAGCTGACCCGCGAGCCCCGGCAGTCGCCGGCTCGCAGTGATTGGTCCCAGGCTACCGTAAAACGCCACATACGCGGTGAACCATGCTCGGTCCTCAATCAGTCCCAGAAGTCCAAGACATGTACCGCTCAGCGCCGGGCAACGCGCCCGCCGGCGACGGCCCGGTAGATGCCCAACAGGATCAGCGATCCGACGATGGCCGAGACCCACGCCGAGACAGAACCGGGGCCGGCACCGAAAACACCTGACGTTCACAGAGGCTGGTGCTACTCTATTGATACATGTAGCTAAGCCTTCGAACTACAGCGGAACCGAGGGGCTGCGGGCGGAGATGATCCACAACGGGTGGGACAGCGTCGACTTCGACGGAGCCGACGAGGAGGCGCAGCGCTGGGTCGAGGCCGACCTCGACCGCATCGCCCGACAACGAGAGGCGTCCTTGCGGGCGGTGGCCGACGCCGATGCCGATGAGGCCCGCTGCTTGCAGGCGCTCGAGCCCATCACCCGCCGCGTGGCCGAGCAGTTCCGCCAGGTGGAGCAGCGCCACCGCCAGGTCCGGTCCTGTCGGATCCATGAGGTCGTCGTCCGCCTGCACCAGCCGGCGCCCGCCTGCGTGTCCGTCGCGTTGCGCTGGGGCGCCAAGCTCGGCTTAACCGATGCCGAGCGCCAGCTCATGCGCAGCTACCAGCGCCGGCCCCGACGTCTGTTCCGCTACCCGGCGGTGGTGGTCGCCCATGAGTACCACGAGCTCACGGCCGTGCTCGACGGTGCCGCCCAAACGCTGCGGCTGGGGTCGGGCCCCGCCCAACCCCTGGCCCAGCTTTTGGCGTGTCACGCCATCGTCGAGCGCTACCTGGCCGACGGGATCGTCCGCCCGCCCCTGGTGGCGAGCTACCACCACCGATCGGAGGGCTATCGGGAGCGCCCTGGCTGATCCGCGGTGCCGTTCCCGAGATCCAGGACCATTCCCTCGGCCGCCGCCGACGTCTTGACGGTGCCGTGGTCCAGCCCAGCCACCAGGGCGTCGAGGGCGTCGTCGGAGCGTGTCGGATCGTGGTGGAACAACAGCACCTCCCGGGCCTTTGCCGCCCCGGCCAGGCCCACGGCGTACTCCGCCGCCGAGTGCCCGAAGCTCGCCACCTCCGCCAACTCGCCGGCCTGGTGCTGGGCGTCATGGACCAACAGATCGACGCCCTCGGCCAGGGCCAGGGCGGCCTCGTGGTAAGGGCCGAGCCCGTCGGGCCCAGGGCCGAGCGCCACCGGGCTGTGGTCCGAGAGGTAGGCCAAGGAGGCCTTGCCGTCGGTGATGCGATAGCCAAACGTGCGTCCCCCCTTGTGGGGGATCTCGCGGGCCAGCACCTCGAAGCCCTCGAAGCGATGCCAACCCGGCTCCAAGCCCGCAAAGCTCCAGCGCCCCCGCAACCCGGCTGGGGCGATCGGGAAGTGCGGCGGCGACATGAACCGCTCCAAGACGGCCTCGGCCTCGCCTTGAGCGGGCAGGAAGAGATCGATCTCGGCGTCGGACCGGTCTCCGGCCGAGAAGAACGGTAGGCCCTGAGTGTGGTCCCAGTGCAGGTGGCCGAGAAGGATGGTCCCTCGAAAGGGCGCGCCCTGGAGCAGGTCGCTCACCCGGCGGATGCCGGTGCCGGCGTCGAGCACGAGCGACGGTGCAGCTCCGTCATGGGCGAGGGCCAGGCACGAGGTGTGGCCGCCGTAGCGGACGAACTCGCTTCCGGGGGAAGGCGTCGATCCCCGCACCCCGCAGACCCACACCCGCACCGGCTACCTGGCCTCGCGGCGATGGCCCAAGCTCACCTCGGCCAGCGCCGCAGGGTCGACCTCGTGGGCGTTGGCCACCGCCACCTTGCAGACGGTGACCGCTCGCAGCGTCGCCGTCCTCGTGCCTCCCTCCAACAGGGCCCGCTCCCCCACCAGCGCCCCCGGGCCCAGGTCGGTGACCGCCGAGCCGTCGACCTCGACTCGCAGCACGCCATCGAGGAGCAGGTAGAGGTCGGTTCCGGGTTCGCCCTGCTCCACCAACGTCGCGCCCTCCTTCACCTTGCGAATCCGCGGCTTGGCCCCACCCTGCATGATCGTCGCCGACAGCAACCGCTCGGCCGCCGACTCCACCTCGGTGACCAGCGCCGGGGAATCGGTGTCGCCCCACGGCGTGTGGGAGCCGAAGGCATCCCGGTACCAGGCGGTGAAGTCGATCAGGCCGGACTTGGCCACGAGGCGCCCCTGCTCGTCGTAGAGCCAGTGGCGGGGGAACGGGCTGGCCCCCACCATCTCCCCCGAGGAGGAACCGTCGGCATCGATGGTGAGGGCCAGAGTCGTCCAGGCCAGGGGGGCCTCCACCTGGATGAAGGGCGGGTGACGCACGCGTCGGGGGGCGGGCAGCGCCGTGCGGCCGCCGGCGGTCTGGACGAAGCGGACGGAGGAGCTGGCCACCTCAGGGATGGCACGCAGGTCGGGCAGGGCCACAGCCGGAAAGGTCAGCGACGCTCGCCCCCGTCCCACGGTGGTCGAGCCGATCCGACCGGAACCGGCATGGCCGTAGGCCACGATGCGGCCGTCGGTCACCTCCACCCACGCCCGCAGCTCGTTGGCGAAGCGGAAATGGTCGTTTCGGACCAGCTCGTCCAGGCCGTCGATGTGGTCGGGGGGAGGCGGATCGTAGTGGGTCATCCCCGCCTCGAAGGGCAGGCGGCTCAGCCCAGGCAGGGCCTCGGAAGGGATCCACGACAAGGAAGTGAGGGAGGCCTCGTAGCGCATGGACCAACCATGCCCGCCGCGGTCGAGGCCTGCCAAGGGTGCAGCCATGCCTAGCGGTGGTGGGGCCAGCACCCCCGTACTGCGGCGACCTCCGACTCAGTCGTCGTCGAGCTTGTCGTCGAGGTCCTGGTCGTCGAGCCAGTCGGCCGCCACCTCGGCCGGCGACTCCCCTTCCAGAGCGACCTCGGCGTTCATCTCGGTCAACGCCTGGGTGGTCAGGGCCGCGCTCACCGCCTCCAGGCAATCCACCAGCGAGTCACCCCAGCGCTCCACCGCCGAGCGGCGCACCAAAGGAACGACGTTCTCCGCCGGTTGCAGGCTGCGGTCGTCGGCGAGGAGCACGAAGGCGCCGGTGGCCAGGTGGCCGTCGGTGACGAAGAGGAGGCCGACGTCGGCATCGCCCCGGCTGAGGGCAGCGCGGGTCTGGCGGCCTCCACTGTCGAGGGGCAGGAAGCTTTCGAACTCCAAGCCGTAGCTTTGGTACAGCCCGGGCAGGCAGAAGGGCCGGTCGCGACACTCGGGCGGGCCGACGAAGACCATCTCGCCCGCCACCGGCGCCAGATCACTCACCGCTGACAGCCCGTAGCGGGATGCGGTCTCGCTGGTGACCACGAAGCCGTTCTGGTTCTGGGCCGGGGAATGGTCGAGCACCACCACGCCCCGAGGGTCAAGGATCTCCCCGAGGCGCCGGCTGGCCGCCTCGACGTCGAGCTTGACCCCCGCCGTGGTCGGATCGAGGTAGGCCAGCGCCGACCCGAGGTACTCAGGGACGAGATCGACCAGACCCTGCTCGAGCGCCGGCTGCATGAGCTCGCGAGGCCCCACCTCGCGCTGGCGAGTTACGGCCACACCCACCGCCTCCAGCGCCTGGGCGTAGAGCTCGGCCAGGACCAAGCTCTCGGGGAAGTTGAAGGAGGCGACGACCACGGCGCCCTCAGCCGGGGCGACGACGACGTCGGTGGAGGATCCGGCACGGGAGCAAGCGGCCAGGAGGAGCACCGCCACCACCAGGACGGGCCCGATTCCACGCCCACGCTGGCATTGCCCGATCTCGGCGGCCATCGACTCGGTACCATACCCCCGGCGTTTCGCCAGGTGCAGTGCCGGGTGCGATGCGAGGAGGAAGTGGGCACAGTCGAAGGTTCCCCCCGAAACGAGTTCCGAGCACCGGCGGGCCTGGCGGTCGTCTCGCGCACCGGCCGGCGCCGGCGCCCCTCAGGCGAGGCCCCGCCCCTACCGCATCCGCTCAATGCCAGCGGGTGGTTCTACCTGGCCGTAGCCGCCGGCGTGCTGGCGGCGTGGTCGTTGCTCTACCTCGGCTTCGGCACCAACCCGTTCCAGGCGACGGTCCGGGCCGACGTCGCCGTGCTGCGAGCCATCGAGGAGCTGCGCACCGATGCCCTCACCCCGGTCATGGTCGACCTGCATGCGCTGGGCTCGCCGTGGTCGGTCAGGATCCTGCGCTGGGGCACCCTGGCCGCACTCCTCGTCCTGCGCCGCTTCCGCCATCTCTTCGTCTTCCTCGCCATCACCCTCGTGGTCACCGCCGTCACCGCCACCGCATCGCTGGCCGTGGGCCGGCTGCGCCCCCTCGATGTCGAGATCATCGGCCTGTGGGACGGCTACGCCCACCCGTCAACGCCTGTGGTGGCCCTCGGCCTCAGCCTCATGGGCGTGCTCTATACCCTCGTTCCCCACGGCACGTGGCGAAACCGGGCCAAGTGGATCGCCGGCGTTCCCATCGTCGCCCTGTGCGCCTCTCGGCTCTACCTCGGCGTCGACCACCCGAGCGACATCCTCGTTGCCCTGATCATCGGCATGGCCGTGCCCGTGCTCGCCTTTCGCCTCCTCAC
>JBBSLT010000195.1:0-4698 GCA_038233555.1 Acidimicrobiales bacterium
CAAGGGCGGTGGCTCCATGCGCGAGGTGCGCCCCGGGTACTGGGCATTGACCGTCACCGCCGGCCGCCAAAATGACGGGTCACTGCGCCGGGCCGCATCATCCATACCGAGGGTGAGAACGAGGCAGCCAAGCTCCTGGCCGCATGTCCTGGCACTCGGAGCGACGACCGGACTGCGTCGAGCGGAACTCGTCGGCCTCCGTCGCTCACGCATCCAGTGGGACGAACTTCGCCTCACCGTGGATTCCGCCATCGACGGCAAGCGCCTCAAGACCACGAAGACCCGTACCCAGCGCACGGTCTTCGTCGACGCAGGACGATGGCCATGCTTCGGCTGCACTGCGAGGAGATGGACGACCGGGCCAGCTCTACTGGCGCCGTCCCCGGTCCCGACTCATTCGTGTTCAGTCTGGCCATCGACTGCTCCGAGCCCATGCCGCCCGACTACGTGACCAGACGGGTGGCGCTGCCGAAGAGCCATCTCGGGATCGAAGACAAGAAGACCGAGACGATTGCTCGGGAGGACGAGGCCCTCCGCCTATACAACTCGGAACAATCAGCACGGCCGGCCGGAAAGACCGGACCAGCTCCCAGGGGCGGGATGTCCCTGGCCGAGATCGGCAAGCGGCTGGACCGGAGCGAACGCTGGGCCGAACTCGCCGTGGCGGCCGCTCAACGGCGGGTGGCTCCCGGCGAACGCGCCTTGGCCCTCGACTTCGACGGCTCCATCCCGGGAAAGGGTTAGCTCCGGGACCGTCGCCGCAGCAGTGTGCCGAGGACGAGGAGCACCAGTCCCCCAGTAGCCAAGCCGCCGAAGGCAACCGCGGCGTAGGCTGCGGCAGGCAGATTGTCGCCAGAGAGCGGATCCATCTGCACCACCGCTGCATAGATGTCTTGGAGCTGGGCGCCATCGCTCAGGCGCGTGTCGCTCCAGGCCACCAGGGCCGTGTCATCGGTCGAGGCCAGACCAGGTGGCGAACGCATGTCGTAGCCATTGCTCCAGTAGCCGATTCGGCGGTCGATCGACTGGTCGGTCACCCCGTGGTTGTCCGACCAGGTCATGCCGTTGTCGCTGGAGGACGTGAGATAGACATCGTTGGCGTACTCGGCCGCTCCCTCCCGAAAGTCCCACCAGACCACGTCGAGGCGACCGTCCGGAGCGACGGTGATGTTGGGGTTGTGATGTGCGTAGCGCAGTTCGGGATCATCGTCGTTGAGACGGACGGGCTCACTGAAGGAGCGCCCGCCGTCGGTGGACCGTTGGTGGTAGATGTCACGAGTTCCCCGAGGTGGCTGCGGGCGATCTTCGTAGACGATGTGCAAGGTGCCCTCGGGACCACCCTGGGGGACCCATTGGAGTCCCGGCGTGGTGTTGGCATCGAATGGCGTCGTCACCTCGGTCACGGTGAAGGTCTTGCCCTGGTCCTCCGATCGTGACAGCAACAGCTTGTTGGGCAGACCGTCAGTGGTGGGGTTTCCGGGAAGCAGGACGAACAAGGTACCGTCCGCGCCAACGGCCAGCTCGGGTGGCAGGGTCTCAAAGCCCTCAGGGCCTCCGAGGCGCGCGGCCACGTCGTCGGGGATGGGATTGACGGGGGGTGAGAACGTCTGGCCTCCATCGGTGGAGGCGGCGACGAGTGCCAGGGTTCGTGGCTCTCCCGGCCAGGTCTGCCAGCCCACATAGACGATGTCCTCGTCACCGGTTGCCGCGTCGACGGCCAGACCGGTGACCGGTCGGCTCGGCCTGGTGCGGCTCGCCTCGCCGTCACGCCCGTCGAAGGCGGTACCCCAGTCCCAAGAGTCTCCGAGATCGTCGGAACGAGCGACCAGGACGCTCAGGTCTCTTTCGGATTCGGCCGGGTCGCGTCCCGTCATCCCCCAGTAGAGGGTGCCCTCGCGGCCCCAGGCCATAGGCGTCTCGTTGACATAGCCGTACACCGCACCCTCGAAGCACAGTGGGTACTCCTCCGGCGAGGGGGATGCCTCCAGTCTTGTCCAGGTTTGGCCCCTGTCGAGCGAGCGAAAGGTGCTGCACGTGTTGGAGCTCATCTCGACGGCGGCGGCCACGGCGACGTCCCGATCGTCAGGCGATATCACCAGCGATGGCGACTGGTAGGCCCGAGTTGGCCGCAAATCATCCTCGGTCATTCTGATGGGATCGGTCACGCCAAGGGGACGGCCTGGGTCGACCTGAGCCCCGGCGGCGGTTGCGCTAACCCCCAAAGACAGCAGGGCGGCGGTGCCGAACACGCGCTTGAATCTCATGCTTGCCCGACGTTGCGCCTAGTCCGAGCGGCCACCAGCGCACCCACCGCCAGCGCAGCGGCAAAGGCCACGAAGGCGACCACGGCGAGAGGCCAGAAACCGGCACCCTCGGTCCGCAAGGTCGCCAGACGAGCGAGGCCGGAGGCTGAATCCTCCGCGCCTCCGCCGACCTCAGCTCCTGGTCCCGTTACCTGGATGGCCGCCCGGGCCGGTATGCCCCGAACCCCCGTCCCCTCTTCGCTTACCTCCTGGTTCGCGATCAGAATGTGCCGCCCAACGTTGGCGTCGGGGGGAATGGTGACGATCTCGGGCCCGAAGGGATCAGCGGGGAAGGTGCCCAGGACGGGACCGTCCAGGGAGTCCCAGTAAATGGTGACGTCGGTGTCCCCGTAGCCACCGGAAGGGGCAGATGAGACGGTGACTTGACCGCCCGGTGCCACCGTGGTTGGCGCGACGTCGAGACGGGCCACATGAGCGGCCATCACCGGCGCCGTCAAGGCGACGCCCAGCCCAACGGCGGTGGCAGTGAGCGCCAGCCAAATCTTCCACCAGGCAGTGGCCGCTCTATGGCAATCCCGCAGCCGCATCAAGCTGCACTCTAATGGACATCTGGGACGGCGGCGAAGGTCATGGCAGCGCCGGCCTTGTTGAGCCGACGCACGGCGAGACGGGCGCGCTCCGCGGCTTGCTCAGAACGGGTGTTAGGTGACGGCGATCAGGTGCAAGCTGTCGGCTCTCATCGGGTCTCCTCGTCCAGGGCCGCCAAGGCGACGATGACCCGGTCGAGGTTGTCCGCACTCTTACATCCTGGTGCCGAACTCGGGCCGTCCCTTGTGGCCGAACGGGAGGCGGCCGGAGTCGGAGTCAATAGGAAGGTGAACACGTTCGGCTTCGCCGGGACCTCCAGATGGGCGCCGGCACCACCCCACATCGGGTGGTCGTCGATGGGCTTTGAGAGGCGATCCGGGGAGCGGCGAGGTCGGTGCTCGGCGGTGCCGTTCTCCACCTGGGCCGTCGGTCCCCCGACCCAGCTCCGTTTGTCCGTCGTTCGGGCCCCGCGCGACGCTAGAGGATCATGACGACCATTTCACGCTGCATCTGTGCCATCGCGCTCGTCCTCGCCGTTCTGTCAACTCCGGCCGCCCGTGCCCAATCGGAGCCGCTGGTGACCCAGGCCGTGCAGGTGACACCGAACCCCGAGCCGGTCCGCGCTCACTCCTCGCCCCAGATTGCCCGCAACCCCGTCAATGGCGAGCTGGCGATCGTTGCGAGCAACCCGCGGGCCGAGGACCGAACTTGTGACGTGCACCTTTCCACCGACGGCGGCCAGAACTGGTTCCGCGGCGGTGAGCTAATGCTCGAGCCGTACACCGACTGCTCCCTGCACGGCGACTATGGCCCCTACGCCACGCTGGCCTTTGCCGGGGACGGGACCCTCTATGTGTCCTTCGTGGCCAGCGATCCTCGCTTCGCCAACCCAGCGACCTTCTCACCCTTGTCGGTCGGCGGCGACGCAGTACGGGCTCAGCAGCTGAGCCCCAACCCTCTCGGAGGGGTCGTGGCTGGCCACCCACCACGGCGCACTCCCCGGAACGTCTTCCTCGCCCGCTCCGACGACGGCGGGCGCTCGTTCGAAACGACAGCGGTGTTCATCGGTGCCGAGGAGCCCGCTCGGGCGCCGGCCAAGCTTCCCCCCGACGGGGAGAACAAGGGCGCGATGCTGGCGGTCGACCCAAGCGACCCGGCGCAGGTGTACGTGGGGTGGCGTCAGGGAGACCTCACGGCCGACGACCACAAGCTCAGCACGGTCATCGCCGCCTCCACCGACGGCGGCCGGACCTTCGGGGCACCGGTGGACGTGAGCGACGAGCGCGGCGGCGACTATCCCGCTCTGGCGGTCACGGCTGATGGCACGGCGCACGCGGTGTTCTTGACCCGGGACTTCTCCCCGATGCCGCCACCCGAGGATGCGCCAACTCCGGTTGCCCCGATCCAGTACGTCCGCTCCACGGATCAGGGCGAGACGTGGAGCCAGCCGGTGCCGATCGACCCCGGCAACCAGAACTCCGAGCGCCCACCGCGGCTGGTCGGCGACCCCAGCTCCGAAGCGCTCTACCTGGTGTGGTACGGCCACACCGAGGCGATGAACGACGCCGAGGACTTCGAGGAGGATCTCGAGATCTTGTTCCGCTCGTCGCAGGACGGCGGTGTCACCTGGAGCGAACGATCGATCGTCAACGACGACGAGGCCGGGGTCGACCAGTACGAGCCCGGCATCTCGCTCGCTCCCAATGGCCGCATCGACATCGCTTGGTATGACTTCAGGAACAGCCCCGACGGTGGGCGCGATGACACCGGCCTCTCCGACGTCTATTACACCTACTCCGAGAACGGTGGAAATACCTTCGCTCCCAACCTGCGGGTGAACGATCGC
>JBBSLT010000196.1:0-4688 GCA_038233555.1 Acidimicrobiales bacterium
CATGGTGAACGACGAAGCGACGAGGACGACGGTGGCCAGGCCGGTGCGTAGGGGCTCGAGCTCGACCCCCTCGGGCGGCCAGGCCGGGGCGTTGACCGACCGCAGGAGGAACCAGGCGGCGAACAGCCCGCTGAAGAACATGAGTTCCGACGCCAGCCACACCACCGTCCCCACCGCCAGCATGCTCGGCCGACCGGTCCCTGGGCTCACGGTGATCGGCTCCGCCATTGACCCATTGTCTACCTCATAGGCCCCCGGTCCTGCGCCCCCTCGAGGCCGGGTACGGTCGAGTCGATGGGAGCGGCGCTGGCTCTCGACCCGGGCCCAGCCCTACTCGTGGTGGTCCTCGGGGGCCTCTACGTCGCCGGGGTGAGGCGGCTGGCCCACCGAGACCGGCACTGGGCAGTGGCCCGCAGCGTCGCCTTCGGGCTGGGCCTGGCCGTGGTGGTGGTGGCCACGCAGTCAGCGCTGGCCACGGCCGAGGCCGAACGCTTCAGCCTGCACGTCGTCCAGCACGTCCTGCTCTCCATGGTGGCTCCCGCTCTCCTGGCCCTGGGCGCCCCGGTCACCCTCGCCCTCCAGGCGGCGTCTCGAGCGAGCCAGGTCGTGTTGTTGCGGCTCCTACACGGGCGGGTGGTGTCCACCCTCACCCATCCCGTCGTGGCCTGGCTGATCTTCGGTGGGTCACTGGTGGTGCTGTACTTCAGCCCGCTGTTCGAGCTGTCGCTGGGCAACGGCTTCGTCCACGCCGCCGTGCACCTCCAGTACCTCGCGGCCGGCGGCTTGTTCTGTTGGACCGCCGTCGGCCTCGACCCCATGCGCTGGCGGCTGCCGCACGGCGCTCGGCTCCTGTTCGTGCTGCTGGCCGTACCCGTCCACGCCATCGTGGGGTTGGCCCTGCTCGGCGGGAGCGAGTTGCTGGCCGGCGGCTTCTACGGGGACGGACTGTCGCCCCTGGCCGACCAGCGCCTGGGCGGGGGCCTGCTGTGGGCCCTCGGGGACCTGTTCGGGGTGGTGCTGGCCGGGGTGGTCCTCGCCCAGTGGATGGCGCACGAGGAACGGGTGGGGCGCCGTCACGACCGTCTTCTCGATGCCGCCGACGCCGCCGCCGGTCGTCGTCCCCAGTGAGGGCGCCGGTCGTCATCGTCGACGCCTGTCGCTCGCCCGTCGGCCTGCGCAACGGCGCCCTCTCCGGCTGGCACCCCGCCGACCTGGCCGGAACCGTGCTCGACGCCCTGGCCCGGCGCGGCCTCGACCCGGCGACCGTCGACGAGGTGGTGCTGGGCTGTACCACCCCGGTAGGCGACCAGGGTTGCAACCTGGCCCGCAGCGCCGTCCTGGCCGCCGGCTGGCCCGAGTCGGTGCCGGCCTCCACCCTCGACCGCCAGGGCGCCAGCTCGCTCCAGGCCGTCGTCGTGGCCGCCTCGGCTATCGCCGCCGGGTGGTGCGACGTGGTGGTGGCCGGCGGGGTGGAGCTGTCGAGCACCACCCCCGCCGGTGCCTGGGTCGAGCCGGGCAGTCGGCCCTTCGGCCCCGCCGTGGTGGCCCGCTACGCCCGGGCCGGCGGGCTGGTCCCGCCGGGGGTGGCGGCCGAGGAGATGGCCAGGCGCTGCGGCCTCGCTCGGGTCGACCTCGACCGCTGGGCCGCCCAGAGTCACCGGCGCACCGTATGGGCCGGCGAGGAAGGACACTTCGCCGCCGAGCTCGTCACCGTGGCCGCCCGCCGCTGGGACCGCGAGCGTCGCCTGGTGGTGGAGCCGGATGCGGTCGTGGCCATCGACGAAGGGATCGGAGGTGAGCCCGGGGACTTCACCTCGTTCGCACCGATGTTCGTCGCCGACGGCGGGGTCACTGCCGCCAACAGCGCACCGGTGGGCGACGGCGCTGCCGTCCTGGCGCTCATGTCCGAGGACCGGGCCGCCGAGTCGGGGATGCGCCCGCTGGCCCGAGTCGTGGCCGGCGCCGGCGCCGGCACCGATCCCCGCGACACCTTCGGCGCCGTCGTCCCCGCCACCCGCGCAGCCCTGGCCCGGGCGGGAGTGGCCGGAGCCGACGTCGACCGCTTTGAGGTGGACGAGACCTTCGCCGTGGTCACCCTCGCCTGGCTGGCTGCGCTTGGCGTCGACCCGGCGCTGGTCAACCCCGACGGAGGCGCCATCGCCCTCGGCCATCCCCCCGGTGCGTCCGGCGCCCGCATGCTCACCACCCTGGTCCACGGCCTGGCCCGCAGCGGCGGTGGCCTCGGCCTGGCTGCGTTGGGCGGCGTAGGCGGTGTGGCCACCGCGGTTCTGGTGGCCGGAACGGGGTCATGACCACACCGTTGTGACCACCAGGACGGTGCATCGGGCCGCCTATCGGTGCAGGGCACGCAGGTGGGTGGCCACCGCCTCGGTCAGGCACGTAGCCGTCTCCTCCATGGCCCGGCGCCGGCCGAATCGCTCGACCAGGGAGATCACCGCCACGCCGGCGGGCACGACGACGTCATCGAGCACCTCGCCGGCGACCACCAGGACGGGAACGCCGGCGGCCTCGGCCAGCTCGACCACCCCGCCCACGGCCTTGCCGGCGAAGGACTGCTCGTCGAGGAACCCCTCACCGGTGACGACCAGATCAGCGCCCTGCAGATGGCCGTCCAGATCGACCTCGTCGGCCACGAGGTCGAAGCCGGGAACCAGCCGGGCGCCCACGGCGGCCAGGCCCCCGGCCAACCCCCCGGCTGCGCCCGACCCGGCCAGCGTACGCACGTCGACCCCATGGGTCTGCTGGTAGAGCTGGGCCAGGCGCTCCAGGCGTCGTCGCAACAGCTCGACCTGGGCCAGGCTGGCGCCCTTTTGCGGGGCGAAGACGGCGGCGGCGTCGACGAAGGTGGTACGCACGTCGCAGGCCACGACCAGATCGACGGCCCGTAGGCGGGCCAGAGGCTCGAGGGCTCGCACCGCTCCCAGGCCCCCGTCGGTCGACGCCGAGCCGCCCACGCCGAGGATCACCCGCCGGCACCCGGCGTCGAGGGCGGCGCCGATGAGCTCGCCGGTGCCGTGGGTGGAGGCCGCCACCGGGTCGTTGCCCTCGGCCCCCCCGACCAGGTCCAGGCCCGACGCCAGGGCCATCTCCACCACCGCTCCCGTGCCGGCTCGCCGCCACGGCGCCACCACCAGATCGCCCAGGGGGCCGGTCACGGTGGTGCGGCGATTGGCTCCGCCCAGCACCTCCAGCGTCCCCTCCCCTCCGTCGGCCACCGGCACGAGGTCGCAATCCCAGCCCTCGGCCTCGGCCGCTCGGGCCACGGCGGCGGCCGCCTCGCTGGCACGCAGCGTCCCTCGGAACTTGTCGGGAGCGGCCACGACGTGCACGAGGCAAGCGTGCCCGTTCACCGGCCGGGGAGCACCGGCTCGGCCCGAGATCAGCCTCCTCGCTACGGTGTCGGCCGATGAAGCAACGCCCAGAGATCGTCATCGTCTCCAACCGAGGCCCCCTGTCGTTCAAGGTGGCCGACGACGGCGCTCTGGTCGCCCGGCGGGGAGGAGGCGGGCTCGTGTCCGCCCTCGGCCCGGCCGTGGCCGGCAGCGGTGCCACCTGGATCGCCGGGGCCATCTCCGACCTCGACCGTCGGGCGGCAGGCGAAGGGGTGGTGGAGGCGGACGGGTTCCGCCTCCAATCCCTGGTCATCGATCCCGACGCCTACCGGGCCTACTACCACGTGGTCTCCAGCGGCGCCCTGTGGTTCGTCCACCACCGTCTCTACGACAGTCCCCGGCGACCCCGCTTCGACCGCCACTTTCGCCAGGCCTGGGACTCCTACCGCCAGGTCAACGCCGCCTTCGCCCGGGCGGTGGTCGACGGCGCCGGCGCCGGGGCAGTGGTGTTGGTACAGGACTATCACCTGTCGCTACTCGGGGCCCTGCTGGCGGCCGAGCGTCCCGACCTGACGACGGTGCACTTCCACCACACGCCCTTCGGAAGTCCCGACGATATGGCCATGCTGCCCGACGACGTGGCTGTGGAGCTCCTGGACGGCCTGGCCTCCCACGATGCTTGCGGGTTCCAAGCCCCCCGCTGGGCCGCAGCCTTCGAGGCTTCTTGCCAGACCTTCCTCGGTCGGAGTTGCCCCACCTTCGTCTCGCCGGCGGCGGTGGAGCCGGCCGACATCGCTTCGGTGGCGGCCTCGCCTGCGTGTGTTGATGCCCTGGAGGAGCTGGAGCGTCACGTCGGCGGCCGGCGCCTGGTGGTACGCGTCGACCGCATCGAGCTGTCCAAGAACCTGCTCCGGGGATTCCACGCCTTCGACGAGCTGTTGGAGACGCGCCCCGAGTGGCGGGAGCGGGTGGTCTTCGGCGCCTTCGTCTACCCCTCTCGGGAGGGACTTCCCGAGTACCTGGCCTACCGTCAGGAGACCGAGGGCCTGGTGCGCCAGATCAACGAGCGGTGGTCCACCCCGGGCTGGACACCGATCCTCTACGACCCGAGCGACGACTTCCCCCGCTCGGTCGCCGCCCTGCGCAGCTACGACGTGCTACTGGTGAACCCGGTGCGCGACGGGCTCAACCTGGTGGCCAAGGAAGGCCCGTTGGTCAACGAGCGTGACGGCGTCCTCGCCCTCAGCCGGGAGTCGGGGGCCTGGGCCGAGCTGGGCGGCGCTGCCCTCGGGCTCAATCCCTTCGACGTCACCGCCACCGCCGACGTGTTGCACC
>JBBSLT010000197.1:0-4685 GCA_038233555.1 Acidimicrobiales bacterium
GCCAGCGGGGCCCGCAAGTCGTGGGCGGCGATGTAGGCGAACTCCGACAGATCGCGATTGGAATGCTCGAGTTGTTCGACCCGAAGCTCGAGTTCGGCCAACTCCACCCGCTGGCTCTGTTCGTGGGAGGTGATGAGATCGAGCACCTGGCCGCTGGCTCGGTCCTGGGCCTGCTGGTCGTCGAATCGACCCTCAGCGCCCACCTCAGTCGTAGCGTCGAGGTCGAGGGCCTGGCGCACGTACAGGCCGGTGGAGGCAACCCGGCGCCCGGCCGCTCCCGGAAGCCACAGGAGGCGGCCCCGTACGAGCATGCGGCGCCGTATGCCCGTGGGGCCGACCCAGCGCTGCTCGAGCTGGTAGCTGGTGTCACCCTTGCTGAGCCGGTGCATGGCGAGCAGCTCGGCCTGTAGGTCGTCGGACTCGATGTAGGCACCCAGCCGGCTGGCCTCCAGGCGCAGCGTGCTGATGCCCAACAGCCGGGAGGTGATGGCGTCGGCCCAAAGGAACCGGCCTTCACCGTCGATCACCGACGTTCCCACCAAGAAGGAGCACGGGCCTGCGGTGTAGGCCTCGTTGTCGGGGATCCGGTCGCCGGGTCGATGCCTACTCATGGCTGCGCTCACGGGCGTTTTCCTCCTACTGCAGATCTTTGGGTTCGGTCCTGGATATGGACGAGCACAGTTGCAGCAGCGGGCAACTCAGCATTGCCCTCTCGGTCCGAAGGGGCTGAGCTGCCTGGGGGGTGAGACGTTTGAGGACCCTGTCGGGCTCCTTGTTAGCCCGGTACCCGACGAAGTGTACTGGCCTTCCTGGTTACAGCTCGATGTAGAAGTCGTTGCGACCCGTAATGCGGCGTCGGGAGCGCGGCAAGTTTCTTCACCGAGTAGGCGCTCCGCCCTCCTTTGGCCTGTTGTGAACGAGGTCACTAGGCTCCGCGAGAGTGTCCGAGTTCCTCCGTGCGTACCTCACCGTGGCCGTCTTTGCCGGAGCGGCGGGCCTGCTCGTGGTGCTGTTGTCGAGCGTGGGATGGGCGCTCCGACCGAGGCGTCCGAGCCGGCAGAAGTCGATCGCCTACGAGAGCGGTGTCGACCCGGTAGGTCCCGGGTTCGGCCAGAGCCAGGTGCGCTACTACATCTTCGCCCTGCTCTTCGTCCTGTTCGACGTGGAGGCTGTCTACATCTTCCCCTGGGCGCTGCGCCTAGAGGAGTACGGCGTCTTCGGGCTGGTGGAGATGGGCATCTTCATCGTGATCCTCGCCCTCGGGCTGGTCTACGCATGGCGCAAGGGGGTGCTGCGTTGGGTGTAGTGGAGCGAGGGCGCCTTCCCAAGCCCCTCAGCCACCTGCTCAACCTCAGCCGCAGCTACTCGCTGTGGGTCTACCAGTGGGGTCTGGCCTGTTGCGCCATCGAGATGGGAGCCTGCTTCGGCTCCCCCCGCTACGACGTCATGCGCCTGGGTGTCATTCCCTTCCCCGCCAGCCCTCGCCAGGCCGACCTGGTCGTCATCTCCGGCACCGTCACCGACAAGATGGCACCCGCCATCCGTCGCCTCTACGAGCAGATGCCCGACCCCAAATACGTCATCTCCATGGGGAGCTGCGCCAACTGCGGCGGGCCCTACTGGGACTCCTACTCGGTCACCAAGGGAGTCGACCAAATCGTACCCGTCGACGTCTACGTGCCCGGGTGCCCACCCCGCCCCGAGGCGCTCCTCGAGGGCATCGTGTTGCTCCAGCAGCGCATCCGAGGCGAGGACATGGCCGAGCGCTGGCGAGGTGATCCCATTGTCATCGACTGAGCCGGGGCCCGAGGAGCACCGGGACGAGCCGGCGTCCCCGCCGGCCGAGGACATCACCGATCCCGCTCTGGCCGCCGAGGTCGACAACCCGGCCGACGCCAATGCTCCCAGCGGGCAGGATGCCGCACCCGCCGGGGGTGCTACCGCCGCCGACGACGGGCCCGTCGTCGCCCCGGGATCACCCGGCGAGCTGTCCAGCGACCAGACCCCGTCCCAGGGCGAGGAGCGGGGCGAGGTGAGCCGGGCTGAACCGTTGGGTGACGTGGCCGGGGGAGACGCCGGTTCACCGGAGTCAGGGACGGGAGGCATCGCCACCGCCGAGGACGCGGAGCCCCCGTCGTCCGCCAGCCCGACGGCGGGGCCAACCGAGAGTGGGACGGCGCCCGACCAGCCTCAGACCACGGCCGGGGCGGTGACCGAGGGAGCGGCGGTGCAGCGGGCCACCGAGGAGAAGGTCGCCCAGGCCGTGGCCGCCAAGGAGGCGGCGATCTCGGCCACCGCGGCCGAAGCCGAGCCTGGTGAGGTCGACGAAGCCCGCCAGGCGATGGTCGACACCTTGCACCGGGTCTTGGGCGACGGGGTGGTCGGGTCCCACGTGATGCCCGGTGTCGACGCCTGGGTCCGGGTGGTGATCGAGGACTGGCGCGCCGCGGTCGAGGCCTGCCGGGACCAGCTCGGACTCGTCTACTTCTGCTATCTCTCGGCCATCGACTGGCTGCCCTCTCCCTATGGCCGCAGTGAAGAACCGGCGCCTGCCGATTCGGCCAACGAGACCGACGTCGGCCAAGAAGCCTCAGGAGACACTGGGGCGAACGAGGCGGCCACCGAGGTCGCCCCGGCTCAGCTCGAGCACGGTGTCGCCGGCGGGGAGACCCGCTTCCAGCTCCTGGCCCGCCTGGTCTCGCCCACCAGCCACCTCGGCCTCACCCTCAAGGCCGACCTGGCCGACGACGCCCCGGTCGCTCCGTCGCTCATCGAGGTCTACCCCGGTGCCGACTGGCACGAGCGCGAGGCCCACGAGATGTACGGGATCGACTTTGTCGGCCACCCCAACCTGATCAACCTCTACCTCCCGGGCGGCTTCGAGGGCCATCCCCTGCGCAAGGACTTCCCCCTCATGGCCCGTGAGGTCAAGCCGTGGCCTGGCCTGGTCGACGTCGAGGCCATGCCCGGCGAGGGCGACGGCGCCTGATGTCGACCACCGAGCGCCAGCAGCGGTCCTACATCGGCGGCCAAGCCGCCGATGCCCGGGTCAACGTCGAGCTCGAGACCGACGGCATGACGCTGAACATCGGCCCGCAGCACCCGGCCACCCACGGCACCCTGCGGATCATCACCCGCCTTGACGGCGAGCAGGTCATCTCGGCCGAGCCGGTGATGGGCTACATGCACCGGGGCTACGAGAAGCTGGCCGAGGTCCGCACCTACCCCCAGGTCACCACCTTGATCAACCGGATCGACTGGTTGGGCAGCTTCGCCAACGAGGTCCCGTTCATCCTCGCCGCCGAGCAGCTCATGGAGATCGAGGCCCCGCCCCGGGCCCAGTGGATCCGGACCATCCTCTTCGAGCTCTCCCGCATCGCCAACATCACCTTGTTTCTGGGCGACATGGGCGTACAGCTCGGGGCCATCACCGCCGTCTTCTACGCCTTTCGCGACCGGGAGCACGTCCTCAATCAGATCGAGGCCGCCACCGGTGGGCGCTTCCACCCCAACTTCGACCGCATCGGGGGGCTGAAGGAGGATCTGCCCAAGGGTTGGGTGGCCGAGACCAAGTCGGTCATGGACAAGGTGCGGACCTTTTGCGACGAGATGGAGACCCTGCTCCTCGGCAATGAGATCTTCGAGACCCGTACCCGCGGCATCGGAGTCATCCCCGCCGAGATGGCGCTGGGCTACGGCCTGTCGGGAGCGAACCTACGGGCGTCGGGGATCGACTGGGACCTGCGCCGCGACAATCCCAGCCCCCTGGCCTGGTCCGAGGCCGACTGGAAGGTCTGGACCCACCCCGACGGCGACAGCTTCGCCCGCTATTGGGTACGCCTCCAAGAGACGCGCGAAGCCGCCCACATCGTCGACCAGCTCCTCGACGGCCTGCCGGCCGGCCCCATCATGGCCAAGGTCCCCCGCATCATCAAGGTCCCGGCGGGCGAAGCATGGGTCTCCACCGAGAACCCGCTGGGCGAGATGGGCTACTACGTGGTGAGCAAGGGCGATCTCGGCCCCTTCCGGGTCAAGATCCGCACCCCCTCCTTCTCCAACATCTCCATCGTCCCCTGGGTCCTCAAGGGCGTCTACGTCCCCGACATCATCACCATCCTCGCCTCCCTCTACTTCATCCTCGGGGACATAGATAGATGACAAGGAAAAGCAGCGCGCCAAAGGCGCTCCCCTGGTCTTTCAGCACCCAACCAAGTCCATGGGGTGAGCTGGTGGGGGCGATGGCGGAGCCGAGCGGGTGGCGCCGAGGGGAGGGGCCCGCCCGCCCGCAGCGAAGCGAGGACGGGTGGGAGGGGACCACCTCGGTGACAGGACCCGCTCGGCGGTCAGCAATGGGGAATCCAGCCGTATGAAGCTAGCCCTCGCTATCGAGCTCGCCTACTGGCAGCAGCTCACCATCAAGGTCCTCGCCATCCTCATCATCGTCCCCACCGCCACGGCCATCATCGTCCAGACCTTCCTGTTCAAGGTCATGGCCCACATGCAGAGCCGGCTCGGCCCCATGGAGGCGGGCCCCCACGGGATGCTCCAGCTCATGGCCGACGGCGCCAAGTTCGTCCAGAAGGAGCTCCTGGCGCCGGCCAAGGCCGATCGCAAGGTCTTCGCCCTGGCCCCGGTGGTGGTGCTGCTGTCCACCTTCCTGCTCTTCGTGGTCATCCCCGCCGGCC
>JBBSLT010000198.1:0-4684 GCA_038233555.1 Acidimicrobiales bacterium
GAGGCCTATCAGGCCAAGTGCTACAAGGTCGAGGAGGTGCCCGGCACCGACGGCCAGCAGCACATCGCCTACATCGCCTACGACATCGACCTGTTCGAAGAAGGCTCGATCGCCAACATGTCGTCGTCGATCATCGGCAACGTGTTCGGCTTCAAGGCCCTCAAGGCCCTGCGCCTCGAGGATCTGCGCATCCCCACCCAGTACATCAAGACCTTCCAGGGCCCGGCGCATGGCACCGTCATGGAGCGGGAGTAACCCGGGCACGGGCAAGACCACCGTGGCCAAGCGCATGGGCGAGGTCCTGCGCCAGCTCGGCTACGTGCGCAAGGGCCACCTGGTGACCGTCACCCGTGACGACCTGGTCGGCCAGTACGTGGGCCACACCGCCCCCAAGACCCGCGAGGTGCTCAAGCGGGCCATGGGCGGGGTGCTGTTCATCGACGAGGCCTACCACCTCTACCGGGTCGACAACGAGCGCGACTACGGCCAGGAGACGGTGGAGATGCTCCTCCAGGTCATGGAGGACAACCGCCAGGACCTGGTGGTGGTCATGGCGGGCTACGCCGATCGGATGGACCGCTTCTTCACCGACGTCCCCGGACTCAGCTCGCGCATCGGTCACCACATCGACTTCCCCGACTACGACATCGACGAGCTCATGGGCATCGCCGCCCTGATGATCGCCGAGCAGAAGTACCGCTTCGCCCCCGACGCCGACAAGGCGTTCAAGGACTACCTGGAGCGGCGCATGGACCAGCCCCGCTTCGCCAACGGCCGCAGCGTGCGCAACGCCCTCGACCGCCTGCGCATACGCCACGCCATCCGGCTGTGGGAGGGCGCGGTGTCCGACGAAGGCACTCGCGAGGTGACCAAGGGCGACCTCGTCACCATCCAGGCCGAAGATGTCATGAAGAGCCGAGTGTTCGAGGAGGGGGACAACCCCGACCGGGAGGAGACGCACTGATGGCCGACAAGCATGAGCGGGTGGTCCTGGCCCGCCGGACCACCGGGTTCCAGCCCTTCCAGTGGACCGGCGACGAGCCCGACGCCCTCAACGAGGAGGACGAGGCCCTGGCCTTGGGCGCGGTATGGGAGGGCGACGAGCTGGTGACCTACGACTTCTCCACGCTGGCGCTCAAAGCGGGTAGCGACGAGGACGACTACCTCAACGACAACGACTGAGCCGGCTTGCTTGCCGGCCTACTCGCCGGCGGGCGTTTCCTCGGCGGGTGTAGCTTCGACCGGGACGCCCTGGAAGCTGGCCAGCACCTTGTCGAAGTCGGCGGCATGCACCTCGAAGTCCTCTTCGGGCGCGGCCTGGAACAACAGGATGTACATGGTGTCGCCGCTGAACAAGAAGTAGTGGGCGTTGACCACCTTGGTCCCGCTGGCCTCCTCGGTAAAGCGGGCGAGATAGGCGATGCCGAGCATCCCATTGAGCTCGATCGCCTCCCGGCTGACGACCTGGAGGCCCGCTCCCCCGGCGATGCGGTCGGTGACAGCCTGAACCTGGACCAGCTCCTCGGGGGTGTCGACCACGCTGACGCCATCGAGCGGCTCCACCCTCACGGAGAAGGTGGTGTTGCCTCCCGGGCTCAAGAGCAGCCGCTGGGTCCCGTCAGGTCGCTTCAGGGGGACCCAGGACTCGGGATGCTGGAGGCTGATCCCGGTCTCGGGATCGGTGAAGGCCACGTACCCGTCCTCCAGCTCGCCGGTCAACGACGCCACCCCGGGGGGCGCCTCGGTGACCGGATCCTCAGTCGCCGGAAGGTCGGTGGTCAAATCACGCCATCCCGAGGTGAAGACCAACACCGCCCCGACGGCGGCCAGGGCAGCCAACGCGCCGACGATCCGCTTGGGCAACCACCCTCGGCGTGCGGTGAGCCGTTCGGGCCCCGCCGCCTCAGCAGCATTGCGATCGGCGCCCGAGGGAGGCGCAGTACGTTCGACATCTACCGCCATCAAGTGTCCTTCCTGCCGAGAAAAGCGTGTACGACCTGGCCCTTCGCGTTGACCGGACTGGGCCATGGAGCCTAGTGTGGCGGCACTGGCGCCGTTACGCGCCGCACACTGACAAGAAATGGGGAGGGTGCCAATGGTTTCGCTAAGTGGTTGGTATGTAGGGTTCGTCATCGCCTTGGTCGTCCTGGTCATCGTGGTGCTTCTGGTGGGGATCATCCTGGGCTTGGCCCGCCGCATCGGCGTCCAAGCCCTGGCCGCCAACCAGGGACTCGATGAGGCCCGCATCAACACGCTGGCGCTTTGGGACGTCGACAAGATCAACGGTGGGGTTCGCTCCATCATCGGCAGCGCCGAAGAGGCGCGAGCGGCACTGGAGGGAGAACGATGACGACCGGAGTTGTCTTGGCCTTGGCCGAGGAACACATCACCATGTGGTGGGTGACGCTCGGACTTGGAGCCGTCGTCATCATCGCCGTCATCGTCTTGCTCTCGATGCTCGTCGCCCTGGTCGACGACATCGACGTCAACGTCCGGGAGGTATGGGACACGGCCACCCGGGTGGCCGCCAACACCGCCACCACCTGGATGCTGCAACAGACCACCGTACGTACCGCCGAGCTCGACGCCGAGGTGCAGCGTCATGCCCAGTTGCTCAACGCCCAGGGAGGCGGCCGATGACCCTGCAGATCGTCCTCACCGTGCTCGAAATCGTCCTGTTGGTCGTGGTCCTCGCCTTCTTCTTGAACCGGGTGGCGGCCCAGCTCAACAGCATCTCCTCCAACCTGGCCCGCGTCACCTTCGGTGTGCGGGCCGTAGAGACCCAATGCGCGGTCATCGGCCCTGCCGCCGACCGCATCAACGCCAACCTGGCCAGCACTGCCGCCGGCCTGGAGCAAGCCGCCGTCCAAGCGGAGCGCCTCGCCCGCTAGAACCGCCCCACTGCTCGACCCACCGACGACCGGGGCCCCGACCCGGGCCACGGGCGGGGGCTGGGTTGCGTGCTACCCGGGGCCCGGGGACCCCCCCGCGGCCCCGCCCGGGACCTCGGCCGTCGGCTCTTTTCCTGACTACCCTGGCCCGGTGAACCACCCGTCGGCCTCGCCTCCTCGCCGACTTCTCGGCTTGGTCCTCGCCGGCCTCCTCATTGCCTCGGGCTGCAGCGACGGCAACACCGACGCACCTGGCAACGATGGTGACTCCGAACTCGAGGCCAACGCTCGAGCGGCCAGCGTCAACGTCAACCTGACTGATCTTCCCGAGGGCTACGTAGCCCTCCCAAGGTCGGGCGAGGAAGCCGGCGACGCCTCCATCCCCGGATGCGTCGAGGGCATCCCCAAGGATCCCGTGGCTGAGGCTGCCTCGCCCACCTTCGTCCTCCAGACTGACGCCCGCCTCATCTTCCTCGCCTCGGGCACCACCGTGCTTTCGGGTCCCGAGGAAGCCCAACGTGCTTTCGACTCGCTGCGGGCGGAACCGGTCGTATCCTGCTTGTCAGACTTTCTGGATGACGCCTTCGCCGGCCTGCTCCCTACGGCGGCAAGCGACACCTCTCTGAATCTGGCTTTCGACCCCACGTTCCCCTCCGATCTGGGCTCCAACAGCCTTCGGCTGACGGGGGATGCGATGCTCGCCGAGGACGATGGAACACCGCTCCCGGTCAGCGCCTCCCTGGTGTTCGTCCAGACCGGGGACATCCTCACCAGCCTCGTATTCGGTGGTGTCCGAGAGCCCTTCCCCATGGAAACCGCCGAGACCCTCGCCACCACCGTCGCCCAGCGGCAGAGCTAGGGTCCATCGCCCTCACTCGTTCGCTTCGCTCTCTCCGTTCGGGCGAGCTGATGGCGCTGCCGGCGGCGGCGGAGCCACCACCGGCAGCACTGACCACTTTCTGGGCGAGCTTCGCTCGCCGTGCCGCCAGCCATGGGGGCCGCCTTCGGCGGCGGGGGTGGCCGGCGGCCACCTCTGGCGGAGACGCGACCCGGCCCCCTCACCCGTGGGGGGCAAGGGGGCCGTGGTCGGTGACGCTGAAACGGATGACTACTAGCAGCCGCCCATGATGGCCGGCGAGTTGCAGATGCTCTCGGCGCTGACATCGATGGAGGCCACCAGGTTGTCGATGTTGGTGAGGTCGTTGTCGATCCGGGTGGTCAGATCGATGACGGTGTCGGCCCGGGCGTTGATGCCCGAAACCCCGCTGGCGGGCCCGTCGCCGTTGATCGAGTCGACCACCGGGTTGAGCTCGCTGAGCTTGGCGTTGATCCCCCGGCCGTTGTCGTTGATCGGGACCACGCTGCCGAGGATGCCGCTGACGTTGCCGTTGATGCTGCCGACGATGCCGTTGATCGACGTGGCGTTGTCGAGGATGCTCGACCCGGTGCTGTCGATGCTGGCGGTGATGTCGACGATCTGACCGGCCTGGCCGGTCAGCGGCTGGGCCGCGGCGAGGATCTGCTCGGCCATGGTTGCGGTGTCATCGAGCATCGCCACCATGTCGAGGTCACGGTCGATGGGGCCGACCTCGCCCACGATCACCTTGACTCGGTCGTCGATGGAGTTGGCCGCCAACAGGGTGCGGGTGAGCATGATCACCGCGAAGAGGGCGAAGGCGATGGTGATGGCCAGGTTGGCGGCGACGACGCCGTGCTCCTCCCTGGCTCGAGTGATCACGGCGGTCATCCGTTGCACCCGAGGACGCCACCGGCAACCAACGAGTTGCAGATGC
>JBBSLT010000199.1:0-4642 GCA_038233555.1 Acidimicrobiales bacterium
GATCCCGAAGAAGAAGCTGGCCAGGATCACACCCATGGTCACGAGCGTGGCGCTGGCGTTTCGAGCCTCGGGCTTGCGGAAGGAGGGAACCCCGTTGGAGATGGCCTCGATCCCCGAGAGGGCGACGGCACCCGACGAGAACGCTCGCATGAGGGCCATGGCGGTGATGCCGGTGAGCAAGGCACCGCCCTGGGTCAACTCGTCGAGCGACTCCTGGTTCGGCTCGAGCGGGGGCAGGTCGCCGAGGTAGGAGCGGATGAGTCCGACGGCCAGCAGGCTTCCGAGGGTGAGCAGGTAGACGTAGGTGGGCACGGCGAAGAGCCGCCCCGACTCCTTCACCCCTCGCAGGTTCAGCGCCACCAGCAGCACGAGGAACGCCAGGCACATCCCGACGCGGCGGTCCCGCAGCTCGGGGAACGCCGAGGTGATGGCGGCCACGCCGGCAGACACCGAGACTGCCACAGTGAGGGTGTAGTCGACCAGGAGCGAGGCGCCCGCCACCAACGAGGGCGTCTTGCCCAGGTTCTCCCGAGAGACGATGTAGGAGCCGCCTCCCTGGGGATAGGCGTGCAGGGTCTGGCGGTAACTGGAGATCACGATGACGAGGAGCACCACCACGACGATGGCGATGGGGATCAGGTACTCCAGGGCCTCCTGGCCAGCCAGAGGTACCAGCTGAAGGAGTAGCTCCTCGGTGGCGTAAGCCGTGGACGAGATGGCGTCGGAGGCGAAGACGGCGAGTGCTACCAGCCGGCCCAGGCGCTGGTGGCCTTCCTCGCTGCTGGGTAGGGGCTTGCCTACCAGCAACCGCTTCAAAGATGACACGCTGCCCCTTCCCGGCCGGCCGGTGCTGGCACAGCGGGGTCAGCGTAGGCGCCCGGAAAACTCCCGCAACTCGATGGCCAGCCGGTGCCGTGGCTACGCTGCTGCCGCTCGCATCAGCCGTTCAGGAAGGACTCTCCAGCGTGCACGTCGTCGTGGTCGGATGCGGTCGGGTCGGCTCTTCGCTGGCTGCCCTGGCGGCAGCCGAGGGCCACACCGTCGGGGTCATCGACAAGCGGGTACGCGCCTTCACCAGCTTGGCGCCCGACTTCCCCGGTCGGACCGTGGTCGGCTTCGGCTTCGACCGCGATCGTCTGGTAGAGGCAGGCATCGAAGAGGCAGGCGCACTGGCCGCGGTGACCAGTGGCGACAACTCCAACATCGTGGTGGCTCGGATCGCCCGGGAGATCTTCGCTATCGAGCGCGTGGTCGCGCGTATCTACGATCCGGGGCGGGCGGCGGTGTACGAGCGGCTCGGGATCCCGACGGTGGCCACGGTGGCCTGGGCCACGGACCAGGCCATTCGCAAGCTGCTGCCCGACCAGATCCGCACCGAATGGACCGATCCCACGGGCAAGGTGTGCGTGGTGGAGCGGGCCTTGCCTCTGCGGTGGGCCGGTCGACTCCTCGGCGAGCTGGAGGACCCGGGACGTTGGCGCGTCAGCGTCTTGACCCGGGCGGGACGGGCCGAGGTGCCGAGGAACGGGCTGGTGGGCCAAGAGGGTGACCTGTTGGTCGTGAGCGTCGCCACCGGTGAGGTGGCGGCCTTCGAGGAGCGCCTGAACGGCGCTCCCGGTATCGCCAAGAGGCACTCCTGATGCGGGTCGTCATCGCCGGTGGTGGCAACGTCGGTACCTACATCGCCTCCGATCTGGCCGCCTCGGGCCACGACGTCTCGGTCCTAGAGCAGTCGCCGGCGGTGGTAGAGCGGGCCCACAGCTCGGGAGAGCACCCGGGCGTCGAGTTTGTGGTGGCCGACGCCTGCGAGTTGAGTGCTCTCACCGCGGCACGACTGGAGACGGCCGACGTCGTCGCCGCGGTCACCGGCGACGACGAGGACAACCTGGTGATCTCACTTCTGGCCAAGCAGGAGTTCGGCGTGAGCCGGGTGATCGCCCGGGTGAACCATCCGAAGAACGAATGGCTGTTCAACCAGAGCTGGGGGGTCGACGTCTCGGTGTCCACGCCCCACCTACTCACCGCCTTGGTGGAGGAGGCGGTCAGCGTGGGCACGTTGGTACGGCTCCTGCAGTTCGAGGGAGGCAAGGCTCGCCTGGTGGAGGTGACCCTGGCCGAGAACTCGCCGGCGGGCGGTACCACCGTGGTCGACCTGGGCCTGCCCCGGGATTGCACGGTGGTGGCCATCGTGCGTGTCGACCATCTGGTCGTTCCCCGAGGGGACACGCTGCTCCTGGCCGGCGACGAGGTGCTGGTGCTGGTCACTCCCGACGCCGAGGCGGCCGTGCTACGCGCCTTCGTCGGCGAGGCCCAGGGGAGCTAGGGGAGCTAGGGGAGCAGGGTGTAGGCAGGGTTGATCAGCGTCAGCCTGTTGCGCTCGCGCCGCATCACGCCCTCCAGCACGACCCCTCGTCCCGGGTCTAGGCCCCGGAGGGCTCGGCGCCCGGTGAACACGGCCAAGGCGCAACCGGTCCCGTCATCGAGGGTCACTTCGAGGGAAGGGCTGCCCGCCCGGTTGACCACCCGCAGCCCGGTGATCTCCCCGGCCACCCGGACCCGGCATCGCAACGGGCAGGTCCCGAGGTTGGCCCGATCCAGCTCCACGTCGTTGAACCGGCTGGAGAGGCGTTCGTGGTCGAGGTCGTCGAGGCTGACGCTGAGCTTCTTGACCAACTTCTTCAGGCCCACGCCTTCGCAGGATAGCGACCGGCAACGCATTAGCCTGGGCGCCGATGAGCACCCGTATGTTGATCCTGGCCGCCCTGGTCTGCGGTCTGGTCATCTTGGTGGCGGCCACCGTGCAACTCGTGCTGTTGGGTTGATGGATTGTCAGCGGCGGCGCGGGGTAGGGGGCTGTCATGCGACCCATGATCCGCAAGCTGTCCACTGCCACCTTTGTCACGGCCCTCGCCCTCACGGGCGTGGCCTGCGACAACGACGATGACGACGTCGGCACCGAGATCGAAGAAGGCGCCGACGAGGTCGGCAACGAGATCGACGACGCCGGGAACGAGATCGAAGAAGGCGTCGACGGCGACCGCGAATAGCCTGGGCCTCCGGTGCCGCCATCAGGTGGGGCCGGAGGAGGCTGAGTGAACGAGCAGTTCGATGTGGTGGTGATCGGCGGGGGGCCGGGCGGCTATGCCGCAGCCCTCTACGCCACTGCTGCCGATCTCTCGGTAGCAGTGGTAGAGCGCGATCGGGTGGGGGGTACCTGCCTGCATCGCGGCTGCATCCCCGCCAAGGAGCTCTTGGAGACGGCCTCGGTCTTTCGTACCGTGGCCGGCGCCGGCGCCTTTGGGGTGGGCGTCGGCGACGGAGCCGGGAAGACCACCATCGATCTGGCCACCTCGATGAGGCGAAAGCAACAAGTCGTCGACGGGCTCTGGAAGGGCCTTGAGGGCCTCTTGAAGCGCCGGCAGGTTCATCTCTACTCGGGAACGGGGACGCTGGCTGGCTCCGGCCGGGTGCTCGTGCATGACGATGCCGGCGAAGAGGTGGAGCTCGATGGAGCCGCCGTGATCCTGGCCTCGGGCTCGCTGCCCCGGACCATCCCCGGCTTCGAGATTGACGAGAGCCTGGTGCTCAGCTCCGACGAGTTCCTGACCATGCAGGATCTGCCGGTCTCGGCGGCGGTGATCGGTGGGGGCGCCATCGGCTGTGAGTTCGCCTCCCTGTTGGCCGACCTTGGCGTGCAGGTCACGCTGCTCGAGAGCCTGCCCAAGATCCTTCCCGGCTGTGACGAGGCGGTGGCCGAGGTCGTGCGTCGCAGCTTCACCAAGCGGGGCATCGACGTGCGGACCGGCGTCAAGGTAGCCGGCCACACCCCGGGCGAGGGTGGGACCACCATTGCCCTCGACGGCGACGAGACCGTGTGGGTGGAGCGGGTGGTCGTGTCCGTCGGGCGCCGGCCCCTGTCGGAGAGCCTCGGGCTGGACGACACCGGCGTCGAGGTCGACGAGCGGGGCTTCGTCAAGGTCGACCAGACGTGTCGCACCACCCTTGACGGGGTGTGGGCGGTGGGCGACCTGGTGGCCACGCCCCAGCTCGCCCATGTGGGCTTCGCCGAGGGCATCACCGCCGTCAAGGACATCCTAGGCGAGCACCCCTTGCCCGTGGAGTACGACAAGGTCCCTTGGTGCATCTACTGCCACCCCGAGGTGGCCTTCGTCGGCCATTCCGAGGAGTCGGCCCGCCAGGCCGGCCACGACGTCGTCACCTCGACCACGCACTTCCGGGGCAACGGCCGGGCCCTGATCGTGGGTGAGGCCGACGGCCTGGTCAAGGTGGTGGCCGAGCGCCGGCCCGACGGCACTGCCGGAAGGGTTCTCGGTGTCCACATGGTGGGGCCGTGGGTCACCGAGCAGCTGGGCCAGGGCTATCTGGCCGTGAACTGGGAGGCCACGGCCGAGGATCTGGCCGCGCTGGTGCAGCCCCATCCCACCTTGTCGGAGTCCTTCGGCGAAGCGGCCATGGCGCTCACCGGTCGGGGGTTGCACGGCTGATGGCTGACATCACGATGCCTCAGCTCGGGGAGACCGTGGTCACAGAGCGGACCATCACCCGCCCGGCGCAGCCGGCGGAAGCGTCGACCAGCGCTGGACGGAAGGGCCTATCTGATGGCTGACATCACGATGCCTCA
>JBBSLT010000200.1:0-4486 GCA_038233555.1 Acidimicrobiales bacterium
ACCGAAGGACGCGCCCGGCCCCGAGCCGCCGGCGACCGTTCGTGGGGACGATGCACCGACCCTCTTCGGTGACTCCTCGGCGGCTTGAGCCAGGTGCCGAGACCCTTGCACGGTGACCCGCTCTCGCCGGAAGTTCTTTCAATAAAGACCCCGTTACCGAGCGGGCCCGCTCCCACCCCGTTGGAAACGCTAGGCGCAGTTCTGGACAGGTGGAGGGTGTGGGAACACTGAGCCAAGATCGGGAGGCCCGCTTCCGCGCCCTCTACGGCGACGCCTACGGGGACGTGCTGCGGTTCGCGCAGCGGCGGATCCACCCCTCCCACGCCGAAGACCTCACCGCAGACGTCTTCCTCGTGGCATGGCGCCGCTTCGACGACGCACCAGAGCGGCCGGACGACCTGCGGGCGTGGTTGTTCGGGGTCGCCCGCCACTGCCTGCTCAACACCCGCCGGGGCCAGGGACGACGTGACGCACTCGCCGTCCGGGTCGCCGAGTTGGTGCCGTCCGCCGGCCTGGCCGAGGGACACGACGCCGATCTCGTCGCGCAGCGGGTCGACCTGGCCGCCGCATGGCGGCGACTGAGCGAGACCCACCAGGAGGCGCTTTCGCTCACCGTCTTCGAGCACCTCACCTCACCGCAGGCTGGCTGCGTCCTCGGCATCACCGCCGCTTCCTATCGCCTCCGGCTGCTGCGAGCTCGACGTGCCTTGCGCCGCCAGCTCAATTTTGCTGCATCCTCGCCCTTCGTACGAATGGAGACCTCATGAACGTGCCCACCGACTCCGCACTTCGATCCCTGGACGCTGCGGTCTCGACCCTCAATGTGGGCGAGCAGGAGCGCGCCTTGACAACGCTGGAACGGATCGTCGCCACCGCCCCGCCAACCGGAACGCCGCAGCCCCCGGCCCCCTCGCCGACTCGACGAGCCAGGCGCCGCCTGGTGCTCGTCCCGGTGGCCGCGCTCGTGCTGATCTTCGGCTTGGTCGCGATCCAAGGCGGCAGTGGCCATGACGCCGCCTACGTGTCCTGGACTGCCACCCCTGCGTCCGTCGCCGGCGACGAGCTCGACGTGGCGGTGGCTGCCTGCCGAGACCGGCTGGGTAGCCGGGGCTCTTCCATCGACATGGACAGAGCCAAGCTCGTGCTGGCCGAGCGGCGGGGAGAGATCGTCGCCGTGCTGTACCGGACGGACGACCCGGATCTCGCAGGATCATGCTTGGTGCACAAGCCACAGGGATCCACTGATGTCGAGCTCCTTGAGAGCGGAGTCGGCGGCAGCACGGGGCCTGCGCTGCAGGCTCCCCCGAGGAGCTTTACCCAAGGCGCCATCTCCTCCTCGAACAAGGCCTCGATCACCGACGGCGCAGTGGGCGAAGGGGTGACGGGCGTCACCATCCACGCCGGCACCTTCACGGTGAGCGCCTCCGTGCAGAATGGCCGGTACGTAGCGTGGTGGCCCGGTCCGGCGTTCCGGGACGGGCCCGTCGAGCCGAGTGGGAAAGGAGGACCTGAGCTGATGCTCACCTACGATCTCGCCCTGACCGACGGCACCGTCCTCCGCAACGTCCAGCCGACCCGCCCCTCGTGATTGGGCCGCGATTCACCATCAGGTCAGGGCGACGAACTGGATGACGGCTGCCACCAGGATCATCAGGAGCAAGATGGCAATGGCGACGGTGGTCGCTGGTCTCATGGGGCGTTCTTGATCGTCGTCGGGGAGCGGGTCGGGCCGAGGGGCACGGTTGTGGTCGAGGCTGAGGCTGGTCGGTCGATGGTTCCTGGGCCCTCGGCCACGCCCAGGGTCACGTTGTCGCCGGCGTCGAGTCCCAGCTCGATGGCGGCGGAGTGGCGGTCGGCGCACAGCGAGACCAGCCCGTAGGCGTCCACCACCAGGCCGATGGCGCCGGTGGCGATCTTGCCGTAGGCGGTAGCCCGGGTGGCGGTACGGGTGGTGCCCTCGAAGGTCAGGATGACGGGGTCGCCCAGATCTTCGATCTCCTCGGGTCCGACGTTGAGCTGCACGTTGCCGTAGCGGTCGACCCACAGCACCTCGGTGACCAGGCGCTCCCGCTCCATGCGCACCAGGGGCAGGATGCCGGGGAGCAGTGCGGAGGGGTCGACCGGATCGCCCAGGTCATCGAGGGCGACACCGTTGCAGAGGTGGGCGGCAACCGGGGCGAAGATGTCGCGACCAGCGAAGGTCGCCCCTGGGGTCGGGAGGTGGAAGGACTCCTCGGTCAGCGAGACCGCCCTGGTGGCCCCGCCGGCCATGGCCACGGCCGAGGCGAGCAGGCCGTTGTCGGGGCCCACGAAGATGCTGGCGGCCTCGGCCACCTCCACCGCCACGGCGCGGCGCTCGGTGCCCACGCCCGGGTCGACCACGGCCAGGACGACTCCGGGGGCGAGGTACTGCACCGCCCGGGCGAGGGACAGCCCGCCGGCGCGAATGTCGTGGGGAGGGATGCCGTGGGTGAGGTCGATCACCGTCACTTCGGGCGCGATGCCGCGGATGACCGACCGGACCACGCCCACGAACTCGTCGTCGGTACCGAAATCGGACAGGAACGACACGGTGTCGAAGCGGGGCATCGTCGCGCGACGCTACCCCGCTTCGGTGTACCCCCGGGCCAGGTAGCGATCGACCTCGTCGATCGAAAGCCGGTAGGACTTGCCCACCCGCACGGCGCGCAGGTCGCCCGACTTGATCAGTCGGTAGACGGTCATGGTCGACACCCGGAGGGTCTCGGCCACCTCGGCGACGGTCAGGTATTGGGCGCGACCCGATAGTTGGGCCATGGACATCACCCCTTCTCCGCTTGGGGTCACTGTAGGCCAGTGGGGAGCGAGGGGAAAGGGCGCTACTGGCGACCGAGCTGGCGGGAGCGCTCGGTGGCGGCGTCCACGGCCTCGACCAGGGCGCTGCGCAGCCCGGCGGCCTCGAGCACCCGCAGCCCCGCCGCCGTGGTGCCGCCGGGAGAGGTCACGGCGGCTCGCAGCTGCGAGGCCGGCTCACCCGTCTCGGCCAGCAGGCGGGCCGAGCCGAGCAGCGTCTGGATGGCCAGTGCAGCACTCACCTCGTGGGGGAGCCCGACCAGGACCCCGGCGTCGGTCAGCGCCTCGGCCATCAGGAACACGTAGGCGGGACCGGAGCCGGACAAGCCGGTGACGGCGTCGAGGAGGTGCTCGGGCACCCGCACGACCAAGCCCAGCGCCCCCAGGATCCCTTCGGCCCAGGCCAGATCGGCCTCGCCGGCCCAAGTGCCGGCGGCGACGGCGGCCGCCCCGGCGCCTACCAGGGCGGGGGTGTTGGGCATGGCCCGCAACACCGGCCGCGACGAGGCCTCGGCCGCCAGGGCCGCCTCCAGGGTGGCCAGGGGGACGCCGGCGGCGATGGACAGAACCCGCTCGAAGCCGGAGGCGGCCACCGCCTCCGCCGCTCCCACCACGTCGCCGGGCTTGACCGCCAGCACGACGCCCTGTGCTTCGGGTGGCGTCTCCGCCACGGCCACGCCGGGGAAGCGCTCGGCCAGCTGGCGGCGGCGTTCGGCGCTCGCCTCGACCACGCACAGCTCGCCGGCGTCACCCCATCCGCCGGCCAGCAGGCCGCCGACGAGGGCCTCGCCCATGCGGCCGCCGCCCACCACCACCAGCCTGGTGCCCATGGCCGCACGTTACCGCCGTGCGCTCCCTCGCTACCCTGCCGACCATGTCGCTCTTCGATCTCGTCGTCACCGCCCAACAGGACGGAAGCCTCGGTGGGGGCAAGATCGACAACTACATCATCCAACCGGTGGTGCACCAGATCAACGGCGTGCTCGTCGTCGTGTCGCTGTTCGCCGCCGGCCTGTGGCTGACGTGGCTGGCGGTCAAGCACCGTCCCTTCGACCGCGGCGCCCAGATCCTCGTGGTGGCGAGCCAGGTTTTTCTCGGGATCCAGGCCTTGCTCGGCATCAAGTTGCTCGACCAGGGCATGGGCGTGGTGCAGCTCTACATTCACTACGTGGGCGGCCTGCTCCCGCTCGGGCTCTTCCTGGTCGCCGGCTCCCTGCGCTTCGACGATCCCCGACGCCGGGCCCGGGTGCTCGCCGTCCTGGTCGACATCGGCCTGCTCAGCGCGGTCATGGCCTACGTGATCGGCCAGGCCTACGTGAACGGCTAGCCGGGATGCGGGTGTGTGGCTCTGCCGCCCGTCGGGAAGGAGACGCAGGTGGAACGCATCGGAGTCACGCCACCAGGCGCACTGTCCGCCCCGGATCTGGCCGAGTTGGTGAGCCTGCCCGGGCCCTTCGCCTCGGTGTACCTGGTGACTGAGGGTGCCATTGAGAATGCCGCCCAGCGAGCCGAGCAGCGGTGGAATACCCTTCGTAGCGAACTCGGCCGGGCCGGCGCTCCGGACGACCTCCTGAAGAGCATCGACGAGCACATTGCCGAGGCTCATCTCCATGGGGACGGCCTGGCTGCGGTGGCCACGGCTGATGCTGCTCCG
>JBBSLT010000201.1:0-4425 GCA_038233555.1 Acidimicrobiales bacterium
ACTCGGAGGGATCAGCCCCGACGAGTACGAGAGGCGTTGCCTAAACAGAAGAAAGAATTGATACAATAGAGGCAACAAGAGCAGCCTAGACCGTTGGTGTCAACGGAATCGGGGCAGGCTCGGCGTGCTCGTACGATGGGGGCGGGGTGGAGTCCAGGGAGATGCAGAGCGGGCTGCCTGTTGGGGTCGCGGCGTTTGTCGGCCGCGAGCGTGAACGTGCGAAGGTGGCCGAGCTGGTCGCGGATGCCCGGGTGGTGACGTTGACCGGTCCGGGTGGCTGCGGCAAGACCCGGCTGGCGGTGGAGGCCGCCGGGCAGGTGGCGTCGCGGTTTTCCGACGGGGCCTGTTGGGTGGACCTGCAAGGGGTGAGCGAACCCGGGCTGGTGGCACCGGCCATTGGTGGTGCGGTGGGCGTCCACGAGCGGCCCGAGCAGGCGCTGTCCGACACGCTCGCCGAGCAGCTGCATGCACGGCACCTGCTGATCGTGCTCGACAACTGTGAGCACCTGGTGGAGGCGTGCGCGGAGCTGGTCCGTAGGTTGTCGTCGGCGTGCCGGCAACTGCACGTGCTGGCCACCAGCCGCGTGCCGCTGGTCGTCGAGGGTGAGGCGACGTTCGAGGTCGCCGGGCTGCAGGTGCCCGACCCCGATGCTGGGTCCGCCAGCACGGTCGCGGCAGCGGACGCGTCGCGGTTGTTCGAGGTGCGGGCCCGGCAGGTGGCCACGGACTTTCGGCTCGGTGACGACAACGCTTCGGCGGTGGCCGAGATCTGCCGGCATCTGGATGGGATCCCGCTGGCGATCGAGCTGGCGGCGGCGAGGGTGCGGGTGCTGGCGCCGGGCCAGATCGCAGCCGGGTTGTCGGACCGATTCGGGTTGTTGACCGGCGGGGTCCGGGGGGCGCCGGCACGTCAGCGAACGCTGGAGGCGTCGTTGGACTGGAGCTACGACCTGCTCGACGACGTGCAGCGGTTGGCGTTGGCGAGGCTGTCGGTGTTCGCCGGGTCGTTCGAACTGGATGCTGCCGAGGCGGTGGTGGGCGGGGACGCCATCGACGGCGATGACGTGCTCGACCTCGTCGCTGGGCTGGTCGAGCAGTCGATGTTGGAGGTAGCCCAGCGCCACGGCAGGGCCCGCTACCGGCTGTTGGAGACGATCCGGGTGTATGCACGACAGCGATTGTCCGACCTGGACGATCCTGATCGGATGCGTAGGCGTCATCTTGACTTCTATATCGGGCTGGCGGAGCGGGCCCGGGAGGGTCTGCATGGTGGACAGCCTGGGCTCTGGGTGGCGCGGCTCACGGCCGACCTGGACGACCTGCGTGCCGCGATGGACTGGGCGGCGGAGACAGGAGACCTGCTGGGCCTGGTGAACATCACCGATCCGGTCGTCCGCTTCTGGATGGAGCGCGGCCTGTCCCGGGAGGTGCACCGGCGGCTCCACGACGCGGCACAGGTCCCGGGCGCCCCTGACGCCGCGCGGGTGCGGGGGTTGAACACCGCGGCAGCCCTGGCCCTCGGCGAGCCCGCCAGCTTCCATCGGTCGGCGAGCGAGGCGGTCGCTGCTGCGCGCACCGCTGACGTCGGCGGTGCCCTCGCGGTCGCGCTCGCACAACGAGCACTGTCAGGGGCTTTCTCTGGGCTGTCGACCAACGAGCAGGTCGAAACTGACGTTGAGCAGTCACTCCAGCTCGCTGAGGAGTGCGAGGATGCGTCGACCCACGCTCACGTCCTGCAGTTAGCTGGGGCAGCACTCCTTGTAAGCCGCTCGATCGACGCCGGGTACGACCTGTTCCAGCAGGTCGTTCAGGTGTGCGAGGCCAACGACCTCGCCTTTCATCTGCCGGCCGCCCACGGGGGTGCTCTGGCGTGGCTGGTGTGGTCCGGCCGGCTCGACCAGGCACGCCGACATGCCAGACGGGCCGTCGAACTCAGCCGGCAGCTGGGACGTCCCGGGTGGGAATCGGCCGGGCTCACTGGGTTGGCTGCAACCGCGGTCCTGCAGGGCGACCACGACCGAGCGCACGACTGGCTGTCCGAGGCACAGGCAGTGCTGGGACCAAGCGCCCTCGAGCGGACCCATTACGGGATGTGGTCGCGTCACTGGTTGGCCCTGTCGGCCTACACATCCGGCGACCTGGATGCTGCTCGGGCCACAGGCGAGGAGATCGTGCGGATCGGCCGCGGGGGCGGCAGCCGTGTGGACGAGTCGATCGGCGAATGGCTGCTGGGCATGGTCGCACGAAGCCAGGAGCGCCACGACGACGCGCGAGCACACCTGGAGGCCAGCCGCGCGCTGTCGACCGAACCACGGCTCCCCCACACGCTGGGTCGGTCGTTGCTCGGCCTCGCGGAACTGGCCACCGAGCAGGAGGACCTCGAGGAGGCGTGGGAGCTGGCCCACGACAGCCTGGAGGTCCTGGACGACTACGGCGAGCTTGTCGGGGCCGCGGCGGCGCTGGAAGCGATCGCCGCCCTGGCCGTGGCCCTCGGCGAGCCCGAGCGGTCGCTGCGCCTGCTCGCTTCCTCGGAGCGATTCCACGCCGAGACGGGCATCGTCCGCTTTCCCCTCCAGGCCGACCGCTTCGATCGCGCCTGCAACACCGCACAGGCAGCGCTGGACGCCGCCCAGGCAACTGCAAGCTGGGAAGCCGGCGGCGAGCTGTCCCTGGCCGACGCGATCGCATATGCCCGTCGCGGGAGGGGCGAGCGTCAACGACCGCAAATCGGTTGGGCCTCGCTGACTCCAGTCGAACGGGACGTGGTGCGGCTGGTTGCCGAGGGCCACACCAACGCCGTCATTGGTCAACGGCTGTTCATCTCCGTCAACACGGTCAAGAAGCACCTGACCCACGTCTACACCAAGATCGACGTCGACGGGCGCGCCGATCTCGCCGCAGAAGTGGCCCGCCGCGACCTGTAGTACCACCCCTGGCCGCAGAAACGTACCCGGTCGGGTGACGTTCTCCGGCGTCTCCTGCGTCATCGTGCACGCATGACCGCACACGACCCCGGGAGAGAGCACATGAGCACCCAACGCACCCACCACGTCACCACCACCGACGGCGTCATCATCGGTGGCACCGTGCACGGCCAGGGGCGCCCGCTCGTGTTCCTGCAAGGGTCCATTGGCGATGGCGACCTCGATTGGCAGGCTGTCGTGGGGCACCTGGCCGACCGGTTCACCTGCCATCTGCCGAGCATGCGGGGACGTGGCCTCAGCGGCGACCACCCCGACCTCAGCTTCGGTCGAATCGTTGACGACTTCCTCACCTACGTCGACAGCATCGGGGAACCCACCGGACTCGTGGGCTGGTCCGCCCCGTTCGCACTTGTCGCGGCGGCGCAGTCCGACGCCGTGGACGCCGTGGCCCACTTCGAGCCTGGAATGCTGAGCCAGGCTGACGAACAGGACCAGGCCGTTGTTGGCGGTGCCGTCGCCCGTATGGGCGAGCTGGCCGCCGAAGGCAAGTTGGCCGATGCGGCTCGCGCATTCGCCGCTTTCCCCTTCAATGACGACGAGATCGCGCTGCTCGAGGACGTCGGCTACCTCGAGGCCGCGGGGCGCTACGTCCCGAACCTGCTCAACCACTTCCAGAAGGTGATGGAGCAGGGAGACCCCATCGCTGATCCGGCCGTGCTCGGCGCGATCTCCGCTCCGGTGCTGGTCCTGCTCGGATCGGACACCAGCCCCTTCTTCACCCGCAGCGCGCGGCACGTGGTCGACCGCGTCCCCGACGCCCGGATGCAAGAGATTCCCGGCGCCGGGCACGCCGCCCCGCTGACCCATCCCGAGGCGCTCGCTGAAGCACTCACTGAGTTCTTCTCGCAAGTCCAGCAGCCGGCCTGACCCCGCTCGTCTGCGCGAGCCCTTCAGGACCATGCGCCGCGACGGTGACTTGGTGACCGTCGCGGCGCCGCCCAACGTAATCAACCTCGAACGGGCTACCTCCAGCTCACCGACTTCGACGAGTATCCGATGGCGCCCTCGAGTTTTCGGCAACCCGACGAGACCAGTCCCGAAGCGTCGCCCGACGTCCCACCGCTTCCACCAGTACGTCAACGAGGACGACAACAAGATATCCGTTGTCCAGGTCCACCCCGACGCGGATTCCATGGAGTTCTTCATGCAAGAGGTGCTCGCCAAGCACGGCGTTCAGGCGTACGAGTACCTGGAGGAGCCGAGAGTTCGGAGATCTACGGCACGCCCAGCGACGCCATCCTGGACGGGCTGAGACAGTATGGGGTCTCTTTTAGCGTCAAGCCCGACCACGTCGGCTGGTTCACGCGCCTCCAGGCGGGCCAACCTTCCGGCGCCTGATCGGGGGAGCAGGCACCCGAAGGGCAAAGACAGACCTGATCGGCCGGTCCATCATGAGGTAGACTGGCCGGTCGAGGCGGGTTCGCAACCTGACCGATACGTC
>JBBSLT010000202.1:0-4416 GCA_038233555.1 Acidimicrobiales bacterium
CCGGAGCGAGGGAACGTCATCGACGGTAGGACGGCGCCGTTTCTGTCTAATGTCCTTAGAAACAATGGAGCGTCTCAGTTTCCTGACGGGAAGCTGACGCCGGCGGGGAGGGGACCATCCGGCGCGAGGGCCAGGGCCCGGGCGCGCACGGCGTCAACGGTCGACGGCCGCACCAGGAGGTGACGCAGGGCCATCTCGGCGGTGTGGTCGGCCACCTCCTCGGGGCGGTAGTCGCCGAGGGTGGCGTCGAGACGGCCGCGCAGGCGATGGGTGCCGACCGGGCGCAGCCAGTTCTGGGTGGCCTCGTCGTTGGCCAGGAGGGCGAGGGCGGCGAGGCGGGGGTCGAGGTCGCGCAGCTCGCCGGCGTCCACCCCGGCGGTGACGAGCGCTTCCACCTCGTCGTTGAGGCGCTGGCGCTCGAGCCAGTAGCGCTCGAACTCCCGGGGGTGGCCGGCGGAGAGCCGATGGATCTCGGCGATGTCGAAGGGGAACCGGCACAGGGCCAGAACGTCCTGGTAGATCAGCCAGTAGAGCCGGACGGCGACGGGGCCGTCGGCGTTGCGGGCCTGCTCCACGATCGACAACGGGATCCGGTTGACATCGTCGAGGATGTGGCCGAGGACGTCGATCTTGGAGCTGAAGTAGTAGTACAGCGACGGCTGGCGCAGGCCGGCTCGCTCGGCGATGTCGGCCATGGTCACCGCCTGGATGCCCTGCTCGCGGAACAGGGCGGCGGCTGCGGCCACGATGTCGTCGACCGTCGCCCCGGCCCGCTGGTCGGGTCGGGGCTGGCGACGGGGTCGGCCCCGGCGGCGCGGTCCCGCCGTCGGTACTGCTCCCGCGGCCCCGGCCATGGCGGCGACGATAGCGATCGGGAGGGTGCTAGACCCCGCACCGATTGGCACCTTCGTCGATGATCTTGACCGCCGGCCGTCGGTCGCCCCATGATCTGGTCTTGACGAGCCCTAGAAAAGAACCGCGTTCTGGACCCGAAGCCCGGCGGGCGGTCGAGGCCGAGGCGAACCTGCCCACCACCCGCTGGGAGGCTGAGGTGGCTCGGGGCCTGGAGCTCGGCCTCCAGGGCGCCGACTCCATCGTCGACCGCTCCATCCCCACCTTCAGCCGGGGGGAGCTCCCGCACTACGCCGGCATCAACACCTTCTTGAAGCAGCCCTACGAGGAGGACGTCCACCGTTGCGGTAACTACGACGTGGCCATCCTCGGCGCCCCCCACGACTCGGGAACGACCTACCGCCCCGGCACCCGCTTCGGCCCCCAGGGCATGCGCCGCATCTCGGCCCTCTATGGCTCCTACAGCTTCGAGCTGGGCGTCGACCTACGGGAGTCGATCACCATGTGCGACCTGGGCGACATCTTCACCATCCCCGGCAACATCGAGAAGACATTCGATCAGATCACCAAGGCCGTGTCCCACGTCTACGCCTCCGGCGCCTTCCCGGTGGTGCTCGGCGGCGATCACTCCATCGGCTACCCCACGGTGCGGGGCGTGGCCCCCCACCTCGACGGCAACCTGGGCATCATCCACTTCGACCGCCACGTCGACACCCAGGAGACCGACCTCGACGAGCGCATGCACACGACCCCGTGGTTCCACGCCACCGACATCCCCAACGTGCCCGCCACCAACCTGGTGCAGGTAGGCATCGGGGGCTGGCAGGCGCCCCGCCCAGGGGTGAAGGTCGGCCGGGAGCGGGGGACGACCATCCTCACCGTCACCGACTGCGTGGAGATGGGTATCGAGGCCGCCGCCGAGCGGGCCCTGGAGGTGGCGTGGGATGGCGCCGAGGCGGTGTGGCTCAGCTTCGACGTCGACTGTCTCGACGCCGCCTTCGTTCCCGGTACGGGCTGGCCCGAGCCGGGCGGGTTCCTCCCCCGGGAGGTGCTCAAGTTCATCCAGCTGATCGCCGAGCGACCCCTGGCCGGGATCGAGATCGTGGAGTGCTCGCCGCCCTACGACCACGCCGACATCACCTCGCTCATCGGCACCCGGGTGATCTGCGACACCCTCGGCTGCCTGGTGCGGGCCGGCCACCTGCCCCGGAGCTGACGGCGGTGCGGCTGAGCCCTCACGAGCAGGAGCGGCTCCTGATCCATGTGGCCGCCGACGTCGCCCGCCGCCGCCAGGAGCGGGGGCTCCTGCTCAACCACCCCGAGGCGGTGGCGCTGATAACCGCATTCTTGTTGGAAGGCGCACGCGATGGCCGCACGGTTTCCGAGCTCATGGAAGCCGGTCGCCACGTGCTCAGCCGGGACCAGGTCATGGAAGGGGTTCCTGAGATGGTCGGCGAGGTCCAGGTCGAGGCCACCTTCCCCGACGGCACCAAGCTGGTGACCGTGCACCAGCCCATCCCGTGATCCCCGGCGAGGTGCGCCTGGGGATTGAGCCGGTGGCGATCAACGCCGGCCGTCCCGTGGTGGCGCTGCGGGTGGCCAACACCGGCGACCGGCCGGTCCAGGTCGGCTCCCACTTCCACTTCGCCGAGGTCAACAAGGCCTTGGTCTTTGACCGGAAGCGGGCGTGGGGCCATCGCCTGGCCGTACCCGCCGGCACCAGCGTGCGCTTCGAGCCCGGCATCGACCGCGACGTCGAGGTGGTGCCGCTCGCCGGCGCCCGGGTGGTGCCGGGCTTGCGGGGCCTCGCCGGTGGCCGTCTGGACGAGGGCCCGACCGATGGGTGAGATCAGCCGGGAGCGCTACGCCGCCCTCTACGGCCCCACCGCAGGCGACCGCATCCGCCTGGCTGACACCGACCTGTTCGTCGAGGTGACCGAGGACCACTGCGCGGGGGGCGACGAAGCCGTCTTCGGCGGGGGCAAGGTGATCCGGGAGTCGATGGGTCAGTCGATGGTGACGCGGGCCGCCGGCGCTCCCGACCTGGTCATCACCGGCGCAGTGGTGCTCGACCACTGGGGCGTGGTCAAGGCCGACGTGGGGGTGCGCGACGGGCGCATCGTGGCCCTCGGCCGGGCCGGCAACCCCGACACCATGGACGGTGTCGACCCTGCCCTCGCCATCGGCCCCTCCACTGAGATCCTCGCCGGCAACGGCCTGATCCTCACCGCCGGCGCCGTCGACTGCCACGTGCACCTCATCTGCCCCCAACTCTTGGTCGAGGCCCTGGGATCGGGCATCACCACCATCGTGGGGGGAGGGACCGGGCCGGCGGAAGGCTCCAAGGCCACGACCGTCACGCCCGGATCCTGGCACCTGGCCCGCATGCTCGAGGCGCTCGACCCCTGGCCGATCAACGTCGCCCTGCTGGGCAAGGGCAACACCGTCTCGGCCGAGGGCATGTGGGAGCAACTCCGGACCGGAGCGTCGGGGTTCAAGCTCCACGAGGACTGGGGCACCACCCCCGCCGCCATCGACGCCTGCCTGAGCGTGGCCGACGACGCCGGGGTGCAGGTAGCCATCCACACCGACACCCTCAACGAGGCCGGCTTCGTGGAGGACACCCTGGCCGCCATCGCCGGACGGGCCATCCACGCCTACCACACCGAGGGGGCGGGCGGCGGCCACGCCCCCGACATCATCACGGTGGCCGGCCATCCCAACGTCTCCCCGTCGTCGACCAACCCGACCCGGCCCCACACCGTCAACACCATCGACGAGCACCTCGACATGCTCATGGTGTGCCACCACCTCAACCCGGCCGTGCCCGAGGACCTGGCCTTCGCCGAGAGCCGCATCCGGCCCACCACCATCGCCGCCGAGGACATCCTCCACGACCTGGGAGCCATCTCCATGATCGGCTCCGACTCCCAGGCGATGGGTCGCATCGGGGAGGTGGTGTTGCGTACCTGGCAGACGGCGCACGTCATGAAGCGCCGGCGGGGGGCGCTGGCCGGCGACGCTGACGCCGACAACCTGCGGGCCCGCCGCTACGTGGCCAAGTACACCATCTGCCCGGCGGTGGCCCATGGCCTCGAAGCCGAGGTGGGCTCGGTGGCGGTGGGCAAGCTGGCCGACCTGGTGCTGTGGGACCCAGCCTTCTTCGGCGTCCGGCCCCACATGGTGGTCAAGGGCGGGATGATCGCCTGGGCGGCCATGGGCGACGCCAACGCCTCCATCCCCACCCCCCAGCCGGTGCTGCCCCGCCCCATGTTCGGGGCCGCTCCGGCGGTAGCGGCGGCCACCAGCGTGGCTTTCGTCGCTCCTGTTGCCCTCGAGAGCGGGCTGGCCGAGCGCCTCGACGTGCGCCGCCGCCTGGTGCCCACCGCCGACGTGCGCCGCCGAGGCAAGGCCGATCTGCCCGAGAACGACACCCTGCCCGACATCCGGGTCGATCCCGAGACCTTCACCGTCACCATCGACGGCGAGGCAGTGGTGGCGGAACCGGCCACCGAGCTGCCCATGGCCCAGCGCTACTTCCTCTTTTGATCGCCTTCGCAAGCG
>JBBSLT010000203.1:0-4305 GCA_038233555.1 Acidimicrobiales bacterium
CCGAGCACCAGGCGGAGGTCGTTCACCGCTCCCATCCACGCCAGCAGTGCCTCCTCGTCGAGGTGGGTGGCGGCCAGGCTCGACTCCATGGTGTCGAGGGCGGCGTGGCGGCGGGCCAGGAGGTCGTCGTGCACCATCGAGCGGTACTCGAGGTCACGGTGCTCGTCGTCGGGATAGGCGGCGGGGAACAGCCTCCGCAGTGTCGGGTCCTTAGCCCCGCCAGCGTCGGTGTCGGCCTCCAGGGCGGCGCGCAGCTGGGGGACCAAAGAGGCGAGGAGCTGGCGCTCGGGATCGGAGAGCCGCACCTCGAAGCCGCCCTTGCGGATCCGGCGCACCGGCCCTCGGAACATCATGTGCGGGTCATCGGTCGTGCTGCATGGTGGCCCACAGCCCGTGCTCGTGGAGGCGGAAGACGTCGAGCTCGCACTTCTCCCGGCTGCCGTTGGCCACCACCGCCCGACCCTTTTGATGGACGTCGAGCATGAGGGCCGTGGCCTTGTCCCGGTTGTAGCCGAAGAGCTTCTGGAGCACCCAGGTGACGTAGGACATGAGGTTGATGGGGTCGTTCCACACCAGCACGATCCAGGGGGAGTCGAGGTCGGTGTCCTCGCCGAGGTTGGGGTCGTGAACCTCGGTGGGCGCCGTGGTGGGGGCGGCGGAGGCGGCCACGGTGCTCAAGAAGCGACCGGAGCTTCGGCGCCGGAGCGGGCGACGGGACGTCCGGTCACCGGGACGGAGGGCGCCGGGCCCGAGATGGCCAGGTTCACATGGACCACCGCCACCCACACCAGGATGGCGCCGAGGATATGGACCCCCACGAGCACGGCGGGCACACCGGTGAAGTACTGGGTGTAGCCCACTGCCCCCTGGGCGACCAGCACCCCGAGCAGCAGGCGGACGGCCCGCTGCACCGATCTGGGCGCCGACTGGCGGGCCAGGCCCACGGCCAAGGCGACGGTCTGCACCAACAGGATCACCACCCAGATCCCGTGGATCCGGGCCACGTCGGGCACGTCGAAGGCCAGGCGGGCGGCCTGGACGTCGCCGGCGTGAGGGCCCGAGGCGGTGACGACGGTGCCGGTGAAGACCACGAGAGCGCCGGTGACGAAAAGCATCCTCGCCAACCTCACCAGGGGCGAGGTGACGAGGGGGACGACTGGCCCATCGGGTCGTCCGGCCCGGTGATGGAGGACGACGGCGTTCCAGAGGATGAGCATGGAGACGAGGAAATGTCCCATGACCAGCCGGGGCGACAGCTCGAAGAGCACGACGAGGCCGCCCAGCACGATTTGACCCAGCACGCCGACCACCAATCCGGCGGCCAGCCACACCAGGTCGCGCCGGCGGGGGATGCGCCGGGCGGCACCGCCCACGGCGAGGATGACCGCCACCGAGACCAGGCCGGTGATCAGCCGGTTGACGAACTCGATCATGGCCGGGGCGTCGGTGATCTCGCTCGGGCCCAGGCGGCCCTGCTCGCAGGTGGGCCAGTCGGTACAGCCCAAACCCGACCCGGTGAGGCGCACGGCGGCCCCGGTGAGCACGATGAAGGCCAGCGCCACGACGGCGAAGAGGGTGATCTTGCGGTACGTGAAGGGCGAGACCGAGGGCAGCGCCATCACCTCCGATGGTAGAGCCCGCGATCGAAGACGACGAAGCCCATCCGACTGTGGCGCTACGGTTCGCACCAGGCGTCACAACCTCAACTTCTGGTTGCGGGCGCGGAGGGCCTAGTCTCGGCGCTCGATGCAGCACGTGGCCGGACCTGCGCTCAGCTCGAGAGTCGGGGCCTACGTCGCGCTCACCAAGCCCCGCATCATCGAGCTGCTCTTGGTGACCACCCTGCCCACCATGGTGGTGGCCCAGGGAGGCATGCCGCCGATCTGGCTCATGGTCCTCACCCTCACCGGCGGGGCCCTGGCCGCCGGGGGTGCCAACGCCTTGAACATGGTCATCGACCGCGACATCGACGGGGTGATGCACCGCACCCGAAACCGGCCCTTGGTCACCGGGGCCATCCAGCCCGGACAGGCGCTGGTCTTCGCCCTGGCCCTGGAAGCGGGTGCGTTCCTCCTGTTGTGGTCGGGCGTGAACCTGCTCAGCGCGGTGCTGGCCGTGAGCGCCACCGCCTTCTACGTGTTCGTCTACACGATGTGGCTCAAGCGCACGTCGTCCAGCAACATCGTGATCGGTGGTGCGGCCGGAGCGGTGCCGGTCCTGGTGGGCTGGGCCGCGGTCCAAGATGCGCTCGGCTGGGCGCCCTTGGTACTTTTCGCCGTCATCTTCATGTGGACGCCACCGCACTTCTGGGCCCTCGCCGTGCGCTATCGCGACGACTACGCCGCTGCCGACGTCCCCATGCTTCCGGCCGTGACCACCCTGCACGCCACCGCGGTACGGATCCTGGTCTACAGCCTCATCCTCTGGGCCCTGACCCTCATCTTCGCCCCCGTGGCCGGGATGGGTGCCGTCTACCTGGGTGCCGCCATCGTGCTTGGGGCCCTGTTCACCTGGTATGCCGTGGAGCTGCTGCGCTCCCCGACGCCCGAGCTGGCCATGCGCCTGTTCCACTGGTCGATCACCTACATCAGCCTGCTCTTCGGGGCCATGGCCCTCGACCAGCTCCTGCGCTCGTGAGCCGACGATGACCATGACCGAGACCCGATCCGAGCCCGCCGCTACCCCCGTGGCGGCTGCGCCCGCACCCCCGCCCTCGGGGCCGGCCGGCTGGCTCACGACGTTCGATCACAAAGTCGTCGGCCGCCTGTTCATCGTCACCTCCCTGCTCTTCCTGGTGGTGGGAGGCGCGGCCGGCGCCGTGCTCGGTGTCGAGCGCATCGACAGCGGCCTTCAGCTGCTGGGCGAGGGAACCTTCTCGCAGGTCTACACCCTGCATGGCGAGGTGGCCGTGCTGTTGTTCCTCGTCCCGTTCTTCCTCGGACTGGCCACCTACCTGGTGCCGCTGCAGGTCGGCGCCGCCAACATCGCCTTCCCCCGGGGCTCGGCCACCGCCTACTGGGCCTATCTCATTTCGGGGCTGCTGCTCGTCGGTGCCTACGCCGCCGACGGCGGGATCGACGGTGGCAGTGCCGTGGGGACCGACCTCTACCTGCTCAGCCTGGCCGTGCTGGCCCTGTCCACCTCGCTGGCTCTGGTCAGCATCCTCACCACCGCGGTCGCCCTGCGAGCGCCGGGAATGACCATGGTGCGCACGCCGCTGTTCACCTGGTCGATGGTGGTCGGCGGTGGCCTGACGCTGTTGGCCACACCGGTCCTGCTGGGCCGCCTGATCGAGCTCTACATCCTCAACCACTTCGGCGGCGACATCGGCGCCGTGGACGCCTTCGGCCAGATCTCCTGGTTCTGGTCTCTGCCCCAGGTCTACGTCCTGGCCGTCCCGGCCATGGGTGTGGCCCTCGAGGTGGTACCGGTGTTGAGCCGGGCCCGTCTTCGCCGCCACGTCTTTGGCATCGCGGTGATCGCCTTCTCCGGCATCCTCGGCTTCGGTGCCTGGGCCCAGGTGGACTCCGCCTTCGACGACGTGCTCTTCGTGCTTGCCGGGCTGGTGGCGGTGCTACCGGCGCTCGCCCTGCTCGGTCTGCTCGGCGACATCGTGCGCCGGGGTGGCTTCGCTCGCAAGGCCCCGCTCTTGCTGGCTCTGGGGGCGGCTGTCCACCTCTTCCTCGGTGCCCTGGCCGGGGGGATCTCGGTGATTCCCGGCCTTGATCTCGGTGGCACTGCATGGGCCGCTGCCCAGGTGCACTACACCCTCTACGGGGGCGCCACCCTGGCCGCCTTTGCGGCCCTGTGGTTCTGGGCTCCCAAGCTCTGGGGTGTGCACCTGTCCGACAGCGCGGGCACGGCGGTGTTCGTGCTGACGTTCTGGGGTGCTGTCCTCCTGGCTGCTCCCGACCTGCTGAGCGGTCTGTCGGACCAGGCCCTGATGGCCACCGACTTCGAAGGGCTCGACCTCGCCACCGTCCTCAACGGGGTCAGTGCCGCCGGTGGGGCGCTGGGCATCGTCGGAGCCCTGGTCGCCGTGGCCGCCACCTTGGGGGCGGCCGCCGGTCGGGGCACTCGGGCGATCGCCGATCTCTGGGTAGCCAACACCCTGGAGTGGGCCACCACCTCGCCCCCTCCGCCGCACAACTTCGACGGGCCCGTCTTGGCCGTGACCTCGGCCGCACCCCTGGCCGACGAGCGGGACCACAAGCTTGACCGCTCGGACACGGCCGAGGAGGCGCCGTGACCGCACCGAACGTGACCGCACCGAACGTGACCGCACCGAACGTGACCGCACCGAAC
>JBBSLT010000204.1:0-4298 GCA_038233555.1 Acidimicrobiales bacterium
CCGGCGTCGACGTCGTAGGCGGCCTGGCCCAGCGATCACCGGACCTGGCCTACGACAGTCATTCGACATTGCAGGCGGACATGCCACGGGGCGTGGGGCCAGTCGAGAAGATGCCCGACCGCGTCGACCAGAGCACCTCACCACTGGACCCCAGAGACGTTCCTGCTCGAATCTGGAATCTGAGATTTCACGACCACCTCGACCTACGACCAACGAGCGACCAAGGAGCAAGACAACCTCGCAGCGCCACGGCCCGGCCGAGGCAGACACACGAGCCGGACATACGAGGGCCTGGAACGGCCGGAAGAAGCCGTCACCATCCGGTGAGGATCGTCAAGCTCCGCCCTTCAAGAGGCGAGCAACGGTGCTGGTAGCGCAGTAAAATCGGGGCTTGAGCAGGACCGAGCGGAGGACAGCGGAGCTGCCAGACACCACCCTCTCAAGGTGGCGACACGGGTTCGAATCCCGTTGGGGCTGCTTCTAAAGTACCTGGTCAGAGCGTGTTTTCACGGGAACACCGACTCGGGGCAAAGGCGTCCTGCTACTGGATGCTACTGAATCTGCCTCTGAGGGCATACGCTGTCACCCCATGCGAGGTCATCTCAGGGAGCGTGGCAAGGGGACTTGGGAGCTGCGGGTGTACCTGGGCCGCGACCCCGTCACGCGTCGAGACCGCTACCGCACGAAAACGTTCAAAGGCGGCAAGCGGGCGGCGCAGGAGGCGTTGGCCAGCTTCGTGGCCCAGGCCGGTGCCGGCACGTCGAGCGAGGGAACCTTCGGTGCCCTGGTGGAGCGGTGGTTCACCGTCGCCTCGGTGTCGAGGGACTGGTCTCCAAAGACCATCGTCGAGACCCGCCGCATCATTGAGACAAAGCTCGGCCCGCTGCTCCCGGTGTCGGTCGACAAGCTTCGCACCTCGGTCCTCGACACCTTCTACGCCACCCTCCGGGCCCGGGGTGGTAGGTGCGGCCACGTCCCGCCACAGCAGCACGGAGCGCAGCTGTGCGACGAAGGGGCTCCGCTCTCTGCGTCGACCGTCCGTCGAATCCACGTCGTGGTGCACGCAGCGCTCGAGCAGGGGATCGCCTGGGAGTGGCTCATGTTCAACCCGGCGGCGAAGGCCTCGCCCGGAAGGGTTGAGCACACTGAAGTCGTTCCGGCCGAGGTCCCGCAGGTCCTCGCGCTGCTGGATGCCGCCGAGCGAGACAGCCCGGACTTGGCGGTGTTCCTCGTCCTCGCCGCTGTCACCGGAGCGCGGCGCGGTGAGCTGTGTGCTTTGCGATGGAGCGACGTCGACACCGACGGTGCGAGGGTGACCATCAGCCGAGTGATCTCCATCGGTCCGGACGGGCCGGTGGAGCGCAAGAAGCCCAAGACCCGTTCCTCGTTGCGGACCATCTCGCTCGATGCCACAACCATGGCCGTGCTGCGCGTTCACCACACACGATCCGCGGAGAGGGCCATTGCCTGCGGGGCGTCGCTTCCCGACGAGGCCTACCTATTTTCAGGCGAGGTTGACGGCTCCAAACCTTGGCGCCCTGACTCCACTAGCCGCAAGTTCCGCCAGTTGCGGGACTCCATCGGGCTCGACCGAGAGATCCATCTCCATTCCCTTCGTCATTTCGTAGTCACAACGTTGCTCGGTGCCGGCGTTGCGCTCCCTCAGGTCGCGGGGCGCGTCGGCCATGGTGGAGGGGGCCACACCACGCTTTCGGTCTACTCCCACTTCCAACAGGCTCGGGATCGGGACGTGGCTGACCTGCTGGCCCGCATCCTGGAGCGACCAGCTCGAGAGGTCACCGAAGACGCAATGCCGAATCGGGTCGGAGTTGGCTAGCCCGATACCTCCATCTCATCCCAGATGGTTGGCCTTACCAGACTGTCGAGAGCTGCTTCGGGATCGAATCCATCCATAGCGTTCTCGACGAGAAGCTCGATGGCACGTCGGGGGATGAGCTTGCGTCGGCCGAGCCGGAGGCATGGCAACTGACCACGCTCGATGAGCTCGTAGACGAGGTCGTCGGAGACGCCGAGCGATTGGGCAGCCTTCGCCACCGACAGGACGAGAGGATCTTTTGCGGTCGACGACGCGTCGCGCAGGCTGAGGTTGTCACGCTGCCCACTGAGAGAGCGGGGATCACCCATCGCGTGCACCACCCAGCGTTCCCGCTGCTCGGCCGATGCTTTGGGACCAGGCAGACGCGGCGTAGGCAGTGGCTCCTCGCGCTGTGAGCGCGTACCCGCTCCTTGGGCTGAGCACGGCTCGTGCGAAGATCTCGAGGCAGAAGGCGAGATGTCCGGCCTCGACGCCGGGGTTGATGATGATGGCCTCCCCTTCACGGCGGACCAGCGTGGGCATCGTTGCGTCCCTTCCGGTCACGTCATCGGCAGCGTCTGCCGCCTCCTTCAGATCGACGAGACCATCGAGGACGTTCCGGGCGACATCGTCGACGTCGGCCTCCGGTTGCTTGACGCGCAGTAGCTGGGGATGGTGGATCGCCGCCACCAGCACGGCCAGCGAGGCACCCCACCACTCTGCGTCCTCCACGGGGAGGATCAGCGCTCCCTCTTCCACCTTCCAGCTCACGGGCATCACGGGTTTCCTCCTAATGGGTAGGTGCGTGGCCGCCATCGGTCGCCCAACTCCGATAGGGAGTGTGAGCGTGGTGAGCGGGGTCCTCGTTGCTTCATCCGACGGGCTCCCTAGCGCCACCCGAAGTGCAGATGCCCCTGGTGGGCGGCGTTGGAGAAGACCCCGGGCTCGTCGGCGAGGTCGGCCCAGGGGAGCCCGATCTCGGTCGCCCGAGCGGGTGGTGCCAGGCCGATGGCCTCGATGGCCAGTGAGCGAGCAGCCGAGGACCTGGGGGTGACCATGTCGCCGTCCACGGCGTAGATGTCGACACCTCGGCCGTACCAGTGGTTGCTGATGGTGTCGGTGCCCGAGACGAACTTGGAGTGGCCGGTCTTGAGCACCGAGACGCTGATGGTGTGGCGTTCCACCGCCCAGGCAAGGAAGTCGATGACGCGCTGGTCGATGACCCCGTCGACGAGGTCCTGGCGGGCGCCGGGGGTGAGGCTGAGGTTGGGGTGGTCGACTAGCACCAGGGCGTTGCTTTCGCCGGGCACCGGGGCCGACTCGTAGGTGGCCGCCTGGTCGAGGACCTTGCTCACGTACCAGTCGGCATGGTTGTAGGCGAAGATCGCGTCCCGGAGGCCGTCGGGCTCGCCGGCTCCGGAGACGCACAGGTAGTTCGCCGCCCCCCAGATGGCGTCGATCGGGTCGTAGCGGTCCTTCTCGCCGTCCCCGTTGCCGTCGACTCCGTAGGCGTCCCAGGTGGGCTGGAGGAACTGCATCGGTCCACCTGCGCCGGCGAAGTTCTCACCGGACTGCACCCCGGGCAGGGTGGAGCGTCCGTGGTCGGTCTCGACCTTGCCGATGGCGGCGAGGACGGCCCAGCGCATGCCGCAGGTGACCTCGGCCGCCTCCTGGTAGACGGGGAAGAGCTCGACGGGGATGTCGGCCAGCGCGGTGGGCGACGGGACGCCGCTCGACTGGGCCAGGGCCTGGCCCCCGCTGAGCACGGCCAGGAGGAAGAAGACCAGCACAGACAAGACGACGACGAGGAAGCCGACGATGGCGATCCCCAGAGGGACGATGACGATCACGAACGCTCCAGGTCGGCTACCAGCCAGTGGAGCGTCTCGATCTCCCGCACCAGGGTCAGCCGCCAGAACTCCACCCGGGCATGCTCGGGTCCCTCGCCGGTGACAGATCGCCGAAGGGTGAGGTCGACGACCGCCCGGTTTTCGGAACGCTCGCTGGTCACCAGGCCGACCACGTCGCCGGCGACGCTCGTGCCCCGGGCGCGCAGGTCGGCCAATCCCGCTGTTCCGCCAGACGAGGTGGCGAGGTCCTCGTCGAAACGGGCGACGACATAGGGAGAGGTTCTGGCCTGCAGTACCTCGGGGTCGTCGGCTACGTCGTAGTTCATGCGGACCAGGGCGAAGCGCCCGGCCACCGCTTCGGGATCGGCCCACTGCGACTGGTCGAGTGGGGCCAGACCAGCGAACCCGCCATCTGTCGAGGCATCGGGCAGGCCGAGATGGGCTCGCTCGGCGGGCCCGAGGGCGACCGTGGCCCTCGCCGGGCCCCGGGAGACCTCCTCCTCGTGTTCAGGTCCGACGTCGGTCGTGGTGGTCGGAGAGGCCGATGTCGTCGATGAGCGGACAGCCGAGGTGGCGTGCGGGGACGGGGCGCAGGCGCCGAGGAACCCGGCACCGGCGCTCAGCGCGGCGAA
>JBBSLT010000205.1:0-4282 GCA_038233555.1 Acidimicrobiales bacterium
CATCCCCGGCACCAAGCGCCTCGCCTACCTGGAGGAGAACCTGGCCGCCGCCGACGTCACCCTGACCGGTGACGACCTGGCCTGGATCGACGAGCACCTGGGCCAGCCCGCCGGCGACCGCTACGCCGACATGGGCACCGTCAACCGCTGAGCGGTCAGAAGGTTGCCTCGTAGTTGTCGCCGGAGGCGCTGGTGATGTTCCGGGAGCCGGATCCGTCGGCATCCATCACGTAGATCTGCTGAGACGCATCTGGTTGTTGGGTACCCCTGCGGTACCTTGCTGCCGTGAAAGCGCCGGCCGCCAGTCACCCGCCGGTGATCTTGCGGCCACGCTGACTTCGGTACGGCGGTAGTCGCTGGCGGAGTCCGACGCTCCACGCCGCCGTTCGGTGTGGCGCAGCCCAGGCGACGAGCTGGGAGCCTTAGGACGATCCCTCGCCCGGTCCATCCTGGAGGAAGGCGAGCACGGCCAGCACCCGGCGGTGGTCGTCGGGGGCCGGGAGCAGTCCCAGCTTGGTGAACACGCTGTGGACGTGCGACTCGACCGTCTTGGCGTTGAGGAACAAGCGACTGGCGATCGCCTGGTTGGACCGGCCTTCGGCCATGAGGCCGAGCACCTCGCGCTCTCGCCTGGTCACGCCGGCGAGCGGGTTGCTTGGTCGCGGCCGGGCCAGGATGCGCTCCACCACCTCGGGATCGACGGCGGAGCCGCCGCAGCCCACCCGCCGCACCGCATCGGCGAAGCCGGCGACATCGCCGACCCGGTCCTTCAGCAGGTAGCCCACGCCGCCGCCGCTGCGCAGGAGGTCCATGGCGTAGCGGGACTCGACGTGTTGGGAGAGCACCAGCACGCCGACCTCGGGAGCGCACCGGCGAAGCTCCAGCGCGGCGCGTAGCCCCTCGAGGGTGTGGGTCGGCGGCATCCGGATGTCGACCACGACCACGTCCGGTTGCAGCGTGTCTACCGCCTCCACCAGACCCTCGGCGTCCTCGAGCTGGGCCACGACCTCGAAGCCGTGATCGGTGAGCAGACGGGCGACGCCCTCGCGTATCAGCACCGAGTCGTCGGCCAGGATCACCCGCACGACAGCTCGGCCCTCAGCCGGGTGCCCGATCCGACGCTGCTCTCGATCTCCAGGTGACCGTCGAGCGCGGCCAGCCGGTCGACCAGGCCTTCGAGCCCTGAGCCGGGGTGGATGGCGGCCCCACCGATGCCGTCATCGGCCACCTCGATCCGCAGCCGGTCGCCGTCCTTGTCGATGCGAATCGCCACCGCGCTCGCTCGTGCGTACTTGGCCACGTTGGTTAGTGCCTCGGCTACGACGTAGTAGGCGGCGGCCTCGACCGGTGGCGGGAGCCGGCCGTGGACGCTGGAGCACACCTCGACAGGCACCGACGACCGCTCGACCAGCGAGTCCACCGCGGCGACGAGGCCGACCTCGCTGAGGATCGAGGGATGCAGGCCCCGGGCCAGCTCCCGCAGCTCGCGAACGGCGGCCTCTGCCTCCTCTGCGGCCTGGCGCAACAGCACGTCGGCGTCGGGATCGGCGTGGGGGTCGAGCCGGCTACGGGCCATCCCGATGGCCAGGGTGAGGGTCACCAGTCGTTGCTGGGCACCGTCATGGAGATTGCGCTCGACCCGGCGCCGCGCCACGTCGCCCGCCTCGACGATGCGGGCCCGTGACGCCTTGACCTCGATGAGTCGAGCCAGGACCTCGGCGTGGAGCCGGGCGTTCTCCAGGGCCAGGCCGGCGGCGGCGCAGACGGCATCGACATGGGCGGGATCGTCGCTCAGGGCAACGTCGTGGACCAGCGCCCCGACCGGCTGGCCCGACCGCTCGATGAGCTTCACCGCCCGGGTGCGGTCGTCGGTGGGCAGGAGCAACGGCCGGCCGTCACCGTCGACGTAGTCGCTGCCCTCCGCCCGCCAGTAGCCGACCTCGACCGAGGGGTCACCGAGGACCCGGGCCAGCGTGGCGCGTAGTGGGCCCCGAGGAGAGGTCTCACCCAACTCCACCACCAGGTCGCCGACCCGGGTGCGGGCCAGACGGGTTCGCAGGAGCCCGCCGAGCAAGACGACCGGGGCGGCCGGGATCAGCAGCAAGGCCACCAGCGCCCACTCCTGGCCGAGGCCGGTCGGCACCCCGAGCTCGCTCAGGAGGGCGACGGCGTAGACCAGGATGAACAGGCAGGCACCCGGGATGACCGGGAGCAGGATGCGGCGGGCGGCCACGCTGCTCGTCCGCCAGCGCCGCACCAATACGACCAGGAAGCACAAGGCGGTGGGAAGCACGGCCAGGAGCAGGCCGAGGTAGTAGAGCCGTCCGAACCCCAACGTGATGTCGACCCCGATCGGGTTGGGGAGGCACTCGCGACAATCGCCCGGGTCGGTGACCGGTACGCCGGCCACCGCCAGCACGTAGGGCACGACCACCAGGATCCGTTCGGATCTCGACGAGAGCCGGCCGCTGGGGAAGACGAGGGCGACATGGGCCATGAAGGCCAGGCCGAGGGGCAACAGGGCCAGGCCGAGCGTCGAGACGGCGGCGTGGGGGACGAGGAGCAGGACCTGGGCGAGTGACCAGGCGAAGCCCGTGGCCACCAGCAGCCGTCCGACGGAGCTGTCCGGTCGCCGGGACCAGGAGATGATCCCGGCCACGACGAAGAGCAGGCCGGTCGGGACCAGGGGCACCAGCGCCATCGGCGAGATGCCGCGCTGCGCCGCGCCCGCCACCCCGGCCAGGGCCACGGCGACGGCCAGGGCCGCCACCGCCGCCTGCCGCCGGCGGGCCGATGGCTGTGGCTGTCCGGCGTCGACGGGCATGTCCACTTGGGCATCGTCGCGTCGCCAGGCGGTCCCCGTCGCCCCCATGTCGCTCATGGGCCCGTCGTCGAGGACCGGCGGGCCACCACGACGCTGAGGCCGCAGAGCAGCAAGGCGAGGGGAGCGAACACCAGCCTGGCTTGCAGCGTGTTGTCCCCGACCAGGTTCTGGAGGCCTACGGCGCCGAAGGCGGCCGCCATGGTCCAGGTCCCAATCTTCCAGATCCACGGCACTGGTGCTGGCCAGACACCGCCACGGGCGAGGACCGCGGTGATGCCGATCACCAGGGCAGCCTCTTGGATCCAGACGAGCGACAACGGAACCGTGCAGTCACAGCCCAGCACCCATGCCAGTCCCCGTTGCCCACCGAAGGACCAGTAGGTGTTGACGAGCAAGAGGGCGGCGAGGACGCCGGCCACGGTCCATGCCGCCCGCTCCGCCCGCAGGGCCCGGGGCTTGTGCTGCTTGCTCATCTGACGCATCGGTGTCTCCTGTCCTCGGCGATGGCTGCACCGCTGACGGTACGACGGGCGTGATGGCGCGGCATCGGGGTCAACCCCGATTTCCACCCTGCTAGACCACCGTCGGTGGAGGTCCTGGTGGCGGCGTGGGTGGGGTCGACCAACCTGGGCGACGAGCTGGTGTTTCGGGGCCTGCGCCGGCGCATTACCGCCTTGGGTGCGGGAGTCACCGTCGTGTCGGTGGACCCGGCCGCCACCCGGAAGGCCCACGGGGTGGCAGCCATCGACCACCGTGACGTCGCCGGACTGGTACGGGCCACCCGCCGGGCCGATCTCTTGGTCCTGGGAGGCGGGGGCCTGGTGCAGGACCACACCAGTGCCCTCAACCTGCCGTACCACCTGTCACGCCTAGTGCCCGCCCGCCTGAGTGCCACGCCTCTGGCGGTGGTGGGCATCGGCGCCGGCCCCCTGCGGGGTCGCTTGGGCACGGGTCTGGCCAGGGTGGCGCTGGCCGGGGCCCAGGTGTGCACCGCCCGCGACGCCGCCTCGGCCCAGCTCCTGCGAGACCTTGGCGTCTCCCCGGTGGAGCTGACCGCCGACCTGGCCTTTGCCCTGCCCGCGCCCGCAGTCGCCGTCGAGGACTCCCTGGTCGTCTGCCTGCGGCCGTGGACCGGACGACGGGGCCGCCTCCCGGTGGCCCTACGCCGGCCGGCGGACGACGTCGCCCCCTGGTTCGTGGCGGCGATGGCCGGCGCCCTCGACGCCGCCTCCCGCGCCACCGGGCTGGCCGTGCGCCTGGTGGCCTTCCAGGCCGACCGCGACGGCCCCCTCCACGACCGGGTGGCCGAGCGCTTGACGGTGCCCGTCTCCACTGTCCGCCCCGGGGTGGACGACGTGGTGGACGAGGTGGCCCGGGGCCGGGTGGTGGTGGCCATGCGCTACCACGCCCTGGTGTCGGCCGTGTTGGGAGGGCGTCCGGCCGTGTCGTTGGGCTACG
>JBBSLT010000206.1:0-4272 GCA_038233555.1 Acidimicrobiales bacterium
ACAGAATCAGCCGAGCGTGTCGGTGCCGTTCAAGCAGGCCGAGTCCACGCTCACGCTCGAGCCCGACGACGACGGGACGTTGGCCACGTTCGACTACCGATATGTGCCCAGGGGTGGGCCAATCGGTCGATTCACCGGCCCCTTGATCGACAAGATGCTGACGGCGACCTTTACCGACATGCTGGCCGCCACCGAGGAGGCCGCCCTCGCGAACGGGTAGCGAGCGCTGAACCGCCCAGGAGCCCGAGGATCTGGTGTGTTCATGGACGGCGCCACTGAGATCGCTGACGGACAGGACTGGAGCGATGCGCTATCCCACTTCTACACCCACGTCTGGCGCAAGCTCATGAAAGCGCTGGCGGCCGAGGGCATCGCACCCTTCCGGTTCCACGACCTGCGCCACACTCACGTGGCCTGGCTGGTGGCCGGCGGTGCGCCGCTGCCGCACATCCAGGCACGGCTCGGCCACGAGTCCATCACCACCACGATCGACACCTATGGCCACTTGCTGCCCGCGGGCGACGAGCCCATCTCCGGGATCATCGACACCGCTCTGACAGGCGGCACGATCCGAACAAAGGCTGGTGCGTGAACGTGTTGCGTTCTCGGTCCACGTGCAACACACTAGAGGAGCGGGGATGATCTTCGACCGGATCGAGTGGGACGAGCGCAACCTCGACCACGCGACCAAGAGGCTCACTGCCGCAGAGATCGAGCAGGCGATATGGAACGCCCCGCGGATGCGAACCAATCGGCGTAACCCGGGCCGGGCAAGGATTGAGTCAGTGACGGACGGGGGCAGAGCGGTCGTGATCATCGCGGCGCTCGTGCCGAACGGGGTGCGGCCGATAACGGGTTGGGAGGCATGAGCATGAGCGAGTCGAGGTCCGAGGCCGAACTGGCCGAGTACTACAACCAGACGCACGACCTGTCCGAGTTCGACGACGGCGAGGATGTGCCGATCACGGTCAAGCGGTCGGCCACGATCTCGGTCCGCTTTTCCGACCAGGAGATCGCGGAACTTCGTGCCCGTGCCGAGCAGGCCGGCGTCAAGGTCACCTCGTTCATCCGCGCGGCAGCCCTGGACGCAACCAGCCCGGTCGATCGCGCGGCACTCGGCGAGCTTGCCCGCGACCTGGAGCAGCGCGCCCATCAGGTCGCCGAGTTCGTGACTCGGGGCGCGTAACTCATCCAGGGCCACCGGTAGGCCACTCTTCGGGCCGCCTCGACCCACGAGGACGTCTCCACCACTGAGCTGGAGCCGCTCAACGCTCAGGAGCATGTCTCCATGCACGAAGCGCAAGACGAGCCGTGCATCTTGCCGAAGCGATAGCGCGCCACGCGGATGCGCGGGCGTTTGGGGAACATGGGCATCGCGGCGGCTAGGTTAGCCGCACCTTTGAGGCCGGCCCGGTGGGCCTTGTCGACGGCCGAGGTGTCCGTGGCGCTGAGGTTGGTTACAAGCGCCGATCGATGGGAGGCCGGTCTCCCGCGGCGGGTAGGTTCTCACTCCATTCCGCCCGGGCGAGGATTGCTGCATGCTCGGCGGCGTCCGGCCGGGCCCGGGAGGTGTCCTCCGGCCATTCCTCGACATTGCGACGCGCCCATGCGGCCCAGTCGGCCACCAGCTTGTAGAAGTCGGTCAGGAATGCGCCGACCAGCATGGTCTGGGCGGCACGGGCCTGGTACTCCGCACCTCCGGAGACGAAGGCCCGAGCCGCCCGGAGGTTTCCCTCGTTGCGCTCCACGGCCCAGGCCCGGGCGGCGTCGAGAGTGGCCAGGGCATCACTCTTGGCACCGTGGTCGGCGAGGAAGATCCGCAGAAGGGGCTCGGCCTCCAGCGAGATGCCACCGGTCGGCTCGCCCTGCCACTGCGCCAGCACCCGGCGGCCCTTCGGGGTGATGCTGTACACCTGCCGTGCCCGTTGCCCGACGCGGTCGGGCGTCGAGGTCGCCAACCCCAGCGCCTCGAGCTTCTTCGGCTCCTCGTACAGCTTGCTTCGCGCACGCGGCCAGAACCTGCCGTAGCTCCACTCCATCTGCCGGGTGAGCTCATAGGTGCTCCAAGGCCGCACGGCGAGCAGGCCGAGGATCGCGTACGACGTCGTCGTCAGTCGGGCACCGGGTGACATTTGTGGCCCTCCCGGGCGTAGTAAACAGTTAGTCCCAATGGGACGATATGCTACGCACGAGGACATCGAGATGAGCGACACGGCCGACCTGCGGGTGCACGAGACCAACGCCGAACAGCTGCGCGCCTGGGACGGTGCGGAGGGCGACTACTGGACACGTCACGCCGACCAGTACGACGCGGCCGTGGCCGGATTCCACCACCGGCTGCTTGAAGGCGCCGGAATCCGTGCGGGCGACGCGGTGCTCGACATCGGGCTGTGGCACGGGTCAGCTCACGAGAGACGCGGCACGGCTCGCCCGGACGGGCTCGGCGCTCGGCATCGACCTGTCGGGCAGCATGATCGAGGAGGCACGGAGAAGGGCGGAGGCCGCGGGCGTCCGCAATGCACGCTTCGAACAGGCCGACGCACAGGTGCATCCATTCCCCGACGCGGCCTACGACCTGGTCCTCAGTCGCACCGGGACGATGTTCTTCGGCGCGCCCATGGCGGCCTTCACCAACATCGCCCGCGCCGTTCGTCCGGGCGGCCGACTCGTGATCGCTGTCTGGCAGCCGCTCTCGGAGAACGAGTGGTTCTCGGCGTTCGGGACAGCCCTCGCGGCAGGAAGAGACCTGCCTCCGCCGCCGCCGGGGGCACCCGGTCCGTTCGCGATGAGCGATCCTGCGGCGAGGAATAGTCAAGACCTGTGGATCGGCGTGTCACGCGACTTGTTGCTCACCTCCTGATTCGTTGCCGGTCTGGTCGTCGGGTCGTTCGACCAGGACGCCCTTCTCGAACCGGGCGCCGGCTCGGACCAGCGCGACGAGGTGGGGTGCGTTCACGGCTCGCCAGCGGTGCTGGGCGGACTCGATGAGCTTGAACGCCATCGCGACTCCGGCGGCTCGTGAGCCGGGTCCCTTGGTGACTTTCTGGCGGAGCCTGACGGTGGCAAATGTCGACTCGATCGGATTCGTGGTCCGCAGGTGGATCCAGTGCTCGGCGGGGTAGTCGTAGAAGGCGAGCAGCACGTCGAGGTCGTCGGTGACCTTCGCGACCGCCTTGGGCCATTTCGCGCCGTAGAGGTCGGCGAACGCCTTGACCGCGGCGAGGGCGTGCTCGCGGTCCTCGGCGTTCCAGATCTCGGCGAGGGCGGCCTTCGCGCCCGGGTGGGCGGACTTGGGCAGGCAGTTCAAGACGTTGGCGATCTTGTGGAACCAGCACCGCTGCTCGCGGGTTTCGGGGAACACGCCGCGGACCGCGGCCCAGAACCCGAGCGCCCCGTCGCCGACGGCGAGCACCGGCGCCCGCATCCCCCGCCGCCTGCAGCTGCGGAGCAGGTCGGCCCACGACTCGGTGGACTCCCGGTGCCCGTCGTCGAGGGCGATGAGTTCCTTGGTGCCGTCGGCGCGGACCCCGATCATCACCAGCAGGCACACCTTGTCTTGGGCGAGGCGGACCTTGAGGTGGATCCCATCGACCCAGACGTAGACGTAGTCGGTACCGGCCAGCGAGCGGGTGTTGAACGCGGTCGCCTCGCCCTGCCACTGGGTGGTGAGCCGGGTGATGGTCGCCGCCGACAGGCCGGCATCGGTGCCGAGGAACTGCTCCAGCGCCGGCGCGAAGTCGGAGGTAGACAGTCCATGGAGGTACAGCAGCGGTAACACCTCGGCAACCCGCGGGGACTTGCGGGCCCAGGCCGGCAGGATCGCCGAGGAAAACCGCTTCCTCTCCCCAGTGGTCTCATCGGTGCGCTTGTCGTTAACCCGCGGCGCCCGCACCGGCACCGCACCAGCCGCCGTGGTCACCGCCCGGGCAGCGTGATGGCCGTTGCGGACCACCAGCCGATGACCCTGCTCGTCGAGCTGGTCGGCATGAGCCTCGACGTAGGCGGCGACCTCGGCCCGCAAAGCCGCGGCCAGCATCTGCCGGGCGCCGTCACGGACGATCTCATCGAGCAGCGAGGACCTCTGGCCTGCGGCCTGGTCGTTGGACTCAGTCTCCTCCTGGACTACCTTGAGCATGGGCGTACCTTCCCGAGCCGGCGCGCCAACGCCGACCCTGATCAGAACTTGCATGGGCTTCAGATCTTGCTCGGGCAGGTGCGCCCTTTCACGTCACCGCGCCCGAGGGGGCCATCCACAGGTTCAGATCATTGCTC
>JBBSLT010000207.1:0-4257 GCA_038233555.1 Acidimicrobiales bacterium
AACGGAGTCGCCAGAACGTCGACGTACTGGCGCTCGGTGTCGGTGAGGCTCATCCAGATCGTGGAGTAGTGCCGGCCGAGCTGGGCGTCGACGTGGGGTTGCAGCTCGTCGGCGGTCGCACCGCGGCCGTCGTGGGCGCTGTGCCACAGTTGTGTCCCCCAGGCCTGCACGGCCAGCGGGAGCCCGCCGGATCGCGCGGCGCACGCTGCGAGCAGGTCCGGGTCGACGTCGACGCCGTTGGCTGCCAGGGGTGCTGCGATGGCCTCCTTGGCGTCGTGGGGTTGGAGGTAGCCCACCTCGAGCGACCGGATCCCGGTCGGCATGGAGGACAGTCGACCGTGGTCGTGGGCGCCGGCGAAGATGAGTCCCCCTCCGATGCCGTGATTGCTTCCGAGGGTGTCGGTGAGCTCGGATGCGACGTGGAGGTTGTCGACCATGACGACGAAGGGGCGTTTGGTCTCGGCTGCGACGGCCGCGGCGGCGCGATAGCGGCCGTCGATGGTGTCTTCGACGGGCTCTACGGGGTGGGGAACGCCGGCTCGAAGCCGATCGTGGACATCTGCCAGACCTACGTAGCCGCTGGTGTCGTCCCGGCCGTCGATGCGGGCGACCACTCCCCCAAGCTCGGTGACTTCGGTTTCGATGCGCTGGAGGAGGGAGGTTTTGCCGATGCCTGACGGTCCGTGCAGGCTGAGGATGGGGGTCTGTCGGTGCTCGGTGAGGAGCTGGACCATCTCGGCGGCCTCGGCCAAATGGTCGTTCCGTCCGACCAGCAACGGCGGGTCGACGCCGTCGCCAACGCGGAACGGTGAGGTCGGCATGCCCGTCCCGAACTTGGCCGCGAACGGGTCGTTTGGTGCAGCTGGGAAGGTCGACACGGCGAGGTCGTCTCCTAGGCTGTCACGTAGCCTATTCGGGGCGACGTAGAAAGATCAGGATTTCAGGAGCGACCCTACAGCTACTCAAATCAGTAGGTGTGTAACCGTCTCGGTTTGTACATAGCCGGTAGGTTTAGCCACCGTCTTGGTCTGTCCGAATTCCCACCAGGCAGCGGCGAGGATCAGACCACGCACCTTCCCTGACGTCCTCGTCGCGGAGGTCCTTCGCCGCGGTGGCGAAGCGCCTTGAGCGCGTCGTCATCCAGGCTCTCACGGCGGGCAGAGGCACGACTGTCTCGTCTGCTGTGCTCTCGTCACGTTGTGTCATCGGTCCTCCGTTCAGCTGCCGATGGGTCGGCCGCCACGGTTTGGTGGTGCGTCGGGAAGTTCCCCGCCGGCCTCCTGGCGGGCTTCGTCGACTGCCCGCGCCAGCACTTCGGTGACCCACGCCTGCTTGGTGAGCGTCGGGTCCGACGTCCGCGCCTGGAGCACCGCCGCGTCCACGCTCTCGGCCAGGTCAGGTGGGATCATGACCTTGAGCGCCTTGCGGGGCTGCTCGGCCAGTTCCGCTGGCGCGGTCCTACCGCCGGCGATCAGCCGTTTTGCGGCGGTGGTGCTGGTCTTGCGCTTGTCGTTGGTCAGTCCTGCCATGATGCGATCCTTTCAGCGACTGCGGCAGCAAAACGGTCCATGGCCTCGGCCGCCGGGCGGCCGCGATACCCCAGGTCTGCGACGCTGCACCCCTGCGAGGCGACCTCTTGGAACACGACAAGAGGCGGGATGGTCGGTAGCGCCGCATCTCCGGCCCGGTCGACCAGCAACCGTTCGACGTCGGCCGTGATGGCCGTATGGCGGCCTTGGCTGACCCACATGCCCAGGACCTCGACCGGGTGGTCCAGTTCGTCACGGACCGCGTCCAGCGTCTCTTCGAGCGGGTCGAGTGCGGCGACGTCGAGCGCAGACGGTTGCACGGGGATCAGAACCCCGTCGGCCGCACGCAGCGCCATCAGGGTGAGCGTGCCCAGCGCGGGTGGGCAGTCGATGTAGACCCGGTCGTACCCCAGCCCGCCGTTGAGGACGTCTGCGAGACGCTGGTACGGGGTGACCCGGGCCCCGAAGTCACGCGCAGCGTCGACGCCGAGGTCGAGGTTGGCCGGGATGAGGTCAACGCCGTCGACCGTCGAGGCCACGATCGCGTCCTGGGTACTGGACTTGCCGACCAGGACGTCACCGATGGTGGGGGAGAGGTCCGCCGACGGGGCAAGCCATGTGGTCGCGGATGCCTGGGGGTCCATGTCCACGACGAGCACCTTCTGACCTGCGCGGGCGTCGGCCGCTGCGAGCTCCACTGCGGCCGTCGTCTTGCCGGCGCCGCCCTTCTGATTGATGAGCGCGGCTGTCACCATCGCGCACCTCTTCGACGGAATAAACATATCATGTTTGTTCGATGGTGGTAGGTATGTACAAGGCGATAGCCTGGGGGCTGGCGCGCCGAGATGATCTGTGACAGGCCTTGACACGGAGGCGTAGTGGTCAGCACACGAACCAGTGTCGGCTTCGCTAAGAGGTCGAAAGTAAGCCCCGGGATGCGCCGATTTGATCGGCAGCCCGGGGCTATGCGTTTGCCGTCAGACGTCGCCAGTCCACACGGTGGTTGGGATCCCGTCCGGCAAGAGGTCCGCCAGCGGATCAGGCGCGCGCCCGCCGAGCTGGTGACCCACCACGCCGCCCCAGGCATCCGCGACCAGCGCCAGCGGGTGCTTCAGGCCGCCTACGCCGCTCACCCCGAGCGGTTCACCCGCCCACCGACCGCGCCCACCATCCCCCGCCACGCATGGATCAACAAGCCCGACACCACCAATCAACCCCGACCCCTCACACCGGCAACATCCACTTGACATCTTCCGCCCTGGTCGACCTCGAGGTAGTGGCCTAGCCTCAATGGGGCCCCGGGGATGAACCCGGGGAGAGGTGCTCGAAGGCACGACCGTGGCGTGGGAGGACACGGCCTCAATGGGGCCCCGGGGATGAACCCGGGGAGAGATCCCGGTCCCACCGTTCGAAGGAGACGCCATGTTCGTGCCTCAATGGGGCCCCGGGGATGAACCCGGGGAGAGACGTGTCGTTGGAGGTCGTGGCGTACAACGACCAGGAGCCTCAATGGGGCCCCGGGGATGAACCCGGGGAGAGCGCATGGACGAGCTCCTTGCCGACCTGGACCCGGTAGCCTCAATGGGGCCCCGGGGATGAACCCGGGGAGAGTGGCCCGCGACGTGGGGCGGCAGCTGGCGCACCGTCTAGCCTCAATGGGGCCCCGGGGATGAACCCGGGGAGAGAGGTCGAGGAGCCGTGTCGACTCGCCCGACGGGGTGTCGCCTCAATGGGGCCCCGGGGATGAACCCGGGGAGAGCTCGCGACCCTCGGCGCCTCCCACGGCCACTACATAGCCTCAATGGGGCCCCGGGGATGAACCCGGGGAGAGCCGCACCTGATCCCGGTGTCGATCGGGAAGCTCGAGCCTCAATGGGGCCCCGGGGATGAACCCGGGGAGAGGGCTCGTGGAGTTCCTCCCACCTGAGCAGGGGAAACACAACGACTTGCGAGGGCTCGTACGGACGATAGCCGCCGAGGACCTTCAGTATGAAGTTCTCAAGGATCGAAACCGCTGCTGAGCAGGGGGCGAGTGGTGGCCGGGGATGGCGACACCATCCCAGTGCTCGCGAGTCCTAGACGATCGTGGGTCCCCCTCGTGGCAGGTGGTACGGGCGGTGGCCGAGGAAGTCGAAGCACTCCGTTCCACGCTCCGTCGCGACGCCCAGGTCGACGAACATCACCGAGTCGATCGACAGCAACATCACCTGTCGCAATGCCTGATCGAGGTGGATCCGTTCGGATCGGGTGAGATCGCAGACGAAGACGCTGTACTGCATCGGCTGGCCGTACGCCTTGGCCACCTGGTGCACGTGACGGAGCCGTTCGGGGGCCCGGATGTCGTAGCAGAGCAGGTACCGCCGCCGCGTCATCGCGTCACCAGCGGCGTGTAGGCATCGAGTTCGCCCATCACGTGTCCGGCCAGGATGCGCGTCTGCAGTTCGTACAGGCGTCGGTACGACGCCCGGTACCCGAAGATCGGATGCCGGAGCTCGACGTCGAGTCGTCGTTCGTAGGCGCGCAGGATCGCCCTTCGACCTCCTTTCGTCAGCGAGACACCTCCAGCACGGAAGATGAAGTCCGAGGACGTGACCTCGCCGTTGTTGACGACCTGCAGGACCACGGAGTCGCCGACCAGGTGACGGAACTCCTCGGCGAGATCCAACGCCAGCGCAGGCCGCCCGAACCTGGGTCGGTGGTAAAAGCCGAGGTAGGGGTCGAAGCCGAC
>JBBSLT010000208.1:0-4183 GCA_038233555.1 Acidimicrobiales bacterium
CCATGGTCGGTTCCCCCGGCGACACCGAGCCCGTCGCCGCCTTCACCTGCTTCGGCGCCGGCTGAGCTAGCACCTGCTTCGGCGCCGGCCGCTGACGGTGGTCCTCGTCTGTATCAGGGGGCGACGTTGACCTCCTCCCGGCCGGAGATGGCCAGACGGATGTCGCCGCCACCGAGCAGGGCGGTCTTGCGCACCAAGTCGGCTTCGATCCGGCGGGCGTCAACCCGGCGAGCCCATTTGGCCTCACCGGCGAGGACGGGGTGCCTCGCTCGACCAGCCAGGACCACCGCGTCGATCTCGCCGCCCCCGTCCCTCCAGAAGGGCTCGACGGCGACGAACTCTGGGCCGAGCTGTCCTGCCGCGGCGAGGCGGCGAAGGTGGATGCGAGTGGCCTCCTCCCACGGCCGGCTGAGCGGAACGTGGGGAAGGCGATTGCAAACGCGTCGCTTCGCATCGGTCTTGAGTAGTCTGGCCACATGACCAGGGCCATCACCGTCCGCCTTGACGACGCCGACCACGCCGCGCTGGAGCGCCAGGCCGAACAGCTTCGGCTACGTCCAGGAACCCTCGCCCGGATCCTGGTGCATGCCGGCCTGAGCGGAGGTGGGTCCAACCGGGGCGGCGCCGATGCCCTCACCGCCCTCGATCGGCTGGTGCAGCGGTCCCGCCAGCAGGCATCAGGCGACGCCGTGGCGTTGGTCGCAGAGGCGCGCGTCGCCCTCGATCCGCAACGGTGAGCGTGGTCGTCGACGCCAGCGTCATCGTGGCCTTGGTGGTGGCCGACGAGCGACAAGAGCCAACCCATCGTCACCTGGAGAGCTGGTTGGAAGCCGGTGAGGAGTTGCATGCTCCCGCGGTATTGCCCTTTGAGGTCGCCAACGTGCTGGCTCGTTTGGTCTTCGACGGAACGCTCGAGATCAACGACGTCAGCCAGATCTGGCATGACCTAGCAGCCCTGGGCCTACTGCTTCATCCGTTCGATCTGGCGAGGGACGGCTTCGAGGTGGCAGTCATCACGGCACACCTGCGACGTCGGCACGCCACCGACTCGACGTACGTCCGCTTGGCCCAGCGTCTCGGCACGGCGCTGTGGACCCTCGACGGAGCCCTGGCCCGCAACGCCGCCGACGTCGGGTTCCCGGTCAAGCTCGTCTCCTGACCACGGCGATGCAATCTCTCGGGTTCATACGCACCGATGCCCCGGATGCGCCGGACGTAGAATCAGCCGGATGTCGACCTCGGCAACAGACTCGATCATGGCCTCCCTCGCCGAGCAGGGCGCTCGGGCCAAGGCGGCCTCTCGGGTCCTGGCCCTCGCCTCCACCGCCGGCAAGGACGCCGCCCTGCACGTCGCCGCCGAGCTCTTGGTGGAGCGCAGCGACGAGATCCTGTCGGCCAACGCCGAGGACGTGGTCCGGGCCGAGCGCGCCGGCACCACCGCCACCGTGGTCGACCGCCTGCGTCTCGACGCCGGCCGGGTGGCATCGATGGCCGCCGGGCTGGGCCAGGTGGCGGCGCTGGCCGATCCTGTCGGCCAGGTGGTCGAGGGCTGGACCCGGCCCAACGGGCTGCGCATCACCAAGGTACGGGTGCCTCTCGGCGTGGTCGCCATCGTCTACGAGAACCGGCCCAACGTCACCAGCGACGCCTTCGGGCTGTGCCTCAAGTCGGGCAACGCCGCCTTCCTGCGGGGCTCCTCGGCCGCCATCTCCTCCAACCGGGCCATCGCCTCGGTGCTGCGGGAGGCGTTGGTCAAGACCGGCCTCCCGGCCGACGCCCTGGTCCTGGTGGACGACACCAGCCGGGAGGCGGCGGTGGCGTTCATGCGCCTGCGTGACTACATCGACGTGCTCATACCCCGGGGCGGCCCGTCGCTCATCGCCGCCATCCTCGAGCACGCCACCGTCCCCGTGGTCATCGACGGTGACGGCAACTGCCACGTCTACGTCGATGCCGCCGCCGATCTGGCCATGGCCCAGGCCATCGTGGTCAACGCCAAGTGCCAACGCCCGTCGGTGTGCAACGCCGCCGAGTCGCTGGTGGTGCACGAGGCCGTGGTCGGCGACTTCTTGCCTCCCCTGGCCCGGGCGCTGGTCGGGGTCGAGCTGGTGGGCGACGAGGCGGCCCGGGCCATCGAGGCGTCCATCGGAGCGGCCACCGAGGACGACTACCGCCGGGAGTTCCTCGACCTCAAGCTCAGCGTGGCCGTGGTGGCCGACCTCGACGCCGCCATCGCCCACGTCAACCGCTACAGCTCGGGCCACAGCGAGGCCATCGTCACCGCCGACCTGGCCGCCGCCACCCGCTTCACCACCGAGGTCGATGCCGCCGCCGTGCTGGTCAACGCCTCCACCCGCTTCGTCGACGGCGAGCGCTTCGGCTTCGGCGCCGAGATCGGCATCAGCACCCAAAAGCTCCATGCCCGTGGCCCTATGGGCCTGAGAGAGCTCACCACCACCAAGTACGTGGTCCACGGCGACGGCCACGTGGTGGCCTGAGGTGGCAGCCGGGGCCCCTACTGCTCCACCAGCTCGACGAGGGCCGTCTCGATGTCTCGCCCCCGGGAGAACCCCCGGCCGGCGATGAGGGACACGGCGTGGCGGCGGACCAGATCGAGGCGACCGGGCGGGATTCGGGCATACTGTTTTGTATGCGTGAATCGACTACCGTACGCGTGGCCCGTACTACCCGCGACAGTCTGAGAGACCTCGCTGACGACGACGGGGTCACGCTCGACGAGGAGGTCAGCCTGCTTGTACGGGCCGAGCGGCAACGTCGAATCGGCCAGGCGCTCTCGTCGGTGCGCCTCGACGAGGCCGACCAGTCGTGGCTCGATGTGGGGATCGACGTGGTCCGTGGCGATGCACGCCGGTGACGTCATTGGGGTCGACTTCGGGATGACCGAGGGCAGCGAGCCCGGATTCGTGCGGCCTGCGGTGGTCGTGACGGCTGAGCTGATCCTGGCCGCCAGCCCGCGCACGGTCCATGTCGTGCCGGTCACCAGCAACACCTCACGGTCGCTCCCGACCGAGGTGCCAGTTACGGCGTCTGGCCTAGACCGACCCTCGGTGGCGCAGTGCCACCTGTGCACCGTGGTCAGCGTCGAGCGAATGACGTCCTCAGATCGCGGCAGCATCGGTGCGGCTTCGCTCGCACAGATCCGCGCCGTCGTCGGTGACATCCTCGACATCCCCTGAGGGGTTGCGGCCGTGGCCGGCGACTTCCTGGCGCCCCTGGCCCGGGCGCTGGTCGGTGTGGAGCTGGTGGCCGACATCGACGCCGCCATCGCCCCAAAAGCTCCACGCCCGCGGCCCCATGGTTCTGCAGAGAGCTGACCACCACCAAGTATGTGGTCCACGGCGACGGCCACGTGGTGGCCTGAGCGATGAAGCCGGGGCCCCTACTGCTCCACCAGCTCGGCGAGGGCCGTCTCGAGGTCTCGCCCCCGGGAGAACCCCCGGCCGGCGATGAGGGAGACGGCGTGGCGAGCGAGCTCGATCTCGGCCGGGTCAGCCACCGCTAGAAGCTTGACGAGGTCGACACCGTCTTGGGGCCGGTGCTCGGCGTCGCTGGCCAAGAGCTTGAGGGCGATGAGGTGGCCCGTGCGAGCGACGGGGCCGGTAAGGCCGGGGACGATGGCGAGTTGCTCGGCGGCAGAGACGATCTCGGACTCGATCCCCGACGAGGCGAAGAGCAGGTCGAGCAGAGGATCGTCACTTGTCGAGCCTGGAGGCCCGAGACGGGCGGTAGCCAGGCGGGCCACGGCCTCTTGCTCGACGGTGGCGAGGACGTGGAAGCCCGTGGTCACCAGCGATCGGATGAGCAGCTCGGCCGCGTCGTCGTCAGCTACCGGGACGGCGAGGTCGATATCTCGGGTGAAGCGAGCTTCGCTCCTGGCCGAGACGGCCAGGCCTCCTACGAGCGCCCAGCGTGCGCCTAGACGGTCGAACACCGTGGAGGCGCTGCGGAGGAGAGCCTCCAGGCCGTTCACCCGGAGAAGGGCCGTTCCGGTCCCGGGCAGTCCAGAGGGCGATCGGCCAGCCACGCCGCCACCAGCGAGTCGATCTCGTCGTTGGAGGCGTCGGGGTGCTCCCGCCGCAGACGGGCACGAGTCATGCCTACCCCCGTCTCGTAGAGGTCGAGGGCCACGCGTATTCGCTGCGCCGGATCACCTGGCTCCACC
>JBBSLT010000209.1:0-4173 GCA_038233555.1 Acidimicrobiales bacterium
CGGGTCAGGACGATCACGGGACGCACCTTGTCGCCGGGCACGTCAGCCCACCACACCTCGCAACGGTGCGGCAGCGGCGTCAACGATTCGCTTCTTCGTCCCAGGGAAGGTGGGCGAGGTTGACGGCGACCTGGCCCGGGAGATCATCACCCGGCCCGTCAGCGTGGCCTTCCAGCCACCGCCGTTCGAGCTCGCGCTCGACCAGAGCCTCGAGCGCCTGGTCGATCACTTCGGAGACGTTCTGGTTGTCGGTCAGCTCTTGCGCTCGTCGCAGCCGATCTGGTGAGACCGTGGCCGACACCTTTCTCTTCGTCACCCTTCTTATCCTACTGATTATCGTCCATTTGTCGTACCGATAGAGCCTCGGCGATGACGGGCAGACGGCGTCGGGCCTGAAACACTGGGGCGGTGAAGGTTCACCACCACCGCTACGACGCCGTCATCGTGGGAGCCGGTGGGGCCGGCTTAAGGGCGGCCATTGAGGTCGCCGGCCGGTGCCACACGGCGGTGCTGTCCAAGCTGCACCCCACCCGCTCCCACACCGGCGCCGCCCAGGGCGGCATGTGCGCGGCGCTGGCCAACGTGGAGGAGGACTCAGCCGAGTGGCACACCTTCGACACGGTCAAGGGAGGCGACTACCTCGTCGACCAGACGGCGGCGCGCATCATGTGCGCCGAGGCGGTCGACGCAGTGATCGAGCTGGAGCACTACGGGCTGCCGTTCAACCGCACCCCCGACGGCCGCATCGACCAGCGCCGCTTCGGCGGCCACACCCGCAACCACGGGGAGGCCCCGGTACGCCGGGCCTGCTACTCAGCCGACCGCACCGGCCACATGATCCTCCAGACCCTCTATCAGCAGTGCGTCAAGCGGGGCGTCACCTTCTTCGACGAGTTCATGGCCCTCGACGTCGTCCTGGTCGACGGACGGGTGGCCGGGGTGGTGGCCTATGAGCTGGCCACTGGCGACCTCCACGTCTTCGCCGCCAAGGCCCTGCTCTTCGCCACCGGCGGGTTCGGCAAGATGTTCAAGGTCTCCTCGAACGCCCACGCTCTCACCGGCGACGGCCCCGGCCTGCTCTACCGCCGGGGCATCCCCCTCCAGGACATGGAGTTCTTCCAGTTCCACCCCACGGGGATCTACAAGCTCGGCATCTTGTTGTCGGAGGCGGCTCGGGGCGAGGGCGGCATCCTGCGCAACTCCGAAGGTGAGCGCTTCATGGAGCGCTTCGCCCCCACGGTGAAGGACCTGGCGCCGCGCGACATGGTGTCGCGGGCGATGCTCACCGAGGTCCGGGAGGGTCGGGGCATGGGGCCCGACCGCGACTACCTCCACCTCGATCTCACCCATCTGCCTCCGGAGCAGATCGACGCCAAGCTCCCCGACATCGCCGACTTCGTGCGCACCTACCAGGGACTGGAGCCCAAGACCGACCTCATCCCCATCCAGCCCACCGCCCATTACGCCATGGGCGGCATCCCCACCAACGTCGAGGCCGAGGTGGTGATCGACGCCGAAGGAACCGTCGTCCCCGGACTCTACGCCGCCGGCGAGTGCGCCTGCGTCTCCGTGCACGGGGCCAACCGCCTGGGCACCAACTCGCTGCTCGACATCGTGGTCTTCGGCCGGCGGGGCGGACGGGCCATGGCCGCCTTCGTGGCCGACGCCGAACAGCCGCCGCTGGCCGCCGGAGCGGAGGACGACGTACGGTCGCGCATCGAGTCCATGAAGGCCGGGGCCGGGGGCGAAAAGGTGGGGCTGGTACGCGCCGAGCTCCAAGCCCGGATGATGTCGACCGCCTCCGTCTTTCGCACCGAGGAGAGCCTCGGCGAGATGGCGGGCCTGCTCGGCGAGCTGCGGGCCCGATACGGGGCGGTGTCGATCGACGACACCGGCTCGGTGTTCAACTCCGATCTCACCGAGGCCCTGGAGCTGGGCTACCTGCTCGACCTGGCCGAGGCGTTGGTGGTGTCGGCCCGGGCCCGTACCGAGAGCCGGGGCGCCCACTTCCGCGACGACTACCCCAAGCGCGACGACGTCGACTGGATGCGCCATACGCTGGCCCGCCGGGACGACGACGGCCGCGTCCGCCTGTCGTACAAGCCGGTCGATGGGAGCCTCTACCAGCCGATGGAGCGCAAGTACTGATGGCCACAGCCTGATGCCCTCGACCGACACCCTGACCGTCACCCTGCGGGTCAAGCGCTACAACCCCGAGGTCGACCGCAAGCCCCACTGGCAGAGCTTCGTGATCGAGGGAATGGAGTCCACCGACCGGGTGCTCGACGCCCTGCACCAGGCCAAGTGGTTCCACGACGGGACCCTCACCTTCCGTAGGTCGTGTGCCCATGGGGTGTGCGGCTCCGACGCCATGATGGTCAACGGCGAGAACGCCCTGGCGTGCCAGGTGCTCCTGGCCGATGCCGGCACCGACATCACCGTCGAGGCCATCCGGGGCCTGACGGTGATCAAGGACCTGGTGGTCGACATGGCCCCGTTCTTCGCCCAGTACCGCTCGGTGCTTCCGTGGCTCATCGCCGGGCCCGGCGACCCCGGCTACGGCGAGCGCCGCCAGAGCCCCGAACAGCGGGAGCGCTTCGACGACACCACCAAGTGCATCCTCTGCGCCGCCTGCACCACCTCGTGCCCGGTGTTCTGGACCAACGGGAGCTACGTCGGCCCCGCCGCCATCGTCCAGGCCCATCGCTTCTTGTTCGACTCCCGAGACGAGGGAGGGGCCGATCGCCTAGACGTGCTCGGCGACCGGACGGGCGTCTGGCGTTGTCGAACCGCCTTCAACTGCACCAATGCCTGTCCTCGGGGCATCAAGGTCACACAGGCCATTCAGGAAGTGAAACGGAAGATTCTCACCGATCAGGTTTAGGAATCCTGCTTTCCGGCAAGAAATCTTAAATTTTGCCCTGACTAGGCGGCCTCGGTCTGGCAGGATGCTGGCCGGCGGTGGCATTCACCCTCCGTCACAAGTATCCCACGTAGGGCGCTGAATGACGGAGAGAGATGCCATCCTCTTGCTTGCCGTGCCTGGCTCCGCTGGCTGCGGCTTCGACAACACCTGGTTCCCCACCCCGATGCAGGGGACCCGACCGGCCTGCTCGACTCGTTGCGAATGGCGGTCTTCGCCTTCCGCTCGCAGCCTCCGGATCGGTTCCCGGTCCGGCTGTGGTTCCGACAGGCCTTCCCTCGACCCGGTGAGGTAGTCCTTGCAGCACGGCTGGTTCTGGCTTCGGCCGCGCTCGGCTCCCTCGGCCTGCTAGCTGCCGGACTGAGCGAGACGACGACCGCCGTCGAGCTCGGCCTGGAGCCGGCGCTCACCGAGCTGGCGGCTGGCGACCCGTCGGTCGCGGTGGTGCCGCCGTCCGGACCAGTGCATGACCAGGATGACGGGGACGACACCGCCACGCCCGGTCCGCCGGGTGCGGCACCGGAGTCGCCTGCGATGCAGGCCTCCGGCGCCACCCGACTACACCGAATCTCGCCACCAGTACGACTGGCACCGGCGGTCGTCGTCCCCGAAGCCACCGCCGAGGTGGTGGCTTCGCGCCGTCTGAGCCGCTTGAGCCGCACCCAGGTGTTGGCCGCCGCTCCCTCACCCCTCGACGCCGCTAGTGGCTTTGGTACCGAGTCCGTCGTGCCCGCCGATGCCGGCGCCCTGCCCCTCGGCGTGGGGATGTGGCTGTACGCGCCCGAGGAGATCGAGGGGGGCAGCGTCGATGCCCTGGTGGCTCGGGCCCAGCAGGTGGGTCTCACCCACGTCTACGTCCGTACCGGGTCGTCCAAAGGTGGCTTCTACGCTCAGCACTACATGGACGAGCTCCTGCCCAAGGCTCATGCTGCGGACATCAGGGTCTACGGCTGGGACTTTCCCTACCTCGACGACGTCAACGCCGACGTCAGCCGGGCCCTCGCCGCCGTCACCTACACCACCCCGAGCGGCGACCGCATCGATGGCTTTGCCGCCGACATCGAGACCGCCTCGGAGGGAACCAACCTCACCGCCGAGGGAGCGTCGGCCTACTCGCAGAATCTCCGGGCGGCGGTGGGCGAGGCCTACCCGTTGGTGGCGGTGGTTCCCCGGCCGTCGCCGAAGATGCAGACCCGCTACCCCTACGAGGCGATAGTTCCCTTCTACGACGCAGTGGCGCCCATGACCTA
>JBBSLT010000210.1:0-4125 GCA_038233555.1 Acidimicrobiales bacterium
GCAGGCTTCTCGTCAGCGAACGGGCGCGTTCGTGGCTCGAGGAACATGCAGGCGGTTGGCTTACGTTCCAGCCAGACCCAGACACATGGCGCGAGGCTCCGCCGACGACACCAAGCCCCTCCGGCCTCACGTCATGAACCCGCTCCGATTGCCGGCTCGCGCGGTGCCAAGGCCAGCGCGAAGGAACTTTCGGTGCTCGGGGCCCGACGTCGGCCGAGCCGCCGACCGGCGGTCGAGGGCACCGGAGAGCGGCACGTATGCGTGCGATAAATCACGGGGCGAGCCCGGCACCCCGCAGTTGCTCGTTAGGGTCCCATCTGTTGGGCTCGGGCTCCGTCTGAGACCACCAGTGACATCCGTCGGCTATCCATTTCGAGCGGTACTCATCGAAGCTGACTCCATCGCCTGCGCCCGGATGGTCGTCGAAGCCGAACTCAAACCCGCACGAGCGGCACACCTCGTACGACGCGCCGCCGAAGGTGTCTTGGTAGGGCGGGCGTGCGCGGTCGGGCACCGGCAGCCCGGGCCAGTCCTCGTAGGGCTTGACCGATAGGCCCGTCCAGCCGCACACCGGGCACGTCGTTCCGACGGACTCCACCCGCACAGATTGCCGGCTCGCGCGGGCGTCCGTCCAGCAGATCAGGGAATCTCGAGCGGCACGCCGATCACGAAGTCGCTCCGAGGTGGCGCATCGGGACCACCAACACACGGCACGTAGGAGCGGGCTGGACCGAATCTTCGAGGGGTGCAGGAGCGCACTCCACCAGCGACTGACCCTACTTCTCCGGCCGGGGAGGCTTCTGTGCCATCCTCGATGCGAATGGGCCCGGACAGCCGGGGACAGTTTCTGTGCGCCGGGAACTCGAAGGCTGGCACCGGGAAACAGGAGAAGATGACCGCCCCACCGGACGATGCCGTGGTGATCTCGCGATCTTTGACCGACCGCGCTCACTTCGCCATCGTCTTCGACCGGCATGTGGGCGCGGTGCACCGGTTCTTAGAGCGACGCCTCGGGCGGGATGTGGCCGATTCGCTCACCGGTGAGGTCTTCCGTATCGCCTTCGAGCGCCGGGCGACCTACCAGCTGGAACGGCCGAACTGCCTTCCATGGCTGTATGGGATCGCCAAGAACCTGCTGCTGAAGGAGCGGCGTCAACAGGCCCGCCACCTACGAGCACTGGGACAGCTCGGCACCCGGGACGATCCCACGCCCGCCGGGATGGAAGCGATCGACGCTCGCCTCGACGCTGAAGCGGTGTGGCCCCGGCTGGCCCAGGCTCTTGCGGGGCTGCCGCAGGGAGAACGTGACGTCATCTTGCTGGTGGCCTGGGAGGAGCTCAGCTACCAGGAGGTGGCTGAGGTGCTCGACGTGCCCATCGGGACGGTGCGCTCACGGCTGCACCGCGCCCGTCACCATCTCCGGGAACTAATCGGTCCCTGCCGGCAAGAGCCTGATGACAACCCGCAGCGAGCCGAGGGGGGGTGCCGACCGTGACCGACGACTTCGACCTGGAACTCCTTAGACGACTTCGCCCGCCCACCGACGGTCCCGACCGGGTGCTCGTCCAACGTGAGAGGAACGCCCTGATGGCCGTCATCCAGCAAGCTCCCGAGCCCGCACCATCGCCTTCGCCGCGCCGCCGGCGAGCGAGGTGGACAGTGCCTGGAATTATCCTCGCCCTCGGAGTTACCACCGCCGCCGGTTGGGCGGTGGTGAGTCGTGAGGCCGACAACACCGTCTCGTTCGCATGTGCCGCCGACGAGGGCCGCGTCACCTCCGTGCTGCCGAACGACGGCACATCGCCGATTGAGGCGTGCGCTAGGGAATGGGAGTCCGGGTCCATGGTGCAGGGAGTCGCGCAAGCCCCCCCGCTCACCGCCTGTGTCTCCTCCACGGGCGTTGTCACCGTGATCGAGGTGACAGGCGAGCAATCCTGCGAGGCCGCCCGCATGGCTCCGTGGGACGACCTGGCGGACTTCGAGGTCGTCGGACAGGCGATCCGCTCGGTGCGGGTGGCGTTCCATGACCGCCACGCTGCCACCGGCGACGGCTGCGCTGAAGAGTCGGAGTGGCGGCAACTGCTCGAAGCCGAGCTACGGGACCAGGGGACAAGCGACTGGGCCATCGAGGCCGACCTTGTCGAGCCCGACCGCTACTGCTACGACGTCAGCGAGATCGTCCCCTCGACCCGGACCATCGTGCTCATCGGAACCCCCGGCGAGCACTCCATAGGCTGTGATCCCCGCACTGGTTGCTGAGGTTTCCGGTCCAGTGCTTTGAGTGGCCCCGGGCCGCCTTGCGCCGGCCCGGGGCCACTCAATGGGCAACCAGTCGAACGCCGCTCATAACTCCAACGCTCACGCTGGTCGGCGTCCCGCCCAGCGGGCACATGGAGGGACATCTGGGCTGATACGGACGACGACGTTGCTCCGGTCGTGCCGACCCAGGGCCGGTCGGGGAATGGTTCGCCCGGCCTGACCGCCCCGACGGAGAGCCGCCTGCCGGAGATTGCCGGCTCACCAGGGCCGGTGCCGCTCGCGACTGGATGATCGGCGGTCCGACCGTCCTCACTCGTGCGGCTGGCCGCCGCTTCGATGACACGGCTAGCCGCACATCGGCGCTGGCCGGTTCCGGCGTCGGCGAGCACGTCAACCGTTCGACACCTTGGTGGAGAGGTCGTTGAACGGCGGGCGACCATGCAACGGACATGCCGCGATCTGTTCCTGCCTTGTCCTCTGAGCTGAGCCATCATCGGTCCCGTCCAAGTGCCGATACGCGTACTGGCCTGGAGAACCACGGGCTTCCCGCAGAGGGGGCACTGCCCGTTGGGGCGGAACGGCCTGGACCTCCAGACCGTGGACCACAATCGGCGGCACAAGGCTCGCGTCTCCTTCATATTGCCGTCGGCACGGCGTACGTGCTCGCGAGTGGATGTTCGGGCGACCATTAATGGCCTTGGGGTCGTCCAGCCGACGCCGCCACCGGCGCAAAACGATCGGCACCTAGGAGATGCCCTCGCTGACCACTCATCCGTGTGGGTCCTGATTGAAGGACACGGTAGGACCGTATTCCTCCGGTTCCGTGGCGAAGGTCACGATGAACGTGCGTCCCGGGAACGCGATGGCGAGTCGCGCCGCCCAAGACTGCTTCATGAGCATTGCAACGGCCTCAAGGCGCTGCAGGTCTTCGTCGCTCCCGCTGTACTCAGCTACGACGTCGTAGAGATGAACATGATTCACCACGTCCTCCAGCGCCGACCCAGTCACTCCTGCGGCCACGAACGACTCCCTCGACGCTTCCGAGTAGTGGGTGGCCAAGAAGACGCAGCCGCCGACCTCCACGAGGTCCGGCCACATGAGGTGAGCAACATGCTCGAGGCTGTCGAGATCTGGCGCTTGATCGTCCATAACGCTGGAATGATGCCCCGCCCGTGGGCTCACCACCTCTCCTATTGCCGGATCGCGAGGGGACTAGGCCAGCGCGATTGGATGATCGGTACGCCCACCGCTCCAGCGACAGCGAGGCGGTGGGCTCACGCGGGCGCGACCGACCGGCACGTATGCGCGCCGCCGCTCCCGGCCGGCCGTGCGTTCTGTGTTCGATCGGTGTGGACCTGGCCGCGCCGGCGAGCACCAGGAACCGTCGATCGGTCGCCCTCGCGGCAGGGCAGCACCATCGCGATTCTGCGCGCCTGATCGCGCTGCAGCGAGCGCAGTAGGGGCAGGCGCGACGCCGACAAAGCGGGCATCATCTGGTGATGGCTCGCCCGCGCGACGAGGACGCTGAGCGCCGAAAGGGGTGCCTCGAGGATCTCGGCTGTGCGGCCCTCGGGTGTCTGCCGTGGATTGTCGGTGCTACCGCAATGCCCTTCGTCTTCCTCCGCTGGGTACGCCGCAGCTTCTCCGCCGTGGCACGACCCGGCCCTCGAGGAACATCGGAACGAAAACTGGCGCTAAGCCCCTCGCCCAGCCCAGCCCAGCCCAGGGCGCGCAGCGCCCGCGTCCCGGATGATCAGCCTCAACCACCTCCTCTTGGCTGCCCGCCGTGCCCAAGTCCGCCGACCCACGAGTGTGCTCAGTCGTCCTCGTCGTCGGGCATGTTGGTGTCGCGTAGCTCCCGGAGCC
>JBBSLT010000211.1:0-4113 GCA_038233555.1 Acidimicrobiales bacterium
CGAACGGCGATCATCGCCTCCGCCACGATTGCCAGTGCTAACGCTTCGGAGCTCAGGTAGTTCAGCCGCCGTGGGGTTCGTAGTCCGGCCATGATCGGCACGAGCAGGCGCGGGCCGATCAGACCGATGGAACCGGGAAGTGCCGCAATCTTGGACCGGAGCACGTGCTGATCGGGCTCAGGAAGCGAACCGATCCGGCGGGACAGGGCGCCGTTTCCCGAGTCCTGACCCGACGCGCTCGCCACGCGGTAGTACCAGCCTCCCGTTGTGTAGACCGCCGACTCTGCGACCTGTTGAGCCAGCCAGCCGACCGTCATTCCAGCCAGGTGGACGATCAGCAGGTGGTCATCGACGACCAGCGCCACGTCAACCGAGTCCGACTACTGGGTGGCAAGGTCAGGGTCATCCATGACGATCTCTGCGACGGCACGGTCGTATTCCCCACTGGCGACCCAGTCGGCAAGCACAGTTCGCGCAGTTGGGGAGAGGCCATCGGATGGCGGAGTCCCGGGACCATCCAGCAGCTCGCCCCGCTCACTCGCCTGCTCGCGGGCGCGCTCGACGCGGGCCTGCAGTTCCGGGTCCAGCTTCAACTGCGTAGCCATGACGAAAAGACTAACGGTCGTTAGCCCAAGCGGCCTCGACGGGCGGCTGGGGCGAGGGATCGACGTCGTTCGCGGCACTCCCCGCCCATCGATGCGCGATCTGGGCTCGACGTGTGGGGGGCCATCGACGCCGCCTCCACCAAGCCCTTCGGCTACCTGCGCTTCACCCCGGGCCCCGGGGTAGGAGGCCACTGCCCACCGACCCGAACTATCTGTCGTGGCGGTCCGCCGGCGTCTGGGCCAGTCGTTCCGCTTCGTGGAGCCTGGCCAACGACGTCAACGACCACATGCCCGACTACGTCGTGCGCCGGGTGGGCGTGGGGAGGTAGTCATTCCGCCGGTCAGGGGCGGGAGAAGCGGGCGACTCCCCGGCGCCAGCGTGGAACGGGCGACGGTGCGTGTGGCCCAGCGCCGTTCCCGTTGACCCTGGCGGAGTTACCACCGCCCTCGAACTCGTCGTCTTCGTCTGTCTGGGGCTCCACCTTGCGGTAGTAGGTGTTGTAGCGGTTCCCGGAGCCGTAGACCGCGCCTGGTTCCACACCGTTGAGCACCGTGCCCACCAGCGGGGCCGATACCTGGTGCAACATCTCGATGGCCCGATGCAGCTCCTTGCGAGTGGTCCGCCCGGCGGTGGCCACCACGATGGTGGCGTCCACGAGGCGCGAGACCACCAAGGCGTCGGTCACCGGCAGCACCGGAGGGGTGTCGATCAGCACCACGTCGCACTCGTTCTTCAACATGGTGATGACCTCTTCGGTCCGTCGAGACGAGAGCAGCTCCGAGGGGTTGGGAGGCGACGGGCCCGCCGCCAACAACGCGCAGTCTCCCTCGCCCTTCACCGCCTGCAACGCCGTCGAGAAGGGTGTCTCACCCAACAGCACCGACGTGAAGCCGGGCTCGGCCTCGAGGCCAAAGAACTCATGCACCCGAGGTCGGCGCAGGTCACAGCACACCACCACCACCCGCTGGCCGGCCCGGGCCAGGGCCACGGCCAGGTTGGCCAAGGTGGTGGTCTTGCCCTCCGAGGCGTTGGGGCTGGTGAACTGGATGACCTTGAGCGGGTGGTCGAGGCCGATGAACTGCACCGCGGTACGTAGGCTCCGGTAGGCCTCGGCCGCAGACGAGTCGGGATCGGTGAGCGAGACCACCAGCGAGCTGGTCCGGTCCTTCCAGCTTTCCACCGAGGGGATCAGGCCGAGGACGCTGGTGCCCTGGGTGATCTGTTGGAGGTCGTCCTTGGTCTTGATGGTGTCATCGAGGTGCTCCCGCAAGAAGGCAAGGCCTACGCCGAGGATGGCCCCGACCACCAGGGCCAGCGCCCCGTTGCGCAACGGAGTGGGTCGGATGGGCTCCGTCGGCTCCTCCGCCCGGCCCACGATCTGGGCGCCACCGGTCTGCGTGAGGTTGGTGGCGAGTTGGAGCTGGCCGAGCTGGGTGATGTAGGGGCCCTGTTGGCTCTCGATGAGGCTGCGCTCGTCTTCCACCTGATCCTGGAGCCGGTCGCGCTGGTCCTGTAGCCGTTGCGCCTCGACGAGTGATCCGGCAGCGTTGATGGCAGTGTCGAGGTCGGCCAACGGCTGGTCGACGTCATCGAGCTGGCCCTCGAAATCGGTGATCTTGGCCTGGACCTGGTCAATGGCGATCTGGAGGTCGGCGACAAGTTGTTGGCGACGCGAGGTGATATAGACCTCTGCGTAGGTGTTGGCGATGAGCGCCGCCTCGGCCGCTTCGGTGCTCTCGGCGCTGATCGTGACGAGGTCCGTGGCGCCCTCGGCTTGGATCGACACCTCGACGGGCCGCCCCAGCTCCTCGGCCACGGCTTGGCGCACCGAGCGTGACTCCATCACCCCGATCTCGGTCAACACGTCTGAGGATCCGGCTCTCGCCTGGGTCGGAGATTCGGGGGCGAAGATCTGCTCTGAGGCCCGAGACTGCAACAACAGCGTGGCGCTGGCCTCGTACACCGGGGTTTGAAGGAACGAGACCGCCAAGGCGACCACCGTGGTGGCCACCACGGTGGCCACCACGGTGATCCACCGCCATCGGAGCACGACCAGATAGTCCCGAAGCTCCAGCTCGTCATCGTCGTCGGGCGCGGCTAGGGGAAGCATCTGGATGTGAGGATAGTCACCAGGAGAATCCGCCAGGCGCCATCGGCGGATCTCACAAGTTGCCGGGAGAACAATCCCCCGGTGTCCCCCTTCGTGCGCATCCAGGTGCGGGAGGTCGAGAACCTGGCCGCCGCCGGGCTGGCGGTGGCCGAGGCGGGGACCCGCCGACCGAGGCCAAGCTCGGCTCGACGGGCGAGCCGTAAGAGGCCTCGACGGACTGGCCGGGCGTCGAACCGTCCCGGTAGCGCACCTCGCCCGGCCCATTACGGCAACGAGCCCTTCGGAAGGAACCACCGGGCTTCCTGCGCCGTCTGCGAACTGATCAGGTCGTAGTCGTGGTCATAGTGCAGCACGGGCACACCCCAGAGCTCTCAGTCGGAGCCGCGATGATGAGATCTGCCGGGGGAACGCCACGGTGCTTCCCCGCTCCTGAGAGCAACTGCTGTACCTCTTTCGCCCGCTGAAGTTGAGTCGCCAGGTCGACTCCGATCAGGCGGGCTGCACAACCTCGGCATCCACTGCGGCGGGTTCAGGCACGGGCTCGCCATGGTGCCGGAGGCTTTCGACATGCATGCCGATGGCCTGGCGAATCAGGGCGTGAAGCTCGTCTCGGGTCTCGGCCGCGGCCACACAACCGGGAAGATCGGGAACGTAAGCCGAGTAGCTGCCCTCGGCTCCTTCGACGACCACTGCATAACCCGTCATTGCTCCCTCCTCAGGCCGGCTTGGTTGAAGACGCTGGCCATTGTGCCTACCCGCATGTCGCTGCCGAGCTGCCTGACACCGTCACGGTACCTGGCTTGGTCGGGTGCCGGAATTGGCGATGACTGCCCCGCTGGCGATCGAGCACCCAGCCGTCCGACTCGAGCAACCTGATGGCGTCACGAACCTTCACCTGAACGACCGTACGCAGGGGGTGTGACATCAGCCAGGTCCGCTCGGCTGAGGAGACCTGGTCGGCCGCAACCGGGTTGACACCGAGCCCCGGCCCGTCCGAGAGGTTCATTGCTCGACGGCGACGAGTGCGCCCGGAGGACGAGGTCGAAGATGCCGTCGCCGAGGTGGGGGGCGGGGTCGACCCGGTAGGCGCAGCCTTCGAGAACGGTGGAGGTCCAGGGCAGGTCGGTGCCGATGCTCGAAAGGCCGAGCGGCGTGCGGATGAATACTTCGAGGAGGCCGGTCCCGGGGTGGAAGACCAGATATTCCTCGACGCCGTAGCGGGAGTACCAGGCCCGCTTGTCGGCCATCTCCGTCGGGGTGTTCGCCGACGAGAGATCTCGATGACGTGGCGCATGGGCACGCCGTCTTCGCACCATTGCAGCCAGCTCGGTCGCAGCGGAAGTGACGGTCGTCCTGGCACGACGAACACGTCGGGGGCCCGGCAGATCGACGGGTCG
>JBBSLT010000212.1:0-4096 GCA_038233555.1 Acidimicrobiales bacterium
CGCCACATCGAGTGGTTCCACGACCATGTGCGCATCGAGCGCATGCTCTTCGACGGCGTCCTGGAGCCGGTCGACGGTCGCCTGGTCCCTGACCACGGCCGACCCGGCCATGGCCTCACCTTCAAGGCCGTCGACGCCGAACGATGGGCGGTTCGATGAGCGCGCTGCTACGACAACGACCTGACCGACCAGGAGGAGACTGCCCATGAACAAGATCGCATCCGAGCTCTTGGTGGAGCGGCTCATCGACTGGGGCGTCGACACCGTGTTCGGCCTGCCCGGCGACGGCATCAACGGCCTCACCGAGGGCTTTCGGCGCCACCAGGACAAGCTCCGCTTCGTGCTCGTGCACCACGAGGAGGCCGCCGCCTTCATGGCCACCGGCTACGCCAAGTCCACCGGCCGCCTCGGCGTCTGCCTGGCCACCTCCGGCCCCGGGGGCATCCACCTGCTCAACGGCCTGTACGACGCCAAGCTCGACCACGCCCCGGTGCTCGCCATCACCGGCATGCAGGGACCGAAGCTGCTGGGCACCGGCTACCAGCAGGAGGTCCACCTCGACCGGCTGTTCATCGACGTGGCCGAGTACAACGCCATGATCCACGTCCCGCTGCAGATCCCCACCCTCGTCGACAAGGCGGTGCGCACCGCCCTGTCACGGCGGGGGGTGGCACACCTGACCTTCCCGGTCGACATCCAACAGGCCCCGGCCGACCTTGACCCCTGGGAGGGGGGCGCGCCGGCTCGCACCCCCCAGACGGCGCCGACCTACATCCCGGCGTACAGCGTGCCTCGGGCGGCCGACCTGACCCGGGCGGCGGCGGTGCTCAACGAGGGCACCAAGGTGGTGATGCTCGTCGGGGCCGGCGCCCTCGGGGCCCGCGACGAGGTGCTGGCCGTGGCCGAGGCGCTGGCCAGCCCCATCGTGAAGACCCTGCCGGGCAAGGCCGTGGTCCCCGACGACCACCCCCTCACCACCGGCGGCATCGGTTTGCTCGGCACCCGGCCGTCGGAGGAGGCCATGGAGAGCGCCGACACCCTGTTCATGGTGGGCACCAACTTCCCCTACACCAAGTTCCTTCCCGAGGCCGGGGTACGCACGGTCCAGATCGAGGCCGACCCCACCCGGGCCGGCGACCGCATCCCCACCGAGGTGCCCCTGGTCGGCGACGCTGCCGAATCCCTGCGGGCGCTGCTGCCGTTGCTTTCCGTCCGCCAGGACCGGGGATTCCTGGCCGAGGCCCAGGAGGCCATGGTCGACTGGCGCGAGAAGATGGCCACCCTCGAGGGCGACGAGCGCGACCCCATCCAGCCCCAGTTCCTGATGCGGGTGATCGACCGCCTGGCCGACGACGACGCCATCCTGTCTGCCGACTCGGGCACCATCGCCACCTGGGCCGCCCGCCACTTCGACATCCGCGGGGACCGCCAGTTCATGCTGTCGGGCAACCTGGCCTCCATGGCGCCGGGCCTGCCGTACACGATCGCCGCCCAGATCGCCCACCCCGGCCGCCAGTGCATCGCCTTTGTGGGCGACGGCGGGTTCGCCATGCTGATGGCCGAGTTCCTCACCGCGGCGCGCTACCGGCTGCCCATCAAGGTGATCATCAACAACAACGCCCTGCTGGGCCAGATCCTGTGGGAGCAGATGGCGCTCGGCTTTCCCGAGTACGGGGTGCGGTGGGAGCAGGCCGCCGACTTCGCCCCCTGGGCTCAAGCCTGCGGTGGCAAGGGGATCCGAGTCGAGAAGCCCGGGGAGGTGGAGGCGGCCATCGCCGCCGCCCTGGCCTACCCCGGGGCCGCCCTGGTCGACGTGGTGGTGAACCCCGACGAGCCCCCGATGCCCGCCAAGATCACCTACGAGCAGGCCAAGGGCTTCGCCTCGTCGTTCCTGCACGGGCAGGGCCGGCGGGCTTCCATCGCCTCGACGCTCGTCGGGGACAAGATCAGCCAGTTGAAGGGCTGAGGCGCGGTCGTGGGCATCTCCAAGACGATCCGACGACGGGCGGGGCGAGGAAGCGGCGATGTCGTGGGCGGCGTCCTCGAGGGCGCCGACCACCTGGTCCGCAACATCGAACACGGTCGTTTCGAGCGGGCGTTGTCCGGGCTCACCGCCATGGCCGCCCTCATCACCGGCGCCGAGATCTTCCTCGAACACGATGGGGCCAGCTTCGGAAACCACATGATGTGGGTGCCTGTGGCCCTGAGCCCGGTGGCGGCCGCCGCCGGGTTGGGCGGGCTGTTCTCCCGGCGGCTGGCCAAGACGGCCCTGCCTGCGGTCTCCGCCGTGGTGGTGGCCAACGGGTTGCAGGGCACCTACCTCCACATCCGGGGCATCGCCCAGAAGCCGGGCGGGTGGTCGATGGCCCGGTACAACGCCGAGATGGGCCCGCCGGTCTTCGCCCCGCTGCTGTTCACCATGGTGGGCGCCATGGGCCTGTTGGCGGCCATCCTGCGTCGGGAAGACGGCTGATGGCCGGTCCTGCGCCGTGGCGAGTGGGCCTGCCCCGTCTGCCCGGCGGCGCCGAGGATCGCTTCCCGGGCTTCGACGTGCTCGACCAGCTCGACACCTGGGACGAGGTCACCGCCGGGGTGGTCCTGGCCCGGCTGGCGCCGTCGGCACCGTTGCAGTTCTTCACGCCCACCGAGGAGCGCACCGGCCGGGCGTTGGTCGATCGGCTCTTGGCCCAGGACGAGGAGCCACGGGTCCCCGTGCTCGACATGATCGACGCACGACTGGCTGCCGGCCAGACCGACGGGTGGCACTACGACAGCCTCCCCCCCGACGCCGACGCCTGGCGGACCTCGCTGGTCGCCCTGGACGACGACGCCCGTGCCCATGCCGACTGCGGCTTCGGTGAGCTCGACATGGCTACCCAGAAGTCGGTGTTGGAGGCGATCCGCACCAACGAGGACGACTGGCACGGCCTTGCCGCGAACCGCATCTGGAGCATGTGGATGCGCTACGCCTGTTCCGCCTTCTACTCCCATCCCTGGGCCTGGAACGAGATCGGCTTCGGTGGTCCCGCCTATCCGCGCGGTTACAAGAACGCCGGGCTCGACCGGCGCGAGCCATGGGAGGTGGCCGAGCACGACGCGGACGTGATGGCCTGGGACGCCCGACTCGAGGCCGCCCGGCAGCGGCAGGGTTGAGCGAGGCGAGCGTGGGGTCATGAGCAAGGTCCGTGATCGCAATGCCTCGGCCTGGCTGCTGCCCAACGACGGCACCCGCACCAATCATCAGCTCCGGGCCGACATGGCCCGCTTCGACGACGGCGACGAGGTCGACGCCGTGGTCGTGGGGTGTGGTGCCGGCGGTGGCGTCCTCACCCAACGACTGGCCCGAGCGGGCTGGAAGGTGGTCGCCTTCGACGCCGGCCCCTTCTGGGATCCCGACCGTGACTGGGTCTCCGACGAGGCCGGCTCCCATCGCCTGTACTGGACCGAGAACCGGGTCGTCGGCGGAGCCGACCCGGTGCCCCTCGGGGCCAACAACTCGGGGCGGGGCGTGGGTGGATCCATGGTCCACTTCGCCGGCTATGCCCCCCGGTTCCATCCCTCCGACTTCCACACCCGCTCCCTCGACGGGGTGGGAGCCGACTGGCCCATCAGCTACGACGAGTTGCGTCCCTACTACGAGGCCATCGAAGCCGAGCTCCCTGTCGCCGGCCAGCACTGGCCATGGGGAGACCCGCACGGCTACCCGCATTCGCCGCACCCGGTGGGCGGGGACGGTGAGCTGTTCATCCGGGGATGCACCCGCTTGGGCATCGAGGCCCGGGTCGGGCCCGTGGCCATCGCCAACGGCCGCTTCGGCAACCGGCCCCACTGCATCTACCGGGGCTTCTGCCTGCAAGGCTGCAAGGTCAACGCCAAGGCGTCGTCCCTCGTCACCCACATCCCCGACGCGCTGGCCCGAGGTGCCGAGATCCGGGCCGACGCCTTCGTCTCGCGCATCGTGGTCGGCGACGACGGGCGGGCCACGGGCGTCGTCTACTGGCACAACGGGGTGGAGCGCTTCCAGCGCGCCCGGTTGGTGGCGGTGGCCGGCTACTCCATCGAGACACCTCGCCTGCTGCTCAACTCGCCCTCCTCC
>JBBSLT010000213.1:0-4095 GCA_038233555.1 Acidimicrobiales bacterium
CCACGCGTGGACCTTGCCGACGATCGGCGAGGAGCACCTCGGCCTCCCCTCGTCGAGCCGCTCTCGTGCCGTCATTCCAACAACAGCGGCGGCGACAATCCCCTCGGTGGATGGCTGGTCAGGACCCGCCCATCGGGGGTGGTGATCACCACGGTGGCGTCGGCCAAGAGCTTGACGTGCCACCCGGGTTGGTGGACCAGGTGGTGATGGCGCGTACATCCCAAGAAGATGTTGGACAGGTTGGTCTCGCCGCCCTCGGACCAGAACGTGACGTGGTGGCCCTCGCACCAGCGGCTGGGGCGGTCGCACCCGGGGAAGCGGCAGTGCTCGTCCCTGATCACCAGTGCCGCCCACAAGGCGGCGGGGATGGTGCGGGTGGATCGGCCGAGGTCGAGGATCGACGAGCGCCCCTCGGTCACCACCCGGTGGACGTTGGCGTCGCACAGGATCCGCTCGATGGTGGCGGCGTCGAGGTAGGGGCCGTCGAGGACCCGGGCCGAACCGGTGGAGCGGTGCTCCACCTCCTCCAGGTCGACCACCACGTTGACGTGGGGCCGGTGGCGCCGACGGGGGCTTTGGCCGTAGTGGTCGAGGAACCACCGGGCCATGTCCACCAGCGCATCGCCCCGGCGCTGAGCGGCGCTGCGGAGAGGCTCTCCCTCCACGTCGTCGCTCATGGCCTGGCGCAGCGCCGCCTCCAGGATCTCCCCGCCCTCGGCATCGAGGTGGCCCTTCAACACCCGGCGACCGTCCATGATCTGCGAGCAGTGCAGCGAGCGGGAGGGATCGGGGGCCTCGGGGGGATCGAGGAAGGCCTCGGCCTGGATTCGCCAGTGGCGCATGGCCGCCGCCGTCTCGACCACCGTCAGCGGGGCCAGCAGCGGGACCAGATCCTCCTCCACCTCGGCCAGGTGCCCGACGGTGGCATCGGACACGTTGGCCACCACCGCTTGGACCTGGCCCGACGACAGGGAGCCCTCGGCCCAAGCCGAAGCGGTGTGGGGAAGGCTGCGCAGGCGCCGGGACCGGGCCACGCAGGCCGAGGCCTCCCGGGAGGCCAACTTGGCGAAGTGGCGCAGCCACGCCTTGGCCGTGACCGCCCCGTCGGCAAGGTAGCCGTCGCCGGCGTCGAAGGCCCCGACCGCCTGTGAGAGCTTGGCCTCCAAGCGGTCGAACAGGGCGAACGCCTCGGCCAGGGCATCGCCGCCAGCGGGAATGTCCAACTCCTCGACCGCCTCCGCCAACGCCTCCAACACACCTATGAGCATACACCTGTTCCGGCGAATGAGCAAGGGAAAAACAACGGAAAGCTGTGGAAATAGCTCCGGCGACCCGGCCGACTGGGACTTCGACCTCGCCCTGTTCGCCTGGGCGGGTAGCCCATACCCGAGCTTCAACTCATCGCTCTATGGGGAAGAACTTCTCGAACACCGCCGAGCCCTCCCGGTTGTCGATGGTGATCTCGATGCCCACATCGGCGAGCTGGTCGAGGATTACCAGCTCGGTGTCCTCCCGCAGGCGGTCGCCGGCCGTGGTGGAGATCCGTAGCGTCAGGGCGAAGACGACCGTTGCGCCTCGACCCGACTCGGACCTAGCGGCCTTGGCGTCCGGCCCCGGACGCTCTCCGGGACGACAGGCTGCAGGCCGAGGCAAACCAAAGCGAGGAGTACCACCAACGTGAGAGGAGCGACACCGAGGGTGGTGCGGCATGGAGCCACCGAGGTCCTCCTTCTACGAACGGCAGAGAGTACCAACCCCTCAGGGAAAGTCGAGGATGTCACCGCCGATCAAAAAGAGAACTGCATCATGATGCAGTGGTGTTACGATGCAGTCGATGCGCACCACGGTGGACCTTCCCGACGACATCCAAGCCATCACCATGGCGATCGCTCGCGACCAAGGCACCACCTTCAGCCAGACCGTGGCGGCTCTGTTGCGCCGAGCGCTGGGGACGCCGACCAGCGGCGAGGTGTCAACGAGCGAGCGCACCGGGTTAGAGGTGATCCGACTGGGCCGGGTCGTCACCAGCGAGGACGTACGTGCCCTCGATGACGAGCCGTGAGCGTCTTACTGGACAGCAACGTCTTGATCGCCCTGGTGGTCGTCGACCATGTCCATCACGACGCAACCGAGGCCTGGTTCGCTGATCTGGCCGAGCCCTACGCCACATGCCCGATCACCCAAGGGGCGTTGATCCGCCTGCTCGTGCGACACGGCGCCACCGCTGAGCAGGCACTGCGAGTGCTCAGCAGCGTGAGCACGAACGAAGCGCACGAGTTCTGGCCCGACGAACTGGGCTACGGCCAAGTGGCCATGACCGGCGTGATTGGCCACCGTCAGGTGACCGACGCCTACCTGGCGGCCCTGGCCCGAGACCGTGGCGGCCATCTGGCGACGTTCGACAAAGGCCTGATGGCGCTGCATCCCGACGTCGCCCGGATGGTGAGCGCCCAGGGGTCGATGGCTGACGAGCGACCGGGTCCCTAGCACGCTCGATATCCGAAACTTGGATGAGCCAGAGCAACCGTGCGGTCGGCTTTCCTTACACGAGGCTGGCGAGCAGCGCCATGCCCCCTTCGACACACCCTCCGTGCGGACCGAGCGGGGAGCCGGCGGGTTCCCCATCTTCGATGTCGCCGTCGCCAGCCCCATCACCTCCGAAGCGGTCAGGGCCGCACTCGAAGAGCAAAGGTGAGCCGCCCCGAGGGGGGGCACCTGCTTGACGTCAACGTGCTCGTGGCCCTCACGTGGCCCGACCACGTCCACCATGAGGCGGCCCAGCGGTGGTTCGCTCGGCTCACGGGTCGCCCTGGGCGACGACACCGGCCACCGAGTCCGGCTTCGTCTGTGCGTCCCTCCACCCAAGCGTGACCCAGCGGGCGGTGTCGTGGTCAGGGGCATTGGACATGCTCGTGACCATCAGGATGCATGGGTTGACCAGTGACTTCGGCGATCAGCAGGAAGTCCTTGTCGACGTGGAGCACCGTGAGGCCGACAAGCTCGGCGGTGACGGCCACTAGCAGTCCTGTGCAAGCCGCCGCCGCAGGTACTCGCTGCGAGAGAGCCCCAGACGTGAAGCTCGTACGTCGATAGCAGCTACCACCTCATCGGGGACGTTGCGAATAGCAGGTCGGGCACTTGAGGGACCTCCTTGGTGATATCCCATGATTGCAGCGCCGAGCACGAGCCTACTGAGGATCCCCGCCTAGGTCCGGGCTCAGCGGTCGAGCGCACCCGGCTCGGCCAGCCACTCCGTGGGCTGATCGGTGACCCGGGCGATGCGGTCATAGTCATCGTCGTAATGCAGAACTGCGAGGTGGGCGGCCTCGGCCGCGGCGGCGATCACCAGGGCGACAGGTTTCGCTCCACGATGGAGGTTGGCCTCGGCCAACAAGCCGGCGACCTCAAGGACACGGTCAAGCACGGCAGCGTTTATGGGGGCCTCCGGCAGCGCCAGGCGTTCGGCCACCACTGCCCCGACGTCGCCGGCTCGACTGGCGTAGGCAATCTCGAGATCGATCAAACGACAGGTCCACAGCCGTCCGGAAAGGGCGAGGAATTCGAGCCGAGTTCCGACCGCCTCCTGCGAGGCACGAGCGAGAACTGAGGTATCGACCAGATAGCGCTGGTCAGGCACCGGAGATCGAGCGTGGCGCTCGTGCCGCTCCGAGGGCGACGGTGTCGAGGGCTCGTGGTCGTCGCAGCCGCTCGATGTGACGACGGATCAACGCGTCGTCGGCGAGCTGGCGCAGCCCGGCCTCGACCGTGGCCTTGATCGTGGAGGTGCCAGCGGAGCTACGCGCCCGCTCCAGCAGATCGTCGTCTATCTCGACCAGGCGCTTGGTCACCTCCAGGAGTATATCCATTCGCGCAGAAATGACATACCTCGCCCACAGGAAGTCGCCTACAACCGGGGGAACCATGGCGACAACCGAGCAGGACAAGATCGTGATCTTCGGCCAGGGCTATGTCGGGCTGCCCTGGCCATGCAAGCGGTGGATGCCGGCTTCGACGTGGTGGGCTTCGACACCGATGAGGACCGGGTCAAGTCGCTCAGCGCCGGCGAGTCCTGTTGGAGAACACGTAGCCACCGCC
>JBBSLT010000214.1:0-4047 GCA_038233555.1 Acidimicrobiales bacterium
ACATCCCGGCTGACACCGTTGCGGTCGTCACGCTCGCACCGTAGTGACTGCAGATAACCCGTACGCGGATGATCCAAATAGCCCGTCAGGACACCGTCATGCTGCGTCACGGACGCCCTCCCGTCGCCCCGGATAACACAGCGTGACGCAGCTGAGGACCAGCCCCAGGGCGCCGAGCATGGTCTTCCATGCCCTCGTGGTAGTGCTGGCGCAACTCGCCCTTGCCGCCGTGAATGACATGGCGGGCCAGGTCGTGGCGGCCTTCCTGGAGGTTGCGCATCCCCTTGATCTGACGCCGGTACGCGTCGTCAATCTCCCCGTCGAGCGGACGGGCGGGTATGACGCTTGCTGGTAGCATAGTTCTCGCAAGTAAACTCCTCCCCCATGGCGCCAACGACCCGTTCGCACGCCGCCGAGGCGCCCGCCGTGCGCGTCGAGGTGGAGAGCTTGGCGCCGGTGGCTGTGCCCATGCGACGGTCGCTCGACGGGGCGCTGGTGGCCGACTGGGGCCGGATCCCAGCCCGGGTGTACGTCGCCGGCCTCTCCGGCGAGGGTCGGCGCACCATGGCCGCCTGCCTCGGGGCCATCGCCGCCTGGCTGTCGGGGGGCCGGGCCGACATCGACACCCTCCCGTGGGCCGACCTGCGCTTCACCCACACCACCGCCGTACGGGCCGCCCTGGCCCGGGCCGTGGGCGAGGGCCGTTACGCCTCCGCCACCGCCAACAAGTACCTGGCCGCGCTGCGGGGCGCCATGAAGGCGGCCTGGCGGCTGGGGATGCTGGAGACCGAGCACTACCTGCGGGCCGTGGACCTGCGCCCCGTGCCGGGCAGGCGCCTGCCCGCCGGTCGTGACGTCGACCAGGAGGAGCTCGCCGCTCTCATCGAGGCGTGTCGAGGCGACGAACGCCCGAGTGGCGTCCGCGACGCGGCGGTGATCGCCCTGGCCTACCTCTCGGGAGCCCGGCGCTCAGAGATTGCCGCCCTCCATGTCGCCGACGTCGACCTCGAGCCGCCCGCGCTGCGGGTGGTGGGCAAGGGCAACAAACAGCGCCTGGTGCCGCTGTCCCGGAGCGTCGGGCCCTTCCTCGCCGCCTGGCTCGAGCTGCGGGGCGAGGCGCCGGGCCGGCTGTTCTGTCGGATCGACCGGGCCGGCAACCTCAAAGTCGGCGGCAGCCTCACCGGCGAGGCGATCCGCCAGCTCCTGGCGCGACGCGCCCTCGGCGCCGGCCTCGCCCGCATCTCGCCGCATGACCTGCGGCGTAGCTACGCCGGGGACCTCCTCGACGCCGGCGCCGATCTCCCTGCGGTCCAACAGCTCCTCGGCCACGCCTCCCCCGCCACCACCTCCCGGTATGACCGGCGGGGCGACAAGGCCCGCCGGGCCGTGGCCGAGCGGCTCCACCTCGAGGTGGCCTCTCCGCCGGAAGCCGATGGAGGTTAGGGCCCGTGACGAGGATAGGCGCAGGATCCTGAACGCGTAGGCCGATCTGTCGACCGTCCGGAGGGCCGGTAGCGAGTCCAGGGTGGCTTGGGAACATCCGAATGGAACATCCCGGTAAAGCCGGACGGCATGCGCCCGTCGCGGTCGCGATCGGGCGCCTCGGGTACCACCAGGCCGAGGCGATGAAACCGCCGTAGGGGTCAGCCGGACCAGCCTCCGCCCCGGCGCTCCAGCAACTGCATCAGCACGCTCGGGCGATCGGTCATGATCCCGTCGGCATCCGCGTCCAGGGCCTGCGCCATGTCCCCCTCCTCGTCGAGCGTCCACACGTGGACGGCGAGGCCGCGGGTGTGGGCGGCGCGCACGAAGCGACGGTCGCAGAGGCGCAGGTTGCGCAGGAGCGGGACGTGTTTGACCACGGCCACGCCGTCGAGCCGCAACGGGACCTGGACTGCCACGTGACGTCGGCCCACGGGGAGCGAGACGCCGATCCGCGAGAGCAGCCAGTAGAGGAGGATCGTCGGCCAGGCCGGCGCCGTGTCCACCGGCTGGTTGCGGCTGGCACGCGCCACGGCGCGCACGATGGCGGCGGAGAACGACGTGACGATGACCGCCCGCTCGTTCGTCTCGTCCGCCAGCTTCCGCACCGCCGGCTCGGCGGCATTCGGCGCCTTCACCTCGACGGTGAGGGGGACGCCGGGGAACGCCTGGAGGACCTCGTCCATGGTGGCGAGGTCGGGCTTCGCCGTCAGCAGGTCGTCGAGGTCGGTGGTCTTGATCTCGAGCCTCCTGCCGCCCGCCACGACGACGGGGTCGTGGTGCAGCACGCCGGGGACCTCCTCGACGCCGGCGCCGATCTCCCTGCGGTCCAACAGCTCCTCGGCCACGCCTCCCCCGCCACCACCTCCCGGTATGACCGGCGGGGCGACAAGGCCCGCAGGGCCGCGGCCGAGCGGCTCCACCTGGAGGTGGCCTCTCCGCCCAAAGTTGCCGAGGGTTAGGCGTTCGCGAAGCCATCCGACGACTCGGCTCTCTGGCCGAAGGGTACGGAGATCGCCCCTACTCGACGATTTCCGGGGTCGCCGCCCGAGTTCGGCGGATCGATTCGAACAGGAAGGGTAGATGGCGCATGCTGCACTTGCCGGTCCGTGTTGGGTGGTCACACGGTTCCTAGACTTGTCGTATCGGTTGTACAGCTGTGGGGCGAGCGCTCGTAGGAGGCGTCCCGATGTCGACGTCCCTAGGAGGTTCATGGGGGACCATAAGCCGAAAGACCAGCGACTATCCGGTTTCCCACGTCGAACCCTCGTCCCGCTCTCGTCAGGTCTGGCGGCGATGCTCGCTGTACGGTCACTGGACTTGTCCGCTTGGCGCACACCCTCGAGGTTCTCGAGGAGGTCGCCCGCCTCCCGGAGCCGATCGCCGACCCGACGTCTCCCCGTCCCACGGCTCGGACGGATAGCCGTGGTCCTCCGAGCGGAACGAACGCGAGATCGTGCGACCGGGTGCGGATCGTTCGGTCGCTTCCACGGGTGGGTGTGAACGGTGTTGACCGTTGGGGTGGACGTCGGTGGTACCAACATCCAGGTCGGTCTGGTGGACCACGACCAGACGGTGGTGGCCCGGGCGAAGCGGCCGACGCCGAGCGGAGGGCCTGCAGCGGTCATCGAGGTGATCCTCCTTGCCATAGACGAGGCAGGCGGGAGGGCCGAGGACGTTGCGGCGGTGGGCATCGGCCTTCCCGGGGTGGTGCACGCCGGCGAGGTCGTCCAGGTGCCGAACCTGGTGGGCTGGGGCGAGAACGTCGACATCCGGACACCGCTCGTCGATGCTCTCGGGGTGCCGGTGATCCTCGGGAACGATGCGAACGTGGGTCTGCTTGGTGAGTGGTTGGCTGGTGCGGCACGTGGCCACAACGACGTGCTGGGCCTGTGGCTCGGGACCGGGATCGGAGGTGGTCTGATCCTGCACGGCCGCCCCTACAACGGCTCCTTCGGTGCCGCCGGCGAGATCGGCCACGTGATCGTCCGGGCCGGGGGCGCCCTGTGCTCGTGTGGACGTCGGGGTTGCGTCGAGGCCTACGCCGGTCGGCGCACCATGGCGGCGGCGGCACGGGCGATGGTGGATGCCGGTCGGACCACCGATCTCTTCGACATCCAACAGGACGAAGGGAAGCAGAGGCCGACGTCAAAGGTGTGGGCTAGAGCCCTCGAGGAGGAGGACGAGCTGACCACCCAGCTGTTCGACGCCGCGATCGACGCGATCGCCGTCGGGGTCGGTTCGGTGGTGAACCTCCTGGACGTTTCGCTGGTCGTGGTCGGCGGCGGGATGGCGGAGAAGTTGGGCCAGGACCTGGCCGACCGGATACTCGAGGCCTCACGTCCCTGATGCTCCACCCGAACCCGGGCCTGACCTTCGTGGTCTCCGCCCTGGGCGACGATGCCGGGGTGGTCGGTGCCGCCGCGCTTGCTCGCGCCGAGGTCATCGCCGGCTGAAACCGTTCAGCAGGTCGACTCTGGCGCCGGGACCGTGTCTCCTGGTCCGGTGCCGGGTTCGAACCACCGGGCGATCACGACGTCGGTGGAGGAGTGGGCGAGGATCGAG
>JBBSLT010000215.1:0-4042 GCA_038233555.1 Acidimicrobiales bacterium
GGCGGGAGCGTCGCGGGCGGGTCGGTCTGCTCCCGTTCGCGCCAGACCGTACGCACGGCCACCGACAGCCGCAGCGAGTCGAGCAGGTGACTCTCGTCCAGGATCGCCAGGTCGACGAGGTCACGAACGCGGGTGTTGTCGCGGCTGCCGTAGTCACGTTGTATGGCGTGCAGCTTCTCCGCGGCGTGCCGCTGGACGTCGACGATCTCGATGGCCGGAGCGGCGATGTCTGCGAAGGCGAGTGAGTTGGGCAGCGGGACCTGCTCGGTCGAGTCGAGTTCGTGTGATCGAGGCGAGATGTCCAGCTTGACCCAGCCGAAGACCTTGCCCGCCAGCCGTGCCTGGACGGTTGTGCGCCAGGTGAGGAAGCCGTCGCCGTCCTCGCTGAGCCTGGTGAGGGGAGGGGCGGTCAGGACGAAGTGGTCGCCGAATGGATCGACTGCGAGCGCGTCGACGAGGCGCTCGTGCAGCTCCTCGGCGTCCTCGACAGCCTCCCGCAGGCCCAGGTCGATGTCCTTGGTGAGCCTGGCCCGGTCGCGGAGGCGGACCTCCAGCGCCATCCCGCCCTTGAGCACCCAACGACCCGGCTCCGCGACCTGCAGCCGGGCGACCACACGCTCAAAGACCACTCGACGCCGAAGCCGGTCGAGGCTGATGCCGGTGGCGTCGGACTGGTTGCGCAGTCGGTCCTCGATCGCGGCCCGCAGCGCCTGTGCCGTCTCGTACGTCACGACGTTTGGCCGATCCGGTTAATGGCCCGCTCGATGTGCAGGGCTCCCTTGAGATCGACAGCCTCGGCGCGCGTCCGCAGTCGTCGCAGGGTGACCTGGCCACTGTCGACGGCCTCGGTGATGGCTCGGGCGAGCTGGTCCTCATCGGCGCCGGCGGCTGCGACGTCGATGAGCGACCGGGTCACGGTCGTGAGCCGAAACCCGGGTCGGGTGTCGACGTCTTCGGCGGGGAGGTCGGCGCGGTGGAGCGTGACCGCCGGATCTCGCTTGGTGAAGTCGGGTGGGACGGTCAGGTGGACTCGCGGCGACTCGAACTCACCGATCCCGTGCACGGCCAGTGCGGTCTCGTGGGAGACCACGGCGTCACCCTTGGCCCACAGCGTCCAGCGGATCAGCTCGTCGTGCGGTTCGGGCAGCCATTCGACCAGACGGAAGAGGCCCCGTTCGAGCCGGTGCCAGTTGCCGGCGGATACGTGGTGCGCCTGGGCCTGGTAGGAGTAGCCGGCCGACCGCGCCTGGGCCGCGGTGAAGTAGCCGCCCTGCTGGGAAGCCAGGGTGAACAGCCGGCGACGGAGGTCGCGACGGTCCTGGGCCATGGCGTGATCCTACATCAAAACTTGAGTTCTACGGAGTGCACGCCTCGGTTCATCAAGTTTTGATTGAGTATCAAGCGACGTACAGCAGCACTCCGAGCTTGCTGACGGCGTCGTGCAACTCCTGCGGGGACCCGAACCGGGACGCGATCTCGGTCGGCGAACCGAGCCCGGAGATCGGAGGGACCTCAAGGACGCCCAGGTCGTCGAGCTGGGTGATGCCGTACTCGGAGTACTTGTCGAGCAGCGCCGCCAGCACCTCCCGGGCCTCGGGCCGGTATGCCCCGAAGAAGTCGGCGTGCTCTTTGCGGACCCGCCGGGCCCGGTCGGTCCGGGTCGCGAGGGGGTGGTTCCAGGCGAGGTGGACCAGGACGTCGAGCGGGTCGGCGTCGGGCAGGTTGGTCCGCTCGGCCAGCTCGGTCGGGTCGATGCCTTTCGAAGCGAGTTCATCGAGCACCTGCTGACGGCCCACCCTGCTCGCCCAGCGCGAGCGAAGGTCGCCCGACTCGGGGAACAGGGTTCGCACCGTCTCCGCCACGAAGTCGCGGTATTCGACGAGATGGAGCCGCTCGGTTTCCGGGTCGAGGTGGTAGACGGCCTCGGCGGTCACCCAGACTTGGATGTCGTCGACGTAGAACTTGGTCCTGGGTTCGGACTCCAGGTCGTCGGGGTCGAGGGTGTCGTCGTCCCCATGGTCGAACGCCGGCTCGTTCTCATCGACGACCAGGTCCTCGACGATGTACTCGAAGATCGGGTCGCCGAAGTACTCGTAGCTGTCCACCGTCTCGTCGCGTTTCGGCGTGGCCGTCATGCCGACCTGGGACGCGGGAGCGAAGTACTCGAGGATCGATCGCCAGGCGGACTCGGCGCGGGCGCTGCCCCGGTGACACTCGTCCACGATGATCAGGTCGAAGAAGTCGGGGGCGAAGCCGCGGAAGATCCCGTTGGGATCGGGGCCGACGTCCGCGAGGGCCTGGTAGAGGGCGAAGTTGATCTCGCGCCCGGCCTTGGCCTCGCCCTTCAACTTCCAGATCGGACCGTCGCCGAACGCGGGGACGAACTCACGCTCGATCGGCTGGTCGATCAGGATGTTCCGATCGGCGAGGTAGAGAATCCAAGGGTTGCGGCCCGCGCGCCAGCCGCTGCGCCACAGCTTCCAGACGATCTGCATCGCCACGAACGTCTTCCCGGTACCCGTGGCCAGGGTCAGCAGCAGCCGTTTGTCGCCTTCGAGGATCGCCTCGACGGAGCGGTTGATCGCCACGCGCTGGTAGTACCGAGGCTCCTTCACGGTGCCGTCGAGGTTGCGCAGCGCCCGATTGAATGGGGCGGTTACGCCGTTCGCGACCGCCTCGTCGGCGATGCCCTTCCAGTGTCGGCATCGGCCCCAGGCATCGTCCGGGCTGGGGAAGGTGGTGAGCCGGTCGTTCTCCAGGCCGGTGTCGGTCGTCCTCGACGATCCCGTGCCCGTTGGTCGAGTAGGCGAGGGGCAGGTCGAGCAGGCGGCCGTAGTTCTTCGCCTGTTGCAGCCCTTTGCCGGGAATCGCGTACTCGCGCTTCGCCTCGACCACGGCGACTGGTAGGCCAGGCGTGTACTCGAGGACGTAGTTGGCACGGAGCTCGTCGCCCCGCCGATGCCTCTTGCCGACCGTCGTGATCCGCCCGGCCGTGATCGGGAACTGCTCCTGGATCTGGTCCTCGGTCCAGCCGGCGGCCTTCAGGAGGGGAAGCACGTAGTCGCGACAGATGTCCTTCTCCAGGGGCCCCGGGCGCATGAGCCTGACGGTAGTGGGTCAATTACGGCTGAAGACGCTTACATGAAGGTCAGGCGCCAAGGCCCTCGGCGTCGAACCCGAGCGCTCCCGCGGGTACTCCAACGAAACCCCTTCGATCGTTGGAGTACCCGGGTCGGCAGCCAACATTCGTTGGGACTGGCAGACGCGGATCTCGGGTCCCTCCCCCTCGTCTCTGGGGGCTGGATGGCAGCGCCCTGTCTCAATGTCTCAATCATTAGGACACGTGCTCGCACGTCGCGGTCGACCGACGGCCGTCACCTTGCGGGGTCGGCGAGGGTCGCGAAGATCTGGTCGACCTCCGCAGGGTCGAAGGCGGCCGGGTCGAAGCTGCCGCCGATCCAGCCCAGCAGCTCGTCGTGGCGCTCGTGCTTGGGGTCGGCGATCGCGTCGAGGAAGGCGGCGTAGCCCCACGGGCCGCCCACGTCCTCGGGCGGGCAGGCTTGCCACCCGGCCAGACAGACCGGCCTCGCCCGGCCGGCAGTGGGGAGCACGTCCTCGACGAGTACCTGGTGCTCCCAGCCGTCACCGAAGTCGTACTCGAACACGAACCTATCCCCTGGACCGACCAGGTCGCCGAGCCGGACCGAGCTCGGGTCGATTGAGTCGTCGGGCCAGTCGTCGTCGTTGTCCATGTAGGTCGTGCGGCCGATCCGGAAGGCGTACAGGTGGTAGCCGGACCAGCCCATCCCGGTGAGCAGCGCCTCGTGGACCTGGGTGAGGGTGTACTCCGACGGCACGAGCAGCCGCCGCCAGACCGGCGGCTTGACGCCCTTCAATGTGATCTTCAGCTGGTGCATGCTGTCCATCACGACATCCTGGCGTAGCCGTCCCCGGTCATGAGCACAGAGGTGTGCGTGGAAGGCTCTTAACACCTGGTCCGACCGGGAGCTGTGCCGCGACCGCTTCGGGCACGGTTAGGGCA
>JBBSLT010000216.1:0-3971 GCA_038233555.1 Acidimicrobiales bacterium
CGACGCGCTCGTGCGGGCGGCCGACTTCATCCCCAAGGAGAGCCTCGGCGCCACCGACGACTGCGGCTTCTCGCCGTTCTCGATCGACGAGAAGCCAAACCACGGCTCACCGGACTTCGCCCGCGAGACCGCGTGGCAGAAGATCAGCAACCGGATCGAGGGGACCAAGATGGCGGCGGACAAGCTGGGGGTGTCGTAGCCGTCGTCGGAGAGCTGCTCGGATCGCCCACTCGAAGTCCTCGTTGCCGAACGAGCCTGTGGGCCCCGACCGCCACGAGGGCGTCTGTCGCGAGAGCGTTCCTCGACTCGCCGCTTCTCCGCCTAGTGGGAGAGCTTCGGTCTGGAATGACTTGGACTAAGCCGGCACCGCCATGAACCCGATCGACGACTACCTCATCCTGGTCGAGGGCGGCCCCCCGTCGAACTACGCGGCCTGGTCACCCGATGTGCCCGGCTGCGTCGCCACGGGCGCCTCGATCGACGACACCGTCCACGAGATGCGGTCCGCCCTCCTCGGCCATTTCGAGGTGATGCGCGAGCACGACGAAACGCTTCCAGAGCCAAGCGGTCCCGGCGTATACGTGGAGCGTACGACAGCGGCGGCGTAAGCTCTCACGCCTCTACGTCGGCCTACCCCAAGACGCTTCCGGGACAAGCCCATGCCCAGGAGACGCTGGGCAGCGGTGTCAAGGACCTGCGAAGCGCGAGCGACCGGACTCGAACCGGCGACCTCCGGCGTGACAGATCGGCGCGGCCGTGCGTCGGCGTTCGTCCGGGGCGAGCTTTCGCCTCTAGGAAGCCTCATCGAGGCTCCGGGCTTCGGGGCGAGTTCGTCCGATTTCGGTGGGGTGCGTTGCCCCGAAATTGCCCCCGCCGATCCGCTCGCGGGGAACCCAGGCCTGAACAACGGCCGAGATCGCGAAGCCGAGCACTAGCGCCCACACACCGGCCAGGCCATCAGGCCGGCGTCCTGCAAGGCCATCCAGATGGTGTTCAAGGCGCGGCTCATCGGTCACTTGACCGTAGTCCGCAACCGATGCGGCGGTGCTCAGTCTCCGGCCTGGCGCGGCGGGCCTAGGGCGTCATCTTCATGCCGCTGCCGTGCCCGCCCACGCCGTCGTGCCTCTCTCCGCTGGGCTCAGAGAAGCCCGGGACATCGGAGGGGAAGAACGCCACGCCGAGCCCGAGCGCCAGCAACAGTACCGCCACGGTACGGCGTGCCCCGGCCTGCCATGGCAGCAGCTTCTCGCTGGCGATGAACGCCGCGATCAGCGCCATCCAACCGAGGCTCATGAGGCCGACCGCGAACAACGCTGCCATCAGCGCCCAGCAGCAGCCGAGGCACCAAGCGCCGTGTCTCGTACCGAGTTTCAGCGCGCCGAGCCGGCCGTGGCGCCAGCGCTCGGCGAGGAACATCATCGGGCTGCGGCACTTGATGAGGCAGGCTTGCTTGAGCGGGGTCACCTGGTAGACGGCCGCAGCAACGATCACCCCGCCGGTGACATAGCGGCCGGCCTCGTCCCAAGCCAGGAACCCGGGGGCGGTTGAACGGACCAGCTCGACCAACGCGTATGCGGCAAGGCCGGCGACCGTCCATACCAGCAGGTAGCCAGCGATGAACAGCCCAGTCGCGTCAGCTGCGGCCCCCTTCCCACGAGCCAGATGCCCCGCCCGCAGGCGGTCGTACATCAGCACCGTCGGAGCGACCGACGGAAACATCATCGCCGCCATCATCGTCACCCAGACCGTGGCGTAGAATCCGAGCCCTCCAAGGTCCATCCCCGGCGTCGAGTCCATGCCAACCATGCGGTCGCCGCTGACCAACCAGGCCAGCAACGCCAGTACGAGCAGCGCGCCCAGCAAACCGACCTGAGCACGGCCAACGCGCGACGGTGCCGAGTGGGCGCTATGCCCGGCTGCCTCCAACCTCAGTCAGACCAGGAGAACGGCGTCGAGAATCCGCTCTGGCCATCTGCGGAGTACTCGATTCCGAAGCCCTGAATCCGGGCAGAGAGGGTGCTGGCCGGAGTCAGGTCCGAGTTAGCCGGGTGCTTGGTCTCGGTGAGCTTTGGCAGCGGCCCTTCGGGGTCGAAGGGCGACGCGACATCCTCGATGTCTACCTCCACGGCCTGGCCAACTTTGACCCGGTGGCGGCGACCCTCGTCGACGTGCTCGATGGATGCCACCTCCATGCCGAGGTTCTCGCCGATGAGCGGAGCGAGGTTGGCCATGGGACCACCCATCTGCCCCGAGAAGATGGCTCCTAGCTTCTCGGTCTGCTCAGCGTTGGCTCGGTCGTCCATGAACACCCCGACCCGCCAGTCGCCCTCCGACATCTGCTTCGGAGCGTCGAGCAGCAGGACCACGCTCCGGTCGCTTACGTCGGTTTCCTCGACGCGGCCGGAGTCGATGTGCCACGCCAGCACTGCGGTGCAGCGGTCATAGTCTGCAGGCGCTGCGAACCCGCTGGCACCACAAGGGCACACGACGTCGCAATTGCAGTTCTCGATGTACGTCCCTTCAAGCTGCCACGCCATGACGACACCTACCTTGCTGGCTCGGGTGAGGCAACCCTACTCCATTCCTACTCCCATTGCAACCATCGTGACAAGGCCCCAGTTGCGGGCGAGGGTTCTGCTCTAGGACGGTGTTCGCCCGGTTTCGGTGGCGTGCGTTGCCCCGATGTTTGCCCCGTAGAGCTGGGCCGCGAGGTCGAGCGCCGGGGCCTCGTCGCCTGCGAGCAGGTGGGAGTACACGTCGAGCGTGACCCGCGGGGAGAAGTGCCCGAGCACGCGCGACAGCGCCACCACGTTGACGCCGCGTGAGAGCTGCATCGAGGCGAAGGTGTGGCGGAACGTGTGGAACGCTGCCCACGGCGCGCCGGCTTCCTCCACCAGCGGCTTGAGCATCCTCCGGCGCAGGTTGTCGGCGTCGAGCGCGGTGCCCCCGGCCGTTGCGAAGACGAGCGCCTCCGGCGAGTCGGGCACGTCGGCTAGGTGGGCGCGCAGGCGGTCCACGAGGGCGGGAGCCAGCGGCACGATGCGCCGACCGTGGCGCGACTTCGGCGGGGCCACCGTGCCCTTCACGAGCGCCCGACGAACCCGGACGCCGGGACGCTCGCCGTCGAGCGCCAGGTGGCGACGTTCTAGGGCGAGCGCCTCCGACACGCGCAGGCCGGTGCCGGCGAGCAGCGCGAGAAGCGTTCGGTGCCGAGCGGGGGCGAGGTCGAGCACGGCCGCGAGCTGCTCGCCCGATAGCGCCTTGACCTGGTCGCCGTCCTCGTCTCGCACTTCCTCGCGGTGAGGCATCCGGAGCCCGTCGGCCGGGTTGTAACGGATCAGGCCCTCGGCCTTTGCGGTCCCAAGCGCGGCGCGGACCGGGTTGACGGCGTTGGCAATCGTCTCATCAGCGAGCCGGCGTCCCTGCTTGCGTTCGTCGGCGAGCCAGGCGACGTACTGCGCCAGGTGGTGCGGCGTCACGTCCACGAGGCGCAGGCGCTCGCCGAAGTAGGCATGCGCGTAGGAGTTGAGCAGCCGCCGGTACTCGGCCCGCGTGTTCTCGCGGAAGCCGCGACGGCCGTTGCCTTGATAGCGGTCGATCCAGTCCGTGAGGAAGTCGCGCAGGGTGATCGCCGAGCGCTCCTGGAACTCGCCGCGTGCAACGTCGGCCGCTTGAGCTGAGCGGATCGCCCGTGCCTCGGCCAACGTGGAGGCCGACTCCTTCCGCTGTTTACCGGCGGCGCGGTAGATCACGACGTATCCGCCGCGCTTCCCGTCTGCGCGCTCCCGCCTGTAGATGCCGGGGGTGTCGGTCCTGACGAGCCGGCGGGCGTTGCGAGCAGGGCTCGGGTTAGGGTTCGTGCTGCTCATGGAGCTTGTACCTCCTGGGCCATGCCCCCGGCCGTTGACGCGGTGCGGGGGCGCTTAGTGGATGGCTCCCATCCTACCTGCGACCGCCGGTGTGTGCAACCG
>JBBSLT010000217.1:0-3965 GCA_038233555.1 Acidimicrobiales bacterium
CGGGTCGTCGACGCCACGCCGTGCGAGCTGTATCTGACCGAGGCCGAGCGCCAGAGCGTGGACGAGCTCGCTGCGGCGGTGGGGGAGAGTAGGTCAGCGGTGGTCACCCGACTGCTGGAGCGGGAGTTCGGAGTAGATGACTCTGTCGTCGGTCGAGGGGGCCGTCGATGAGTCTCGACCCGAACGAACTCGACCGCCGACGGTCGATCCGGCGCCAGGAGCACCGTGGCCAGGGCAGTGAGGTGATCGTCACCCTTCCCTACACCGAGGGCGAGCTGCCCCTCGCCCTCGGCCGCCTTGAGTTTGAGGAGCTGCTGCTCAGCCTCGACTCCGATGAGGATGATGCTGATGGGTACGTGCTTCCGAGCCCCTTCGGCGAGCGGGAGGCGACCGACGCGATGGGTCGTCTTGCCAGCCAGGTGGCGGGGATGGAGCGAGGGGAGCATGTGCAGCCGATAGCGCCCGACGGACGCTACGAGCTCGTCCCGTTGTTCTTCGCCTCGCTGGGCCGGCACGACCTGGTCACCATCGTCGCCGTCGCCGAGGAGCTTGCCGCCGCGAGGAGCCGGTCCTCTGACCCGTCGGTCTCTCTGGCTCTCAGCGACTACGCACTCGATGGGAGGGACTCTGAACGATTGGTGTCGGATGCCCAGCGCCTGGCGGCGCTGCTACGGCTTCCCTGGGACGACGACGTCGACCTCCTCTACGCCCGTCTGGCGGTCGTTGGTGAGCGCGTCGTTCTGAGCGCCTCGGAGCACCAGGCCTACGAGCGGGTGACCGAGCGGATCCTCGCCACCTGGCACAGCAACGACTCTCTGGAGCGCTTCGTCTACCGAGGCCTGTAGCTGGGGGCTCCTTGGCACCCCAGGACGACAAGCCGTTGAGCAGGGCGCAAGCCGCGCGGTACCTGGGCGTCGGCGATCGCACGCTGCGACGCCTCATCGCCGACGGGGAGCTCGGGGATCCACCGCGACGAGAGGACCTGGACGCCTACCTCAACAGGATCAGGGTCGAGCCGGGCAGCCTCGCCCATCTCTGTATGTGGGACCGGTACGCCTCCAAGAACTCTTGACGTGCGTCAAGTGTTTAGGGTAAACTCTTGACAGGACGACAAGGGCGAGGGGTAGGCTGTGGGGGACCAACCGGGGCGAGAGATCCCCAAGGAGTACCGAGACATCGCCAAGCACCTGGTGAACGTCCAAGGCTGGACCTACCGCACGACCAAGAAGCACCCGGTGCTGGTGCCTCGTGACAAGACCAAGCCCCAGCTCCGGGTCTCGACGACGCCGACCAGCGATCCCCGGGCCTTGAAGAACTTCATCGCCGACGTGCGGCGGAGGGGCGGGATCTGGCCCCCGAGAGAGGAGACGTCATGACCTGGTGGAGCGTCTTGGTGGAGGCGAAGGGCCCGCCCGACGCCACCGGCGTTGACGACGACGTGCTGGGCGACCTCCTTGATGCGTTGGCCCCCCTCCATCCTTCGGTGGGGGGGAGCCACTGCTCCTGGACCGCCCGGGTGTCGGTCGAGGCAGCAGACCCCGTGGCCGCGGCGACGATGGCCACGGGAGCGGTCTGCAGCGCAGCGGGGGGCGTGGGCCTTCCTGCGTGGCCCTTGAGTCGTGTGGAAGCGGTGGACGAGGAGGTGTTGGCCACCGAGCTGGAAGAGCCGAACCTGCCGGAGTTCCTCGGCGCCACCGAAGCCGCAGCGCTGCTCGGTGTCTCGCGCCAGCGCCTCTACCAGCTCCGCTCCGATGGTCGGTTCCCTGCCCCGCTCCTGGAGCTGGCCGGTGGCCCCATCTGGATGCGGGCGGCGGTCGACGCCTTCCTGGAAAGCTGGGATCGCCGGTCCGGCCCGAAGCCAGCAGTGGTGTAGTAGCAGCGAGGTCAACGCCAACGAGCACTCTGTCGGTCGCGCCCAACGGGGAGGCGCTGTCCATTCGGATGAGGTGGCGTCAGCCACGGCCGCATCTCCTTGTCCTCGGCGCGCGTAAGCTGGCCACCCGAACCATGCAGGTGATCGACCTTTGGCGCTACCCCGTGAAGTCGCTTCTTGGTGAGCGCGTCGACGAGGCGGCCATCACGCCCGAGGGCTTGGACGGAGATCGTCGATTCGCGATCTTCGACGCCCTGACTGGTTTTGGGCTAACAGGACGCCGTGTTCCGGAGCTGCTATTCGCATCAGCGCGATTGCGTGAGAGCGGTGACGTCGAGATCACATTGCCCGACGGCTCGATCGCAGATGACGACAAGGCGCTATCGGCCTGGCTCAATCGACGAGTGACGCTGCGGTCGGCCGCCACCGAGATGACACGCCGGTACGAGAACCCGGTCGAGTTCGAAGACGAGGCGACGAGTGAGTGGGTCCCGTTCGACGGAGCGGGGGGCGCGTTCCACGACTCGGGTGGTGCACAGATCTCATTGGTGTCGACCTCGACAATCGGGGCATGGGATCCGCGGCGGTTTCGCGCCAACGTGTACCTCGACGGCGAGGGCGAGAATGGGTTGTCGGATGTCGGATGTAAGGTGGCGCTCGGTAGCGCAGTGCTCGACGTGGACATGCGAATCAAGCGTTGTGTGATGACGACGCGGGCGCAAGCCGGAGGTGTCGGCCGCGACCTCGATGTTTTGCGCACGATCAATCGCGAGCGCGAGGGATACCTCGCGGTTGGCGCGCTCGTACTCCAGCTCGGCTTTGTGCGCGTCGGCGACGCGCTTACACCGATCTAGACGTCGCACTTCGACAAGCTCGGCGTGGGAAGCCTGCTTACGGTACGACGGGCTCTCTGAGGTCGAAAAGCGCACAGGCCCGGGCTCCCACCGCCTGGCGGGGAGTCCCGGGCCTCACTTCCGAGGGCTCAGCGCCCTCGGCGACTTCATCTCTACCCGTGGTCGGCGCCTGACTCGACCACCTTGAGGCTGTCGTCGCCGCCGAAAGGCGGCGCTGGTGAATGCTGCGCCCGGGCTTGATCGTCGGCTGATCGCCCTGAGGCGGCCCCAGTCCCGTGCTGCCAGGCGGCGTTCCGCCGCTGTGAGACGGCGGTGAGACGGGCCGGACAAGAAAGTTCGGGCTCACCCAAGATTGACAGATCCACTGTTGGGCCGCCTGTGAAGGCCGGTCCGCACGCTCCTCCCCGACAGCCAACTGGGAGGAGCATCGGATGCCATCGACGAGGACCCTGTTCGACTTGCTCGAGCGGGAGTGGCCACAGCTGGAGCGGTCGCTGAGCGCGAGGAGCGCGCTGCGGCGGTGGGGGAGCGAGGACCCCGCCCTGGCCTTCGACCACCTGGGCGACCTGGTCGCCTTCGCCGGCGGCGCCAACGCCAGGCGAGGCGACGGTGCCACCGACCCGGTGCTGGCCGCACTGGCCCGACGAGCGGCGAGCGAGGACCTGGCCGCCCGGGTGTTGCTCCAGCTGCTCCTGCCCGGCCTCAAGGCCCTGGCCCGGCGCTACCAGTGGATGGGAGGGCCAGAGGAAGCCGCAGCCGCGGTGGTGGTGGCCGCCTACGAGCGCATCCGCAGCTATCCCATCGAGCGTCGTCCGTCCCGAATCGCCGTGAACGTCGTCGAGGACACTCGGTCGCACCTGTGGAGACGGGCCCAGCGCGAAGGTCTGGAGGCGCCGGCCGCTCGTGGCGCCGGTGACGCCGATCTCGAGGTGGGCGAGCGCTGCGACCTCGTCGACCCGGGCGCTTCGGTGGAGGATCGGGCCTGCGAGCAGGAGCTGCCCGAGCTGCTGGCCTGGGCCCTGGCCGAGGGCCACCTGAGCCAAGAGGCAGTGGAGCTCATCGCCCAGACCCGGGCGCACGAGGTCCCGATCGACGACCTGTGCCAGCTCACCGGCCAGTCGGCCCAGACCGTCCGCCGCCGCCGCCTCCGGGCTGAGAACCAGCTCAGGGCGGCCGTGGCGGCAGCGGCGTAGCCGCATGGGAGAAATCCCGCGGTCGATGTCGCGTTCGAGCCGGCC
>JBBSLT010000218.1:0-3958 GCA_038233555.1 Acidimicrobiales bacterium
ACTGGGAATCGCTGCTGCCCGGCCGTCTGGGTGCGGGGTTCAGCCGGTTCTTCGGCGGGGAGGCCACCGCCACCATCGCCGGCGACATCACCTGGGTCGCTCTCCTGGCCGTCGTGGGGCTGGGCACGTCGATCATCTTCCGCCGCCGGCTGGGGATGTACCTCGGCCTGTTGTCGACGATCTCCGCCGTGGCCTTCATCTTCGTTCCTCAAGGCCGGCTTTGGAACGCGCGCCTGCTGCCCTTCTGGTACCTCAGCCTCTACCTCTTGGCCGCCATCGCCGTGGCCGAGTTCGCCCGGTCCGTCGCCGTGCTGCTCAGCCAGCGAGGCGACCAGCCTCGCCTATCAGTGATACGGGGCGTGCCGGTGGCGGCGACGCTGGTGGCTCTGGTGGCGGTCGGCCTGCCGCTGCGCACCCTGCCCTTCGGTTCGCTCGACCCCGTCGACGGCTCGTACTCCTGGCTGGGCCTCAGCACCACCGACAAGAGCTTCATCCCCGACTGGGCCCGCTGGAACTACAGCGGCTACGAGGCCAAGGAGGCCTACCCAGAGTTCCAGGCCGTGGTCAACACCATGGACGACGTGGGTGAGCGCCGAGGTTGTGGCCGGGCCATGTGGGAGTACGAGACCGAGTTCCTCGACCGCTACGGCACGCCGATGGCCCTCATGCTCCTGCCCCATTTCACCGACGGCTGCATCGGCTCGATGGAGGGATTGTTCTTCGAAGCCTCGGCTACGACGCCCTACCACTTCCTCAACCAGTCCGAACTGTCCGCTTCGCCGTCACGGGCCCAGCGCGACCTGCCCTACGGGCCGCTCGACGTCGATCGCGGCGTCGAGCACCTTCAGCTCCTCGGCGTCCGCTACTACATGGCCTTTTCCACCGAAGCAGTGGCCCAGGCCCAGGCGTCGCCCGATCTGACCGAGGTGGCCTCGGTCGAGGGCTGGCGGATCTACGAGGTGGCCGACGCCGAGCTGGTGGCGCCTCTCGACGCTCAGCCGGTGGTGCTCGAGGACGTGGCCAAGGGAGGGGAGGAATGGCTCGACGTCGCCGTCGACTGGTACATGGACCCCGCCGCCCAGGGCGTGTTGTTGGCCGCCGACGGGCCGCCGTCGTGGGCGAGGATGCCCGCCGGGGGCGAACCCGAGGAGCAACCGGTGGCGCCGGTGGTGGTCAGCGACATCGAGGCTGGCACCGATACCATCTCCTTCCGTGTCGATCAGCCGGACACGCCGGTCCTGGTCAAGACGTCGTACTTCCCGAACTGGACCGCCTCGGGGGCCGATGGCCCCTGGCGGGTGGCCCCGAACCTGATGGTGGTGGTGCCGACGGCCAACGAGGTCGAGCTGCGTTACGGCACCACGCCGGTCGACGTATTGGGCTGGGCGTTGTCCCTCCTTGGTGTGGCCGGCTTGGCCGTGTTGGTCGTCAAGGGCCCGCTCGTCCTCCCCGGGTCACGCCGCCGGATCACCACCGACGAGTCCACGCCGGCGTTGGTCCTCGACGACTTCGACGGGCCCGACGGCGACGAGGAGCTCGATCGCAAGGAAGAGACGGCGGAGCCGGTACCGGCCGGAGCCCGCCACGGCGACCAGACGGTCAGCTCAGAACGCCAGAGCTGAGGTTGGCTCCCGGGCCGGGGGGCCACCTGGGCGCACTGCGGCGCTTCTCGGCGGTGAGCGCCGTCGTCACGTGCGTCGACATGGGTTGCCTGGCGGTGGCCGTGCGGGTCGGACGACTCCGGCCGGTCGCCGCCGACGCCCTGGCCGTCACCTTGGCCACCGCCACGTCGTGGTGCCTGCACCGCACGCTGCGCCAGACCGGTGATCCCTTCGACCGCTGGGTGGAGCGGCCCGGGGCCTTCGCGGCCACCGCCGGCGTAGCCGGCAGCCTCGACGTAGCCGTGGTGACCGTGGGGGCCGGCGGGACCGCCGGCCTCGGCCTGCTGCTCGGGGCCAAGGCGCTGGCGCTCATCCTCGCCGGGGCCGTCCGTCTCGTTGCCTACCGCATGGCGCTGGTGGGCCAGACCCGTCGCACCCTCGCCCGGCGGGTTCCCGGTCCGCAGGCGCCGGGGGAGCTGCGGCTCAGCGTGGTGGTTCCCGCCTACCGGGAGGAGGGCCGCATCGGGGACTCGGTCCGACGCCTCGCGGCTGTGCTCGCCGAGGTGGACTGCGACGGTGGGGTCGAGGTCGTGGTGGTCGACGACGGGTCGGGCGACGCCACCGCCGCCGAAGCCGCCGCCGCCGGGGCCCGGGTGGTCTCGCTCGATGTCAACCGGGGGAAGGGGGCGGCGGTGCGCGAGGGCGTGCTGGCCGCCCGGGGCCGCACCATCGCCTTCGTCGACGCCGACCTGGCCTACCCGCCCGAGCAGGTGCTGGCGCTGCTCGAGGAGGTGGAGGCGGGCTGGGACGTGGTGGTGGGCAGTCGCCGTCACCAGGGTTCGGTCGACGTCGCCCCGGCGCAGCTGCTGCGCTCGGTCAGTGGTCGGATGTTCAACCTGCTCACCGCCGTGGTGCTCCTGGGCCGCTATCGAGACACCCAATGCGGGTGCAAGGCCTTCCGCTCCGACGTGGCCCGCCTGGTGTTCTCGCGCACCCGGGTCGACAGCTTCGCCTTCGACGTGGAGGTCTTCCACCTGGTCGAGCGCTACCGCCTCTCGCTCACCGAGATCCCCGTCACCCTGGTGGAGTCGGCTGGCTCCACCGTACGGGTGGGCATCGACGCCCTCCACATGGTGGGCGACCTCTTCCGGGTGCGGCGCTGGTCAGGGCGTGGCCTGTACGACCTCGCCCCCGAGGACGCACTGACCTAGGGTTGGAGCCACATGGCCCCCCTCGACACCCTCGACGCCATCTTCAAGGCCTACGACATCCGCGGCACGGTGCCCGACCAGCTCGACGCCGAGGTGTGCCGGCGCATCGGCGCCGCCTTCGCCCGCTTCGCCGGGGGCACCCGGGTGCTGGTGGCCCGCGACATGCGGCCGTCGGGCGTGGAGCTCTCCGAGGCCTTCGCCGACGGGGCCATGGGCCAGGGCCTCGACGTGGTCGACCTGGGTATGGCTTCCACCGATCTCGTCTACTTCGCCGCCGGCGACCTCGACGCCGCTGCCGCCGTCTTTACCGCCTCACACAACCCGGCCGAGTACAACGGCATCAAGCTGTGCCTGGCCGGCGCGAAACCGGTCGGCCAGGACACCGGCCTGGCCGACGTCAAGCGCTGGACGGCCGAGGGCGTGGAGCCGGGGACGCACCGTGGATCGCTCTCACACCAGGACCTGATCGGGCGCTACGCCGATCACGTCCGCTCTTTTGTCGACAGCTCCCTGCTCAAGCCGCTGCGCATCGTGGCCGACACCGCCAACGGCATGGGCGGCCTGGTGGCCCCGGCGGTGTTCGAGGGCCTGCCCTTCGACGTCGACTATCTCTATCCCGAGCTCGACGGCACCTTCCCCAACCATCCTGCCGACCCCATCCAGCTGGAGAACCTGGTCGACCTCCAGGCCGCCGTCCTCGAACGCAGTGCCGACGTCGGGCTGGCCTTCGACGGCGACGCCGACCGGGTCTTCCTCGTCGATGAGGCCGCCCGGCCGGTCTCCGGCTCGCTCACCACCGCCCTGGTGGCCACCGGGATGCTGGCCAAGCACCCGGGCGCCACCATCTTGCACAACCTCATCTGCTCCAAGGCGGTGCCCGAGATCGTGGCCGAGCACGGTGGCGTGCCCATCCGTACCCGGGTCGGCCATAGCTTCATCAAGTCGACCATGGCCGAGACGGGGGCCGTCTTCGGAGGCGAGCACTCGGGCCATTACTACTTTCGCGAGAACTACCGGGCCGATTCCGGCCTGGTGGCCACCCTGGTCGTGCTCGAGCAGCTTTCGGTGGCCGGGGTGGCGCTCTCGGAGCTGGTGGCTCCACTCGACCGCTACGCCGCCTCGGGGGAGATCAACTCCCGGGTGGAC
>JBBSLT010000219.1:0-3926 GCA_038233555.1 Acidimicrobiales bacterium
AGGTCCAAGGACTTCCCCGCACCGGTGGCCGAGCTGCGGGCGGGGCCCGTATGGACTCGTCCCAGCGTCCGGCGTTTCATCGAGCAGTGGCAGCGGCGTGGGGGGCGTCCGCCCAACAGGAAGTCCGACGGCCCCTCATGAGGGCCGGACCAGCTCATATGAGCAACATAAGACGCTGCCCGCTGTGCATCATGGAATAGACCAAGGAAGCGGCGGGGACACCATCCACGAATGGAGCGCGCCACACGAGTATCGTTGGTATATGAGGTACAGGCCAGAGGCGCTGGGCAGCGAAGGATGAGCCCCCCGGAGCGGCTGTCCAAGAAGCGCAAGGTCCGGGTGCTGGTGTCGATCGCCGCGGAGCTTCACCTCCAACTCAAGGCAGCGGCGGAGGAGCGAGGCGACCTACCCCAGACCGAGGTGTTCCTCGATGCCTTCGCGCATCACCACCAGGCGGTGCGTGAGAAGTACGGCGACAGTGCGCTGACGAATCGGGACGGCCTCCCGCCCCGGCCTCGGTCACGGCCGCGACGTCGCCACACCGGTGGCGTCTCGGCATGTACCTTGTTCGTGACCGAGGAGGAACGTGAGGTCGTCGATGCTCTCGCCGCGGAGCTCGCGATGAACCGCTCGGAGCTGGTGAGTCATCTGCTCGAAGCCGAACTGGTCGGCCCGAGCTCGTGAGCGGACCGCAGACCGACCAGCTCGGCTCGCCCCGCCCGGCCACTTCCCCGAAGCCTGGGCGGAGCGGGCCGAGCTGGTCGGCCGGGGCCCTACTCGTCAGCGGTGAGGGCCTCCACGCTGAAGGTCTTGCGGGTGGTGGCCAGGATGCGTACGGCCCCGATCCCCTGGGTTCCCACGCCCTCGCTGCCCGACTTGAGCGACTCGTAGATGGTGCGGGCCAAGGCCTCACGGGCAGCGGCGAAGTTGGCGCCGAAGGCGAACAGCCCGACGAAGGGCTCGCCCGCCATCCCCGCCACCCTGGCCACCCACTCGGTCTTGGTGGCGTCGGTGACGTCGATGTAAGCGGGGATGGGCAGGACCTTCTTGGTCTCCATTTTTGGGGCTCCTTCTCGTGGCTAGGTTGTATACGTCATCATACCAGCGGGGTGAGACAGCGAACGCTGGGGCCGCGCTGGCCACGACGGCGACGGGGGTGGGGGAGGAGCTGGGCGAGTCTGCTCTTCGGCAACGAATCGCATCGAGCGAGCTGTCGGAGCCTCAGCTCCTACTCCTGGGCGCTGAAGCTCGTCTGATGCTGGGGATACGCAACTTCGACCCGGCGGCCATGGCTGCGCTGCGCCACGAGGCTGGCCTGGGTGTCAAAGAGCTGGCGGCGCGCCTGGAGGTGTTCCACCCCAACGTGGTGGCGTGGGAGAGGGGCCGGGTGCAGCCCTCCCCCCGGCACCTGGTGCGGATCGCGGGGGCGCTCGGGGTGGAGCCGTGGCGTCTGACGTCGACGACGCCGGGGGAGGCGGAGCTGGCGGACCTTCGGGCCTGGGCCGGCATGACGATCGCTGACGTCTCCGTTGCCACCGGCATGCCCCCCGACACCTACTCCAAGGTGGAGCGGGCGCTGAGGCCGCTCGGGCCCGACCGTGCCGTTCGCATCGCCGCCGCCTTCGGGGCTGACCGGGCCGCGGTCGAAGATGCCTACCGCCGCACCAAGGCCGCTGGTCCTGGTCGGGGCCGGCCCGACGCCAGATGAAACCTCCCTTTGAGTCCGGCTATCGCTGGATCCCGGACCTGCGGGTGTCAGGGGCTGGGCTGGGGAGGCCGACCACGCCGGCGCCACGAGCTGGGGCCGACCGGCTCCTCGGTCTCGCCGGCGGCGGCATCGGCCCGGTCGGCTTCCTCCAACCCGTCCATCACCCGCTCCTCCAGCGCCACGAGCTCGTCCTCGTCGCTGCGGATGGGCACGACGTTGAAGGGGGTGTCCTCAGCCATCCGCCCCATTGTCGCTGCTGGAGCGGCGGCTCACTGTCTCACCCAGGGGGTATGATGACGTATACAACGACTCGACCACGAGGAGCGAGAGATGGACACCCACATGGGCACCGCCGCCAGCCCCCAGCGCAGCACGATCACGGTTCGTGCCCTGGTCGACCCGGTGGTCGACGAGCTGGGCTTCGGGCCCACCTCGCGCTACGTGGAGACCTGTTGGCTCGGGATCCTCGGGCCTACGGCAACCTGGGCCTACCGCCGGATCGGCAGCTTGGCCGAGGTACACCCGGAGGGGGCCGAGGTCGACCTGGCGGACCTCGCCCTCAGCCTCGGACTCGGCGAGGGCATGGGGAAGAACTCCCTGATGGCCAGGGCGCTGGCCAGGCTGGTGAACTTCGAGGTGGCCCGTTGGGAGGGCGAGGTGCTGGTGGTGCGCCGTCGCCTGCCCCCGCTTCCCGAGCGGCGGGTAGCCAGGCTGAGTGCCAGCGCCGCCCGGGCCCACGCCCATCTGACCGGCCGGCCCCGGCACTGAGGTTCCGGTGGCCGGGCGGGGCTGGCCCGCTAGAGGTCGATGACCACCCAGGCAGGGTCGTGGTCGCTCCCGTCGCCGCCCAGCTTCGTGCGCCGGTCCACCCACGAGCCCACCTGGCGCCCGGCCAGCGAGGGGCTGAGCCAGACCTGGTCGAACAGTTCGTAGCGCGCCGGCTGGCGGACCGGCTTGAAGCGATGCGTCCAGGCAGTGCTGGCCGGGGGAGGGTCGTCGGCCGGCGCCGGCCTGGTCTCGGTGGGCTCAGCCAAGCCGTTGACCAGTTCAGGGCGGGCGTCGGCCACCAGGGGCGCCAGTGCGTCGGAGCCGGGGGGGTCGTTCATGTCGCCGAGCACGACGTAGGCGCTGTTGGGCCTGGTGCGGTCCTTCACGATCCTCGCCACCGTCTCGGCCTGTCGCCGTCGGCGCTCGTTGGCGGCGGCCGCCCCTGCCCCCTGGTCCTCGAAGAAGGGCACGAAGTGGCTCTTGAGGTGGTTGTTGTAGACGGTGCACAGTCGCTTGCGCCGGGCGTGGTCGAGGATCTCGACCTCGAGCAGGTCACGGCTGAAGACCCGGTCCTTGGGCTCGTCGGGGTGCACGGCATGCTGCCAGGAGGTCGCCGCCCCGATGGGGTACTTCGACAGCACGGCCAGGTCGATGAGGCGGGGGTCGTTGCCCTCGATGAGCACGACGTGGGGATACAGGCCGGGGGCGCCGAGCTCGTTGCGGGCGAAGTAGCGAAGGGTGTCGATGTCCTCCACCTCCTGGACGGCGAGGACGTCGACGTCGATCGAGCGGATCCGCTCGGCGATCTTCTTGCGAGCGGCAGCCGGCTTCTTCTTGACGACCCGCCCCTCGTAGGTGACGACCCGTTGGTCCTCGGGATCGGCCAGGGTGCGCACGGCCGTGATGTCGACCGCCCCCTCCTCGAGACCATCGACCTCGGCCCGAAAGCGGAAGTTGAAGCGGGAGAAGAGGTTGTTCAAGTTGAAGGTGCCGATCGACAGCTCCATAGCCACCCTTCCGTGTTGGCGCAGCGGGGCCAAGCATCGCTGCCGAGTCGACGGAGGGCAAGGGGTCTCGACCTGGATCGGGTGGTGCCATGACGCTGGCGATCTCTGCCGATCTCAAGCTGCCCGACCAGGCCGTCACCGAGACCTTCGCCATCCTGGCCAAGCGGGGGATGGGCAAGACCAACACCGCCGTGGTGATGGCCGAGGAGATGGTGGCCGGTGGCCACCAGATCGTCGCCATCGACCCCACTGGCGTGTGGTGGGGGCTGCGGTCCTCGGCGGACGGCCGCAAGCCCGGCTTACCCGTGGTCATCCTCGGGGGCGAGCACGCCGACGTGCCCCTTGAGCCCACCAGCGGGGAGGTGGTGGCCGACTTGGTGGTGGACGAGAGCGTCAGTTGCGTGCTCGACCTCTCGCTCATGCGCAAGGCCGAGCAGATCCGC
>JBBSLT010000220.1:0-3899 GCA_038233555.1 Acidimicrobiales bacterium
CAACCTGGTGGGCTGGAACGTCGACGAGCTGCCCATCGAGCTGCTGGGCGACGTCCTGGCCGGCGCCGCCGAGGTGGCGGCCGAATGCGGGTTCGTCACGGTGGGGGGCCACACCGTCGACGATCCCGAGCCCAAGTTCGGACTGGCCGTGGTGGGCGAGGTCCGCCCCGACCGCATCCTCACCAACGCCGGGCTTCGCCCTGGAGACGCCCTGGTGCTGACCAAGCCCCTCGGGGTGGGGGTCATCGCCACCGCCATCAAGCGCGACCTGGCCACGCCCGAGGTGTCGACGGCGGCGGTGGCATCGATGACCCGCAGCAACGCCGACGCCTGCACCGCGGCGCTGGCGGCAGGGGCGACGGGGGCCACCGACATCACCGGCTTCGGGCTGCTCGGTCACCTGGGGCGCATGGCCGAGGAGTCCGGCGTCGACGTGGTCATCGACGCCGGCGCCGTGCCCCTGCTGCCCGGCGCCCGGGCCCTGGCCGACGGTGGCTGCGTGCCGGGCGGAAGCCGGCGCAACCTCGACTGGGTGGCCCATCGCCTCGACACCGGGGGCCTCGACGACACCACGGTGATCCTCCTGGCCGACGCCCAGACCTCGGGCGGCCTGCTCTTCGGGGCCGCCCCCGACGAGGCAGCGGCTGCGGTCGAACGCCTGGTTGCCTCCGGCCACCCGGCGGCGGTGGTGGGCCGGGCCATGGCCGGCGCCGGCCGCCTAAGCCTGTCGAGGGGCTGAAGAGCCTGGCGGACTACCGCACGATGAAATGGAGCGGCACTATTTCGGTGTGGAGCTTCAGCCTTCTCAAGAGCAAGCTCCCCACAACCTCCCGATGCCGCACGCCGACCTGGTCGGGCGGGAGCGGGAGTTGGCCCAGATCGCCGCCTTGCTCGCCCAGGACCGGCTGGTCACCCTGGTCGGGCCGGCCGGCATCGGCAAGACCCGACTCGGCCTCCACAGCGCTGCTGGCGCCTTGGGCGACCACCCCGACGGGGCCTGGTTCGTCGACCTCTCCTTGGTCACCCAGCCCCATCTCGTCCTCCACGCCGTGGCTGCTGCGGTAGGAGCGCGCGAGTGTGCCGGAGAAGCACTCCAACAGAGCGTGAACACCTACCTCTCCGACAAGGTCCTGCTCTTGGTGCTCGACAACTGCGAGCACCTCACCCACGCCTGCGCCGAACTCGTCTGCCGGCTGGCGCGGGCGTGCTCAAGCCTGCGGATCCTGGCCACCAGCCGGGAAGAGCTGGGTGTGGTCGGTGAGGTGGTCTGGCCGGTGCCGCCCCTCGGCCCGCCGACGGACGAGTCGGCCCAGGGGTTGGCGCATAGCGAAGCCACCCGCCTCTTCGTGGCCCGTGCCGGCGACTCCATGGTGGTCACCGAAGCGACGGCGGCCTCCATCGCCCGCATCTGCCGTCGCCTCGACGGCATTCCCCTCGCCATCGAGCTCGCCGCCGGCCGGGTGAGCGAGCTGACACCCGAGGAGATCGAGGCCAACCTCGAGCGACGGTTCCAGCTCTTGAGAACCGACCGGCAGGGCTTCTCCGAAAGGCAGCGGTCCTTCCATGGCGCCCTCGAGTGGAGCCACGATCTGCTGTCCGACACCGAACGGGTGCTCCTGCGGCGCCTGGCCGCCTTCGCCGGTCCCTTCACCGCCACCGCGGTCGCCCAGGTGTGTGCCCTCGATCGAGTGGGCGGTGACGGGGTGGGAGGTGTCGTGGCTCGCCTGGCCAGAACGTCCCTGCTGGTGCCGCTCAGCGAAGGAGGCGACCTCCGCTACCGCATGCACGAGTCGATCCGAGACTTCGCCCTGGAGAAGCTGCGAGAGGCCGGAGAGGAGACGGTGGTCCGTCGGAGCCATGCCCAGTGGTGCCGCACCATGGCCGAGCAGGCCGACTCCGCCGCCGCGGGTCAGAAGCAGGCAGAAGGCATGGTGGTGCTGGCCGACGCTCGTGCCGAGCTGCGTTGCGCCCTGGCCTGGAGCGTCGAACACGAACCGGAGCTCGCTCTTTGCCTTGCCGCCAGTCTCACCTGGTTCTGGGTGGCCGAGGGCGGGCTCGACGAGGCCCGGATTTGGTTGGACCGGGCACTGGAAGCGGGGACCGAGACGTCGGGGGCACGAGCCAAGGCGTTGTGGGGCAGCGGGCTCGTCGCCTGTCTCCTCGGGAACTTCGGTGCCGTCGGGCCCGCCCTCCAAGAAGGGTTGGTGCTGGCTCGTCGCACCGACGACGGCGTGGTCCTCGGCCGCCTGCTCAGCGTGGTGGGAGTCACCCGGATATTCACCGATCCGCCCGACGCCCTGGTCGTCCTGGCCGAGGCAATCACGTTGACCCGCCGACACGGCGAGACGACGACGCTGGTCAGCTCGCTCGCCATGGACGGCTTCGCCCGGGCCCTGTGCGGCGACCTCGAGGGCGCGGCCACGTCGCTGGAGGAATCACTGGTCAGCGGGCACGACCTCGGCGACAGCCCGCCCGTGGTGATGGCACTGGTGGGACTGGGCCACGTGCGTGTCTACCAGGGAGATGCGCCAGGCGCCCGCAAGTACCTCGCCGACGGGCTGGACATGGCCCGGCGGGTGAACAACCCCATCTGGGTAGCGCTCGCCCTCTGCTACCTGGCTGATCTGGAGACCGTCATGGGCCACCACGCCTTCGCCCGCCGGCTGGCCGGCGAAGCGGTCGAGGTGGCCCGCCGGACCGGTGCAGCTCCGGTGGTCGGCCTGTGCCTGGCCATGGCCGGCAACGTCGAGCTCGGCGCCGGCGATCCGGCGCCGTCGGTCGCGCTGTTCGACGAAGCACTCCTGCTGTGCGCCACCGGTGAGAGGGGCGGCGTCCGGTCACGGGCGCTGGTAGGCAGGGGTCGGGCCTCTCTCGACCTCGGCGACCCCGCAGCGGCCGAAGCATTGCTGGAGGAGGCGCTCACCCTGGCCGAAGATGTCCAGAACCGCATCGCCGCCGCCGCCGCCCTGCACGAGCTCGGGCGCGGTGCCGCCATCAGGGACGATCACGACGCCGCCCTCGCCCTGCACCGCCAAGCCCTCACCGCCCAGAGCCGGGCTGGGCACCGCATGGCCATCCCCGGTTCGATCGAGGCCATCGCCTGTGAGACCGCCCAGGTAGGAGACGTGGTCAGGGCCCTACGCCTGCTCGCGGTCGCCGACTCCCTACGGACCGAGATCGCCAGGCCCCGCTCGGCCGAGGACCGGGCCAACTGCGAGACGGTGATGGCCCTGGCCGAAAGGACCCTCGAACCCGATGTTCGGGCGGCGGCCGTCGCCGCCGGCGGCGGGCAGCTCACCGCCGAGCAGGTCGTGCCCTACGCCTGCGCCGGCCCCGCCCCGCACCGCCGTTCGCCAGCGGTCTGAATCTGCGGCCGCCAGGCCTTGCACCAATGGCGGCGAGATCGAGGAGCAGGCCGTTGCGGCTGTGGCTCTGATGCAAGATCCGGGAGACGGTGGTCACGTACCGGGAGGCAAGCGCACCTCGCCCAGCGCCCGCACGACCATGGTGCCGTCGGAGGCGACCTCCCACGGGTCGGTGACGTCGGTGGCGAACCAACGGGAGCTGGCGGGGAGGTCGCCGGGGAGGGTGGCGCCCGGTAGCGCCGCCAGGGCCACGTTGACCGCCTTGCCCACACCGGTGTCGAGCATCCCTCCGATCCACAGGGGCACACTCCGGGCCAGGGCCAGGTCGTGGATACGCAGGGCTCCGGCCACCCCGCCCACCCGACCCGGCTTGAGGTTGACGTGATCAGCCGCTCCCAGGGCCAGGGCCGTCTCCAGGTCGGCGGCCGAGGTGATGGACTCGTCGAGGCACACCGGGGTCTCCAGCCGCCGGACGGCCTGGGCCAGGCCGACCAGGTCGTCGGCGGGCAAGGGCTGCTCGATCTCCACCAGCCC
>JBBSLT010000221.1:0-3894 GCA_038233555.1 Acidimicrobiales bacterium
CTTCTCCGCCCGCCACGACCACTACGACGTGCTCCCCGCCCACCTCGCCGAGCGTTGCGTTGCCGGGGCCGCCTCGTGAACTCCTCCGGCGGAGGCATCGACCCCTCCACCATCAACCCGCCCGACGCCGTCGCCGCCCTGCGGTCCTTTCCCCGGCGCTGGCGCTCGGCCCTGGGCCTGGTGGCCGACGACCCAGGCGCCGCCGACCTCGTGCGCCGCCGTTCCGGTGACTCCCTCTCGGCTCTGGAACACGCCTGGCACACCGCCGATCTCCTGGGTTCGACCGAGGAGTGGATCAGTCGAACCCGCCGGGAGGACCGACCCACCCTGGCGAGCGCCGGCGGGGCCCTCGGAGCTGACACCGGAGACGACGACGCTCTTGAGCAGGCCCTCGACGCCATCACCAGTCGAGCGCCGGCGCTGGCCAGCACCTTGGAGAGCGTCGGTCCCGACGATTGGCGGCGCAGCGCCACCATCGAAGGCCGGGACGTCACCATCCTGGCCATGGCCCAACAGGCGGTGGTCCAAGCCGCCCACCACCTCCGGGCCGCCGAACAGTCCCTCCGAGAGGCACGCAAAGGCTGAGATCGACATAGTCGCCGCCAGCCGTAGCACTACCAGTTCGCCGAGCAACCTCCGGTTGCGATGGCGATCAATATTCCGACCAATCCTCGGGGTTGTCCTCGACGAAGTGCTGCAGAACCGTGCCGTCGACGGCATCGACTAGGACCAGCCCTCGTGAGCGGGGGGGCTCCTCGGCCGAGTAGACCAGGATCCGCCAGGTTGGCCGGCTGCGCAGGCCCCGCCACGACAGCGACGCCGAGGCGTGGCCGACGGGGAAACCAACCTGGCGGGTCGACTCCACCAGAGCCTCGGTGGCGTCGATTCCGAGAGGCCACCCGGCGGAGATGCTGTAGACGCCGAAGGCGGCCAGAATGACGGCCGCCACCAGGACTCCGTCGTTGACCAGGACGGCATCGTCGCCGGCCACCGCCCACACCACCACGCAGAGGGCGGCGATGGCCAGGTAGAGGAACCCGGGGATGCGCCGGTGAGAGTTGTCGGGAAAGGTGACCTGACCCACGTAGCCGGAGACGTCGAGGTCCTCGGGCAGGGTGTCGCGCACCTCGGTGTCGCTCTCCTGGCCCTCCACGCGGTCCTCGTCAGTCGCCATGTTCGACCCTACGCCGGCCAGGTGGCCCGCAAGCGTGACCAGGTGGTGGGCAATGCCTCGGGCAACACTCTGGCCTCGGCGATCGAGGTCATGAAGTTGGTGTCGCCGTTCCAGCGGGGCAGGCAGTGGAGATGCAGATGCCCCGGGATGCCGGCACCACCGGCCCGGCCCAGATTGGCGCCCACGTTGAGTCCGCCTGGTGAATAGGCCGCCTTGACGGCGGTGATCGCATCGGTAAGCGCCCTCCACAGCTCTCCGCCCTCGTCGGCGTCGAGGGCTTCGAGATCGGCCACGTGGCGGGTGGGCAGGAGCATCAGGTGGCCGCTGGTGTAGGGGTAGGCGTTGAGGATGGCCACGACATGCTTGCCCCGCCAGAGGACGTGGATCGCCTCGTCGGGTTCATCGCTGGCCAGGATGCGGCAAAAGACGCAGGCAAGCTCGTCGCCGGGCTCGGTGTTGGCTGTCTCCGGTGCGTCCAGGTACTCCGAGCGCCAACCCGCCCACAGTCGTTCGATCGACCTGCTCACCCGGTCGGGACCGCTACCTCGACCTTGAGCCTCGCCACGAAATCGTCGACCGCCACTCCCCTCTCCACCTCGCCATCCCGGCCGTTGACCCCCACAGTGGTGCCAGCCACGTCGTCATCGCCCACCACCAGGACCCAGGGCAGCTTCTCCAGCCTGGCCTTGCGGATGCGGGCCCCGAGCGGGTCGCCGGCGTCGTCGAGGTCGGCCCGCAGGCCCTCGGCCCGGAGGCGGTCGACCACCTGGGCGGCGTAGGCCTCGTGGTCATCTCGCACAGGCAGGACCCGGACCTGCACGGGCGCCAGCCAGGTGGGGAACGCCCCGGCGTAGTGCTCCACCAGCACTCCGAAAAAGCGCTCGATCGATCCGAACAGCGCCCGGTGGATGACCCGGGGGACGTGGCGGGTGTTGTCGGCGCCCACGTAGTCGAGGTCGAAGCGACCCGCCAGCTGAAAGTCAACCTGAAGGGTCGACATCTGCCAGCGCCGTCCGATGGCGTCGCGCACGTGCACATCGATCTTGGGGGCGTAGAAGGCTCCCTCGCCCTCGGCCACCACGTAGTCGATCCCCGCGGCCTCCATGGCCTGGCGGAGCGCCTCGGTGGCTTGGTCCCAGTCGCCCGGGTCGCCCACGAACTTCTCGGGACGGGTGGCCAGCTCGGCCTCGAAGCGCTCGAAGCCGAAGGTGCGCAGGACGTGCAGCACGAAGGCCAACAGGCTGGCCAGCTCGTCGCCCAACTGCCCGGGCGTGCAGAAGATGTGACTGTCGTCCTGGGTGAAACCCCGGGCTCGCAGCAGACCATGGAGCACGCCGGAGCGCTCGAAGCGGTAGACCGTGCCGAACTCGAACAGACGCAGCGGCAGGTCGCGGTACGAGCGCTGCTGGGAGCGGTAGATGAGCATGTGGGCCGGGCAGTTCATGGGCTTGGGGTAGTAGGTTGACCCCTCCAGCTCCATGGGTGGATACATGCCCTCGGCGTACCACCCGAGGTGACCTGATTGCTCGAACAGCGTCGACTTGGCCAGGTGCGGCGTCGTCACGAAGGAATAGCCCGCCGCCAGGTGGGCGGCGCGGGAGTAGTCCTCCATGACCTTGCGCACGAGGCCGCCGCGGGGGTGGAACACCGGTAGGCCGGCTCCGATCTCGGACGGGAAGCTGAACAGGTCGAGCTCGGCCCCGAGGCGGCGGTGGTCTCGTTTCTCCGCCTCCGCCAGTTGCTCCAGGTGGGCGGCCAGCGCCGACTTCGACTCCCAGGCAGTGCCGTAGATGCGCTGGAGCATGGGACGGTGCTCGTCACCCCGCCAGTAGGCGCCGGCCACCTTTTGCAGCTTGAAGTGGCCGAGGCGCCGGGTCGACGGGACGTGGGGACCCCGGCACAGGTCGACGAAGCCCTCGGTGTTGCGGTAGGCGCTGACGGCGGCTCCGCCGGCACCCTCAGAGCCATCGACCCCCTCGATGATCTCGCACTTGTAGGGCTGATCGGCGAACAGCGCCAAGCCCTCGTCTCGGCTGTGCTCCTCTCGCACGAAGGGCTGGGCCTCGGCCACGATCTCGACCATGCGGGCCTCGATGCGGCCAAGGTCGTCGTCGCTGAAGGTGGCTCCGCCGGGAAGCTCGAAGTCGTAGTAGAAGCCGTTGTCGATGGGCGGCCCGATGGCGAAGAGGGCGCCGGGGAAGAGGTCGAGCACCGCCTGGGCGAGCACGTGGGCGGTGGAGTGGCGCAACACCGTGCGCCCGGCCTCGCTGTCCTGGGTGACCACCGACACCGTGGCCCCTTCGGCCAGGGGCGTGGCGAGGTCGACCTCGGCGCCGTCGACCACGCCGGCCACCGCCGCCTTGGCCAGACGGGAGCCGATGGCGGCGGCCAGGTCGGCCACCGTCGATCCCCCGGGCAGGGCTCGTGTCGACCCGTCGGGCAAAGTCACGGTGATCGTCTCGGCCATCGGGGGGATGGTACCGGCCGGCTTCCCCGCCGCTAATTGGCTTGCCTGTGATAGGAGCCTGATCCGGACGGCGAGGGAGTCGTCGGTCTCGATCCCTGTCCTCGACCCCTTCCCGAAGCGCTTGCTACCTACCGGAGAATCCGGAGAAACCGGAGCGGGCCCGGTGGTACACAGGAAATTGTAACAACATAGAGAACATCAGGTTGTGTAGCCGGGCGGTACGGGTGTACGCTATTGGAATGGTGCTGGATGA
>JBBSLT010000222.1:0-3886 GCA_038233555.1 Acidimicrobiales bacterium
AGTCGTCATGGCCGAGGGCTCCATCGACGTCAGCGCTGGCGTCTTGGTGAGCCCGGTGGTGCAGCTTCGCCCCGTGGTGGATGCGCTGGGGCGGCTCTACGACATCACCTACCCATGGTCCCCAGCGTCGCTGGAGGTGGCGCAGCGACTGGACTTCGTCGCTCGTGCCGGCGACATCGCCAAACAGGGACGACCGGCGGTACTCCTGGTCGTCGGCGAGGACGACGACGCAAGGGGCATTCTCGACCCGGCGAAACAGCTCTGTGCTTCTCTGACCAGTCGCTACGGCGACTCGCAGCGAGCCGAGCTGGTGGTTATCCCGGGAATGGGCCACGCCTTGGCCGAAGAGCCCCGGGAGGCCGCCCCTCAAAGTTCCCATGCCGCAGCCGTCGACGAGCATGCCGTGCGCTGGTTCCAGCGTCACCTGATCGCGACCAATTCCTGACCCACAAGCTTCAGGTGCCGCCCGTTGTCTCAGCCACCTGCGAGGATCAGGGCATGGCGTTTGGTCAGCAATCCGGTCCTCCTGCGACGGCTCGGCAGGTGCAACATCTCACCTCCCTGATCCTCGCCGCCGGGCACACCGACTTCCGTGATGCGCGGGGCTCGCTCGGGCTCACCCAGCGCCAGGCCGGTGGCCGCTTCACCCGAGACGAAGCCGATGAACTGATCACCCGCCTCGAGGCCCAAGCGGAAGATCCCGACTGCGTCGCGCCGCCGGTCATCGACCGCCGGGAGACTGAGCGGGTCGCCGTTCTGCGGGGGATGCCCTCCGACCTGCTGGCCGCCGAGCTGCAACGTAGGGGCTGGGTCGTCCTGGAACCCTAAGAGGGTCCGCCGATAGACACCCCAGGGCTCCAAGCGGCCCGCCGGCGAAGGCCGGCAGGAGCGGGAGGTGCAGGGCTTTCTCTCGGCGGCGAAGCCGCCGAGCTGCAACGTCGGGGCTGGGTCGTCATGGAACCCTACGACCGGATCGCCGGGGCAACTCGATCTCGTCCAGGTGCTCACCGACCGGGACCCGGGTAGTGATCTGGCCATGGAGTCGAACACCGCTGTCGTCGACGGCATCCGGATGCGCTGGGAGGAGCGCGGCACTGGTTCACCCGTGGTTTTGCTGCACGGCATCCCGACGTCGACGGCGCTGTGGCGCCACGTCGCGCCGAAGCTGACCGGCCGTGTCCTCGCCTGGGAGATGGTCGGCTACGGGCAGTCGATCGTGCAGGGCCGGGGCCGCGACATCTCGGTCGCCCGTCAGGCGGAGTACCTGCTGGCCTGGCTCGACGCCGTCGGCATCGACCGGCCGGTGCTGGTCGGCCACGACCTGGGCGGAGGTGTGGCCCAGATCGCGGCGACGCACCGCCCGGAGGGGTTCGCCGGACTGCTGTTGACCAACGCGATCTCCTACGACTCCTGGCCGATCCCGAGCGTGAAGGCCATGCGAGCACTCGCGCCCGTCGCCCGCCACACACCTGACGCGCTGTTCCGCGGGGTGCTCGCCACCTTGATGGCCCGGGGCCACGACGACCGGGACATCGCCCGAGAGTCGCTCGACATCCATGCTGCGCCGTACCTCGAACACGGCGGGGCCGAGGCGATGGTGCGGCAGGTACAGGCACTCGACGTGCAAGACACCTTGGCGGTGGCCGATCGGCTCCCCGACCTCGACCTGGCGGCCCGGATCGTCTGGGGCGAGGCCGATCAGTTCCAGAAGCTGGAGTACGGGGAGCGGCTCGCGCGGGACCTGCGAGCGCCGCTGCGGTGCATCCCCGGCGGTAAGCACTTCACGCCCGAGGACCACCCCGACGTCATCGCCGAGGAGATCGGGGCACTGCTCGACGGGCTCCCCGACCGCTCGGAGGAGGGATCGTGAGCCTCACCGCAGGCCGTGGACCCTTCGGCCGCCGCCAACGCCACGGGCGCTTCGACTTCGACGCTCCCGACTACGCCGTCTACGTCGAGCCCTTCCCGCGACGGGTGCGGGCGGTCATCGACGGGCGGGTCGTGATCGACAGCGACGACGTCGTCCTGGTGCAGGAGACCGGTGCGCTGGCCCACTACGCCTTCCCGGCCGCCAGCGTCGGCATCGAGGCCGACGACGAACCCCACGTCGCTGGCTACGTCACCGTCGCCTGGGAGGCCGTGGACGCCTGGTTCGAGGAGGACGAGCGCGTCGAGGTCCACCCTCGTGACCCGTACCACCGCATCGACACGTTCTCGACGTCCCGGCGCATCCGCGTCACGCTCGACGCCGTCACCCTGGCCGACACCACACGCAGCCGAGCGCTCTACGAGACGGGCCTGCCGGTTCGCTTCTACGTGCCGTCCGCCGATGTCGACATCGGGCTCCTCGAACCCAGCCCGACCCAGACGGAGTGCCCGTACAAGGGGACGGCGCGGCACTGGTCGGCGCGGATCGACGACACGCTGTTCGACGACGTCGCCTGGCAGTACGACCAGGAGGTCCGCCGCGAGGCCGAACCCGTCCGTGGGCTGTTCGCGTTCTACGACGACCGGACTCGGATCGAAGTCGACCGTGCATCGACTGCACCGGTCGTCGATGGCCGGTCAGCTCCGTAGGGGGGCGCGTGCCTCCTCGATCGTCTGGGAGGCTGCGGCGATGTTGGCTGCTGCGGAGAGGAGGCAGTAGCCGCAGAACCGCCGGTGCTTGCTGGCCTGTTCGACGGTGAGGAATACGCCGCCCAGTGCGTCGCCGGCTGCCTTCGCCGCCAGGACCAGCGGGATCCGCGAACTCAAATACCTCGACGCCTTCATCGAGGTCTCGTCGGTGTGAAAGGGTGCGGTCATCGCCGCCGAAGCGGACGAGTACGCCCGTACCTACGCCGAACCCGACAAGCTGTGCACCGGCTTCGAGCTCTACCGATCGCTGAAGCCAGGAGTTGTGGAATGAATACGTTGTCTTCGGCAGATGGGTCGACCGGGAGCGCTGAACCGGTCATGGGGTTGGCGGGGAGGGTGTGGGCGACCGAAACCTGGGCTACTCCCTGATCCTCCTGGACATCAGCGACTTCCCCACCCGCCACAACTACGTACTTGCGCTCTGGCAGATTCAGTTCGAGCCCATCCTGGCTGACTGGGTCGATGAGCTCGGGGTCCGATCCTTCGTGGCTGCGAGGTGGTGGGCTTCGCTCAAGACGACACCGGCGTCGACGTCGAGCTCTCCGGGGGACACGTCGCTCCGAGCGGAGTATCTCGTCGGCTGCGACGGAGGACACAGCCTGATCCGCAAGGCCGCCGGCATCGACTTCGCCGGGTTGGATCCCTCGACCAGCTGGCTGATCACCGAGGTCGAGATGGACGAGGAGCCGCAGTTCGGCATTCGTCACGACAGCATCGGCACCCATGGCCTCAATCGGATGGGAGACGGAGGGCCCATTCGGATAGTGCTCACCGAACGACAGCTCGAACACACCGGCGACCCCAGCACTGCTGGCCGAGGACGGCGCCCAAGTGGTCAACAAGACATCACCCGAGAGCCTCCTGGACACCTACCACGCCGAACGACATCCCGTCGGTGCCCGAGTGTTGCACAACACCATGGCGCAAGTCGCGCTCAGCAGGCCCGGCGACTGGACGAGCCGCGCAGGCGCATCGCTGCGATGCTCTCCGGACCCAGAGCTGCCTCAAGCACTTGCAACCTGGTTCGGAGCGGCCACTCCGGCTCATTAGAAGCCGACATCCGAGCGCCACTGCGCTCATCACCTGAAAGGTGATTCCCGTTGAAACATGAATCCCCGCTTACCACGCCCGTGAGCCAGCTTTCTGGTCAGTTTCGTACCTCTACGGTACATTGCTGCCCACAAAGCGCCGGGGCGGGCCCGTGGCCCGATCGGTCTGCTGGCAGGTTGAACGGCCCGAGGGCCGGCCC
>JBBSLT010000223.1:0-3884 GCA_038233555.1 Acidimicrobiales bacterium
CGGCGTCGAAGAGCACCTGGCGGAGCCGGCCGAGGTTCTCCTCGAAGAAGGCGAAGACCGCCTCCTGGGAGACGGGGGCCACGTCGATGCGGTCCTCGACGCCGGTGTCGTAGTCGGTGACCAGGGCGAGGGTGGCGTAGCAGAGGCCCAACTCCCGGGCCAGGGCGGCCTCGGGCGCCTGGGTCATGTTGATCACGTCGGCCCCCTGGGCCCGGTACCAGCGCGACTCGGCCCGGGTCGAGAACCGGGGCCCGTTGACCACCACCACCGTCCCTCCGTCGACGGCGTTGACTCCCTGGGCCTCCGCCGCCGCCAGCGCCACCCGGCGCAGATCGTCGCAGTAGGGGTCGGCGAAGGCCAGGTGGTTCACCTGCGGCCCGTCGTAGAAGGTGGCCTCTCGCCCTCCGGTTCGGTCGACGAGCTGGTCGCACACCACCACGTCGCCGGGATGGACATGGGGTTGGAGCGAGCCCGCCGCACACGGACCGAGGATGCGCCGCACCCCGAGGTGGTGCATGGCCCACAGGTTGGCCCGGTAGTTCACCCGATGAGGCGGGAACTGGTGGTCGAGGCCGTGGCGGGGCAGGAAGGCCACCTCTCGCCCCCCTACCTCGCCCGTGCTCACCGGCGCCGAGGGCGCCCCGTAGGGCGTGTCGATCTCCACCTGCTCGACCCCCTCGAGCAGCCGGTACAGCCCGCTTCCCCCGAAGATCCCGACCGGGGGGTCGGCCGATCGGTGACTAATAGCGGTAGGTGTCGGGCTTGTAGGGGCCGGACTTGGGGATGCCGAGGTAGGCCGACTGGGCGTCGGTGAGCTCGGTGAGGTGCACCCCGAGGTGGTCGAGGTGGAGGCGGGCGACCTGCTCGTCGAGGGCCTTGGACAGCACATAGACCCGGTTCTCGTAGCCATCGGCCTTGGCGTGCAGCTCCATCTGGGCCATCACCTGGTTGGTGAAGCTGGCCGACATCACGAAGCTGGGGTGACCGGTGGCGCAGCCCAGGTTGAGCAGGCGGCCCTCGGCCAGGACGATCACGGCGTGGCCGTCGGGAAAGACCCACTCGTCGACCTGGGGCTTGATGACGACCCGCTCGATGCCGGGCGTGGCCTCGAGGCCGGCCATGTCGATCTCGTTGTCGAAGTGACCGATGTTGCCCACGATGGCCTGGTGCTTCATCCGGGCCATGTGCCCGGCGGTGATGATGTCGGCGTTGCCGGTGGCGGTGACGAAGATGTCGGCGCGCTCCACCACCTCGTCGAGGGTGACCACCTCCAGGCCCGACATGGCCGCCTGCAGGGCGCAGATGGGGTCGATCTCGGTGACCACCACCCGAGCGCCCTGGCCCCGAAGTGACGCCACGCACCCCTTGCCCACGTCGCCGTAGCCACAGACCACGGCCAGCTTGCCGCCGATCATGACGTCGGTGGCCCGGGCGATCCCGTCGATGAGCGAGTGGCGACAGCCGTAGAGGTTGTCGAACTTGGACTTGGTGACCGAATCGTTGACGTTGATGGCGGGAAAGAGCAACGTGCCCGCCTCCTGCATCTGATAGAGGCGGTGGACGCCGGTGGTGGTCTCCTCGGAGACACCCCGGATACCGCCGGCGATGCGGGTCCAGCGACTGCTGTCGTCGGCCAGGGAGCGGGCCAACAGGCCGAGCACGACCGCCATCTCGGTGGAAGCGGCGGTGGCGGGATCAGCGACCTCGCCCTCCTTCTCGACCGCCACCCCTTGGTGGATCAGCAGCGTGGCGTCGCCCCCGTCGTCGAGGATCAGGTTGGGACCGCCGCCGTCGGGCCAGGCCAGCGCCTGCTCGGTGCACCACCAGTACTCCTCCAGCGTCTCACCCTTCCAGGCGAAGACGGGCACGCCGGCCGCAGCGTCCCCGCTGCCCTCGGGCCCCACCGCCACCGCGGCAGCGGCGTGGTCCTGGGTGGAGAAGATGTTGCAGGAGGCCCAACGCACCTCGGCGCCGAGGGCCACCAGGGTCTCGATGAGCACCGCCGTCTGCACGGTCATGTGCAACGACCCGGTGATGCGGGCGCCGGCAAGCGGCTGGGTGGGGCCGTGCTCGGTGCGCAGGGACATGAGGCCGGGCATCTCGTGCTCGGCCAGGGAGATCTCCTTGCGGCCGAAGTCGGCTAGGCCGAGATCGGCCACCTTGAAGTCGAGGGGGGAAGAAGTCATGCACCCAGTGTGCCCGAGAACAACAAGGGGCGGGTTCAGACGGTGACGCCGGCGGCCACCGCCGCCTTGATGTCGTCGAGGACGGGGACCGGCCCCGGGTCGAGGCCCTCACGGGCAGCGAGGTGGAGCGAGACGAAGTCGCCGATGAGGATGAGATCGAGGAGTTGGGCCAGGTGGCCCTCCCCCTCGGCCCGCACCTCCTCGACCGAGGAAACCACCTCCTCCAGCAACGGCGCCACCACGTCGAAGCGGCGAGCCACCTGGGGATGTTCGTAGTCGTGGCGCACGTTGACCGCGGTGAAGACCTGACGGGTGAGGTCGCCGTGCTGGCCCCACCCGGCCACCTCGTTGTGGCAGAGCTCGGGATAGGTGTGCCAGAAGGCCGCCACCTTGGCGTTCTCGTTGACCTGGTTCTTCCAGCGCTGGGCGGCGGTGGCCCCGATCTGGCCACCCCCGTAGAAGATGGGCAGCGTGCGGCCGATGCGGGCGGCGAGGGAACGGGCCAACGGGTCGTCGCCGATCAGCTGGTCGCGCCGGCGCCGAAGCTGCTCGACGGCGAAGTCGATCCATTGCTGGGCGCCCGGGAATAGGCCCATCTCCTCCAGCACCACGAGGGCGGGCACGGCCAAGGCTCCGAGGCCCGAGCGGGGCTGGGCGATGTCGGTGGGCACGGTGACGATGGGCACGCCCCAACTGGCGGCCAGCCGTCCCAGCTCGCCACCCTGGGTGACGACGACCAGCCGTGCTCCCTCGACGGCAGCGGCCGAGGCCACCTCGACGGTCTCCTCGGTGTTGCCCGAGAACGACACCGCGAAGACCAGCGACGTCTCCCCGACGAAGGCAGGCAGCTCGTAGCCCTTGGAGACGATGACGGGCACGGGCAGGAACGGACCGGCGGTAGCGGCCAAGACGTCGCCGGCCATGCCGCTGCCCCCCATGCCGAGCACCACCACGTTCTCAATGCGACCGCGCTCGGGCAGCCCGTCGAGGCCCCGTGCCCGTATGGCGGCGTCGAAGACCTGTTCGGCCATCCCCGCCGACGTCTCGAACATGTCGAGAGTGTCGAGCACCTCGCCTGCCCCGTCCGGGTCGGTCGTCTCCGAGGTCACGCCGAGAAGGTGGGAGAGAGGGATTCGGCCTCGACCTTGGCCATGATGCGCTCGTGCTCGTCGTCGTCGACGCTGGTGGCCTCGTCGATGAGCATGATGGGGATGTCGTCGCGGATGTCGTAGCGGCGTTTGAGGCGGGGGTTGTACAGGGCTTGCTCGTCGCCCAGGTAGTACAGCGGGCCCTTGTCCTCGGGACAGGCCAGGATCTCCAGTAGCTGGGGGCTGAGCGCCATCAGGCTCCTCCTCGTATCAAGGCGAGGACGTTGTCGGTGTGCGCCTGGCACTCCTCGCTCGTGGGTGCCTCCAGGTTGAGGCGCAGTAGCGGTTCGGTGTTGGACGCCCGCAGGTTGAACCACCAGTCGCCGAGGTCGACGGTGAGGCCGTCGAGGCGATCGACCTCGGCATCGGCGAAGGTGGCGGCCACCTGCTCGATGACGGCCGGGGGATCGTCCACCCGGGAGTTGATCTCCCCCGAGGCGGCGTAGCGGTCGAGTGGAGCCACCAGCTCCGAGAGCGCCACCCCGGCCACCGAAAGCTGCTCGAGCACGACCAGGGTGGCCACCAGGCCGGAATCGGCCCGGTAGTTCTC
>JBBSLT010000224.1:0-3881 GCA_038233555.1 Acidimicrobiales bacterium
GACCTCGTCCAGGCGCTCCGGGGAACGCAGGATCCGGGGGCTGATCTGGGCAGCCAGACGGGTGAGGACCGAGTCGTGGTTCTCGCAGTCGAAGGCGATCCGGACCAGGCCCTCTGACGTGGCCGCCAAGAGAAGCCTGCCTACGGGGCTGTCGGTGGTCCGGTAGGAGACGTCGAGCAGGTTGCGCTGCTCGGCCTCGACGGCCAAGCGGGCCGCAAGCCTGTCGCCGGTCTGCACATCGAGCTCCGGGCCCGTCGCCAGCAGGTCCCCGACGATCTGGTCGTCACTGGGTTGATCGAAGCTCATGACACCTGTCCTCTCCGGTAGGTCTTGCGTAGGTTGGCGATGCCGTCGGCAGCCGCCCGTCGGGCGGCGACCTCGCTGCTGTCGAGGGCGGCGCCGACCTCGGCGTAGGCCAGGCCGGCCAGGTAGTGGCCGGCCACCGCTCCTCGTTGCTTGAACGGCAATGCCTCCAGGGCCCGCCACAGGTCGCTGTCGGAGTCGCTGGGCATGATCTCGACCGTCGCCGACTCGGGCAGATCCTTGGTCGGGACCGGCGTGCGGCTCCGGGTTCGCAACTGGTCGATGGCCTTGCGCTGCGCAATGGTCACCAGCCAAGCGCGAACGTTGCTGTCTGGTCGCAGGCGCGGGTATGCCTCCAGAGCCGCCAGAAACGTCTCTGACCATGCATCCTCGGCGTCGGTGGGGCCGAGCAGCGCCCGGCACACGGCCAGCACCACAGAACCGTGTTCCTCGAGCAGCCGCTCGAACGGCGGTTGCACCCTCATCCCTCTGTCAACGGTGCCGGGCGCCGAAACGTGAGATCTCCAAAGGCAACCGTCACCGGTCGAAGCGGCTGACCGTCTCGACGTGGGCGGTGTGGGGAAAGGCGTCGACCAAGGACAGCGACGTCAGCCGGTAGCCGGAGGCCGACAGCAGCTGGGCGTCACGAGCAAGCGATGCCGGATCGCAGCTCACGAGCACCACACGGGGGGCGCCGGCGGCGACCACGGCGGCTACGCCAGGCCGGCCTAGGCCGGGGCGGGCCGGATCGGCGACCACCACCTCCGGCGCTGCCTCACCGGGTCCGAGCTGCCATCGCCCCACCTCACCGGCCTCGATCCGGGCATCGATGCCGGCCAGGTTCACGGTGGCGTCGACCACTGCCGAGGCCGAGCTCTCCACGGCCGTGACCCGAGCCCCACATCGGGCGCCGGCGACCGAGGCGAAGAGCCCGACGCCGGCATAAAGGTCGACGAGGTGACCGCCGCTCGCCAGCGCGTCTCCCACCGCCGCCATCACCGCCTCCACCAGACCGGTGGCCGCCACCGGGCCGGACTGGAAGAAGGACTCGGCCCCGATGCGGAAGCGCCGGCCCGCCACCTCCTCGTGGACATAGCCCGACTGGTGGTCGCCCTTACGCACGACCGTCACATCATCGGCCACCTTCACGCGGTCAACGCCGTCGTTCACCCGCACCAGTCGTTCAGTCGAGGCCACGCCCACCCGCAACAGCACCTCGCCTGCACCCGGATAGCGACCGTCCACCATCAGCTCCTCGAGAAGAGGGTGGGCGGCCAGGCAAGCGTCGGTCTCCACCACGTCAGACGATCGCTGCCGCTTCGCCCCTCTGCGGCGGCTCCCGCCGACGTCACCCCGGCGGTTGTGGCCGGCGCGACCCGATGCCGAGACGCCCAGCCGGGCGGTCGTGCGCAGGGCCGGGCCGGCCAACGGCTGGATCGACGGCAAGGGTGGCTCGGCGAGGCGGCCGATGCGCCGGAGCGCGTCCATGACGATGTCGACTTTGAACCGAAGTTGCGCCTCAGGGCGAACGTGTTGCCAGGTACAGCCGCCGCACCCCGCGGCCAGGGCCGGACAGGGGGGGCCGACCCGCTCCGGCGAGGCTTGGAGCACCTTGACGACGGAGGCCCGGGCGAAGTCGCGCCGGGCGTCGCTGATACGGACCACAACCTGTTCGCCGGGCAGGGCCCCCTCGACGAAGACCACCCGGCCGGTCTCGTCCCGGGCCAACGCGGCGCCGCCCGCCACCATGGCGCTGGGCTGCAAGACAAGGTCGTTCACGAACTCAGCTTGTCCTCCCTGATCGGTGGTGCGTTGCTTCAGCCCACCCGTTGGAGCTCGGGTCGGCGCTCGGATCGGGGAGGAGTGGACTTCGGCGGAGCTGCGGTGCCGCCGCCGGCCGGTCCACAGATCCGGTTGGCAGCCAGGGCCAGCAGAGCCAGCCACGAAGCGAGGACCACGGCCAGGGACGAGTAGGCCACCACCGCCGGCCACGTCGGGCCGTCGTGGGCCTCGCGCAGCAGGACCTCGGTGTTGCGCACGAAGGAGATCTCTCGCACGGGCTCGGCGGGCACGGCCGAGGCTCCGATCTCGGGATCGGCGGGCAGGTAGATGGGCGCCGCCATCACCTGGTCGCCCCGCTGGAGCCCGATCATGGTCTTCCAGCTCCCGGTGATGGGCATGGGCGTGGCCGACATGTACCGACCGGGGCCCACCTCTACCAACTCGGATAGCACCCTTCCGCCTCCCTGCCATGACACCAACCCGAAGGCAGTGGCCCCGACGGCGGCATCGGCCGGCTGAAGCTCGACCTGGATATCGGCCATCTCGCCTGTCTCACCCACCGGCTGCAGGCGGATCACAGCGTCGACGTCGCCCACGGTGCGGGGCAGTGGGTAGGCGAGCACGACGAGCAGCACCACCAGGGCACCGCCGAAAACCGCCGCCGGCAGCCGTGGCCCACCGGATGCCACCCGGCCCACCCCGACGGCCAGGATGGCGCCCGCGACCGCAGCCAGGGGGGCGAGGATCAGGGCCTTGGGCAGCACCGCCGAGACGTGGAACCAGCCCAGCGCCTCGATCCAGAGGATCTCCCCGGCCAGTCCGATGGTTCCCACCACCGCACCCGACACCACGGCGAAGCGCAACCGTCGCTCGGTCCCCAGCCACCACCCGACTCCTTCCACGGCCAGCATGGCCGCCAGGTAGAGGGGAAAGCGGGGCACGGTGTGATTGAGGGCGCCGCCGATCAAGAGGGCCACCAAGCCCCGGATGACCAGGAAGGCCACCAGGGACTTGGCTGCCCCTCCCCGACCGAGCGCCAGGCGAGCCAGCACCAGAGCGAAGCCCGACGCCGCCGCCATCAGCACGGGCAGGTACAGCACCTGGAACTGGGGAACGCCGAAGTCGAACTCTCCTTGAAGGGTGGACAGCCCGGTCAGGATGGCGCCGAGGAGGACTACCTCGATGATCCGCCCGAGCGAGGTGGGAACTGCCTGACCTCGACCTTCGCGCAGCATCAGCCACAGGGCGACGGTGGCCAGGCTGCCGGCGCCCACGAGCATGAGGTGGGTGGGGCTCCACAGGGTGACGTCGATGCCGAAGGCCCGGTGCCACAGCTCGTCGAGGGGGAAGGCGATGAGGCCACCGAGGCCCAGTGTGCCCAGCGCCAATGCCGACCACGGCACCTGCAGGCCCCAGATCCGCCGGCCCGCCTCGGCCCGCTCGAGGGTGGCGAAGAGCACGACCACCCCGGCCGTCACCAACAACCCGCCCAGAGCCAGCACGATCATGGTGTGCGAAGGGGTGAACAGGATCTCGTCACGCCCGTAGTCGATGTGAAAGGCGACGTCCCAGTACAGGCCGGTCACGCCCACGCCGAGGAGGAACAGCCCGGTGAGGACCCCGGCCATGGACCATCCCGGATATCCCGTCAGGCGCTGCAGGCTTGAGGAGATGGGATGGACCAGCACTCCCACGATGTCGGTCTTGTCACCGGCCTCGCCGGCCAGAACGAGGCCGAGCACGATGACCAGGTAGGCCACGAAGGGAACGATCAGATACAGCCAGTGGTCCCAGGC